>JBBIPM010000060.1:0-7494 GCA_037442865.1 Candidatus Woesearchaeota archaeon
GAAGCTGCGTTCTTTGCTGACCCGCCAGGCGAGCACGTCGCCTGTTGCGCGGCACAGAGTGAGTGGAGCGAACTTTTCTACTGAGCCGAACCAAGAGAACGTTTAAATAGTGAACGGACTGACTCTTCCGTATGAGTGAGATTCTCCCTGCTGAACGGACCAAGAAGATTACCTACGCCATCCGTGATATCGTCGTCAAGGCGCAGGCGCTGGAACGCCAGGGGAAGCGGATGCTCTATCTCAACATCGGTGACCCACCGGTCTACGACTTCGACACGCCACAGCACATCAAGGAGCACCTGAAGCGGCGGATCGACGAAACGACGGGGAAGAAGAGCGCCACCTACGCCGACAGCATGGGGCTCCAAGAGGCGAGGGAGGCGATCATCGCGTGGTTGAAGAAAGAACGCGGTATCACGGCCACGGCCGACGAGGTGGTGATGACCGCCGGCGCGAGTGAAGGAATCATGCTCGCCATTGCTGCTCTTGTCAACCCAGGGGAGAACCTCCTCCTCCCCGTTCCTGGCTATCCGCTCTACCTGAGCACCCTTGCACTCTATCACGGCGAGCCGAGACCCTACCTACTTGATGAGCGGAACGACTGGCAGGTGGACTTCGAGAGCCTCGAACGGAACGTGGACGAGAAGACGCGCGGCATCGTCATCATCAACCCCAACAACCCCACCGGGGGCGTCTACACGGAGGAGACGATTAAGCGGCTGATCGCCTTCGCCAAGAAGCGCGGCCTCGTCATCTTCGCGGACGAGATCTACGACCAGCTTCTCCTTGACAAAGAGTACACGCACCACGCCATCGCCGCCCTCGCAGGCGACGTCCCAGTCCTCAGCTTCGGCGGTCTCAGCAAGAACTACGTCATGCCCGGCTACCGCGTGGGCTGGATCCACTTTCACGACCCTGCCCAGAAGATGTCGAGACTCGTCGCGGCCATCAAGCAATTGCTGCGGGCCCGTCTCAGCAGTCCGCACCTCCCGCAGCATGCGGTCAAAGCGGCGCTGGAAGGTGAGCACAGCTTCCTGGACGATATGAAGGTCCGCTTGAGAAAGAAACGCGACTTGACCGTCAAGCGGCTCAACGCCATCCCGGGCATCCGTTGCGTCCCGCCCCGAGGGGCATTCTACGCCTTCCCCGCGGTCCAACTTCCCCCCGGCGTGACGGATAAGGAGTACGTCGAAGCGCTCCTCGACGAAGGGGTCGTCGTCGTCTACGGCTCGGGGTTCGGCCTCGAGGAGCGCGAAGACGAGGAGGGCGTCCGCTGGGGCCATTTCCGCGTCGTTTACCTGGCGAAGCCGGACCTCCTTGCCGAAGCGTACAGCACAATTGCGCGCTTCACCGCGGCGTTCTACCAGAAGCACGGCTACGAGCCGAAACGCCAATAGTTATATAAAGCGACGTTCTTGGCTCCGGAGGAAGGTCACGGGGTCTCATCGTGAAAGTAGTCATTCCGCTCGCGGGGAAAGGGACGCGGATGCGTCCGCACACGCACACGAAAGCGAAGCCGCTGCTTCCTGTTGCCGGGAAGCCGGTGCTTGATCATGTGCTCGACTGCCTTAAAGACCTGGACGTCTCGGAGTACATCTTCATCACCGGCCATCTCAAGGAGCAGATCGAGGAGCATATCACGCGGCTCGGATTGCCGGCCCGGTTCATCGAGCAGCGCGTCAAGGACGGCACCGCCGGCGCCATCAGGCTGGCCCGTCCCTTCGTTCAGGAACCTGTGCTCATCGTCTTCGTGGACACGGTCTTCGACGCCGACCTCTCGGTCATCGAAAGCTGCAACGATGACGGCATCATCTGGGCGCAGGAGGTCGAGGACTACCAGCGGTTCGGCGTCATCGTCACCGACAAAGAAGGCTGCATGGAACGGATCGTGGAGAAACCGAATGAGCCTGTCTCGAAGCTGGCGAACATCGGCCTCTACTACGTCAAGAACTACGCGCGGATGTTCGAAGGGATCGAGTACGTCTACGATCAGAAAATCACCCTCAAGGGAGAATACTTCCTGACCGACGCGTTCCAGTACATGATCGACCACGGCGCGAGACTGAAGGTGCTTCCCGTCGGCGGCTGGTACGACTGCGGCGCCCCCACCACGACACTGGAGAGCAACGCGCTCCTCCTCCGGAAGCGCCACGCGGTCAAGAGCCCGGTGAAAGCGACGAGAATCATCGAACCGGTCTTCATCGAGGAAGGATGCGTCATCGACGAGGCCGAGATTGGCCCGAACGTCAGCGTGGCGAAGGGCTGCACGATCAGGAAGGCGAAGCTCCACGACTGCATCATCGACAAGGGCAGCACGATTCTGGATATCTCCTTGGCCGATTCGATCATCGGCGAATCGACGTTCATCGAAGGGGCGGGTCATGAGGCGAAGCATACCATGCTCCTCGGCGACCATGGCCAGGCCAGGCTCAAGAAGTGAATGACGTGAATGTCGGATGCGCGAGGAGGCGCAGAACATCGTTCGAGAGGTGAGACCATAATCCGCGTCACGCACGAGCACGCCGGCAAGATCGTTGAAGGCGCGGCCAAAGGGCTGGGCGCCGGGATGACCCTCCTCGTCGGCAAGGGATTGTTTTTCTCCCACTGCCCATCCGGGAACGTGACGACGTATAACGGTCTTCTCCGGTCCGAGGGTGGCCGGCTCTCCAAGACGCTCGACCGCGTCGCGCTGCCCCTCACCCCTGTCAGGGTGATCAACCGGCTCGACGAGGTTGAGGTGGAGCACGAAGGCGGCGCCCGTCTCCGGTTCCGACTCCTCGGAGAGGCGCTCATCGTCGCGGTCGAGGGCTACACCGGCGACGTCTTCCTCGACCTCGATGTCCGTCGCCTCGACGATGACGAGACGCAGGGTCGGATCTACAACGCAGATCCCCTCGCCGACGGGCTGCTGGTCACCTACACCAAGGTCGTTGACGCGCGGAGCGGCGACGCGTACCGCCGGTCCGTCGCGATTATCGGCGCTGAAGCACGTCGCGTGGCGGAGTGGCAGGAACGGCACTACCCGTATGACGCGCGCCGCGGCGAAACGCCGTCACGGTGGGTCTGGCGCGCCGCCGCCCTCAGCGTCACCGGGAGCACCCGGTTCGCGCTCACCGAGTCGACGGAGGCGGCACGCGCCCTCGCCGACGCACGCGAAGCGCTCAGGAGGAAGCCCGCGCCGCTCCCCTCATCGGATGCGCCGATCGAGACGACCCTCGCGCTCCGATCTCTCGATTCGCTCCTCCAACGGGAGGGCCTTCTCGCGGGCCTTCCCTGGTTCGTCCGGCCATGGAGCCGGGACGAGCTGATCAGCGTCGGCGCGCTCCTCAAGACGGGACGTCTCCTCGACGCCAAAATGATCTTGCTCCGCTGGTGGAGCGCCCTCGACAAGGGGCGTCTCCACGCGATCTATCCGTCGGAAGGCCTCATCGCGGCGGACGCCCTCGGCTGGCTCGCGAAACGGACGGACCAGCTC
The DNA here is from genome assembly GCA_037442865.1 of Candidatus Woesearchaeota archaeon. GTDB lineage: Archaea > Nanobdellota > Nanobdellia > Woesearchaeales > UBA525 > UBA153. The sequence goes on from JBBIPM010000060.1 coordinate 3,476, forward strand.
CTCGATGAAGAGGGACGGCGGCGAGAACGGTTCCTCTCCAAGGGGGAACGGCGTAGCATTCTCGACCAGGCGCGGCTCGCCGCCGCGGCGCTGCCGCTCCGCAACGGGCTCGTCATCAACGGCCCGTGCGAGACCTGGATGGACACCGTCTGGGAGGATGACGGCAGGAGCGGGTGCCGTGCCGAGATCCAGGCCGGGACGCTCGCGCTCTTCTCCCTGATCGACCGGCTCGACAAGCCCCTCTTCGGTCGGCGACGCCACAGCGGCGCCCAGCTTCTCAGCGCGACGCGACGCGCCCTCCTCCATGATCGGATCCTCCTGGACGGGATTGATGGGAGCGGGAAGGACGATGTGGTGACGCGCCCCAACGTCTTTATCGCCCACTACCTCTTCCCCGCGCTCCTCTCGCCAGAGGAGTGGACCGCGACGTTCGACCACGCCTTGGAACGGCTCTGGCTCCCCTGGGGAGGCCTCGCCACGATCGAGAAGGGTCCCTTGTTCGTCGACCGTTATTCTGGAGCGGATAACCGGAGCTATCATCGCGGCGACTCCTGGTACTGGGTGAACGCCGTTGCCGCGCTCTCCCTGTCCCGCGTCGACCGTTACGCGTACGAGGAGCGGATCCGCGCGCTCCGTCACGGGTGCGTCGAGGACTTGCTCTTCCATGGTGCCGCGGGCCACTGCTCGGAGCTGAGTTCCGCCGCGTCGCAGGAGTGGGGCGGCACATTCTGCCAGGCGTGGAGCGCCGCGCTCCTCTCCGAGCTGCTCCTCGAACGGTGAGGAGGGTGGAGGGACCGCCCCTTCATCCCTGATTCCGCGATCCCGCGGCGAGATACTGAACAATGATTATTGATCGCCGGTGATGCTGCGGGCCTCTCCTGAGGAACCTTTTTAAAATGAGGAGACGTCCACCTTGGCATGGGGCTCACCCAGGAGACAATCAATGCGCTCCAACGGTCGCTGAACGAGTTCATGCCCACGCTAAACAATATCGTCCTCTTCTTTCTCATTCTCTTCATCGGCTTCCTCGTCGGGAAGATCGCGGGCAGGCTTGTCCGGCGGCTCCTCTCCGACATCAAGGCGGACGTCTCTATCAGGCGGATCGCCGGGGGGAAGCTCTCGCTCGAGAAAGGGGCGAGCGCCCTCGCCTCCTTCCTCATCTACGCGGCGAGCATCATCCTGGCGCTGAACGCCGTCGGCCTGACGACGACCGTGCTGGAGATCATCCTCGCCATCCTCGTCCTCGCCATTCTCGTCTCAGCCTTCCTCGCGCTCCGCGACGTCATCCCGAACCTGGCGCAAGGGTTGGCGCTCCACGGCAAGCTGAAGGAAGGGGACGCGATTAGGCTCGAGCACGCTGAAGGCGTCATCACGGCGATCAGCCTGCTCGAGACCAGCATCATGACCAAGAACGGCGACACCATCATCGTCCCAAACGCGCTCTTCGCGCGCACCAGCGTCCGCGTCAAGCGGCGGCGTGCGACCAGCGGAAACGGAGGTGAACAATGAGAACGACCTACATCTTAGCAGTGAACCTGCTCGTCCTCCTGCTCCTCGCGGCGTGCAGCGAGCGAGCGACGGAGAGACAGCTCCCGCTCCCGGCGAGAGGAGCAGAGGACACGGCGCTGCCGCCTCTCGCGGAGAGCGGCGGCGACGTCACCGTGAAGACTGGCGACGCGAAAACCGAGTTCGAAGCACTGATGAAGAAAGGGGAGCTGAGCACCTACATGGTGCGCTACCAGACCCGGGATTCCATCTCCGGGCAGGGCGAGCTCGTCATGTACTTGAAGGACGGCAAGTCCCGCATGGACACGACCACCGTCATTGAAGGGCAGAGCATCGAAGGGCGCATCTATGCGCTCCGCGACGAATTCATCAGCTGTCAGCGGCAAGAAGGCGAATGGACCTGCTTCCGCATCGAGAGCGCCGAGGCGGACGCCGCCCTTCCCAAGGCTTTCAAGATCGAGGAGCCGGACGCTGACTTCGTCAAGAGAGGGACTCGGACCGTGGCGGGCACCGCCACCACCTGCTACGAGATGACCATCACCCTCCCCGACTTCGTGACGAGCAGCACCGAGTACTGCATCGCCAAGGAAGGTGTCATACTCTACCTCTCCTCGAAGACCCAGGGCTACACGACGACATGGGAAGCGACGGAGTACGCCACAAGCGTCAGCGACTCGGCGTTTACCCCTCCCGTGAAAGCGATGAGCATGGAGGAGATGATGCAGCAATATGCGGGCGGTTTCGACCCGAGCGCGTACCAGTAGGTTTCGGCCGACTAACCTTTTTTGCTTCTTCTTTCTTCAAGATATGTGATACTTCGTGCTTTCTCACCGTTATTCGTAATCCTTCCTTTCTGCGAGCGCCCCTCTTTAGCTCGAGGAGGGATACTCCGCGCTGAAGGGCGGGAAGGTCGATTCTCCTCTTTCCCCTAGCTCTCTCCTTTTCTGCCCTCTTCTAGAAGAGGACGGAAGCTCAAAGAGAGGGATAGAAGAGAAAGACGCGATGAACTCGAATAGGAGAACCAGTCCGCCTTAATCCTCGAGATTCTCGAGCATGCCTGAGATGGACCAGAGGCCGGTTCGGATGTAGCTCGGGATATTGACATCCGATTGGAGATCGTCGAGCTGCATCAGCAGACGGTCCGCCTTCATCCGCGCGTCCCCTGGCTGCCGAATCTGATGGAGCATCCCCTGGACCTTCTCCCGCACGTTCCTCGGCGTCCCTTGCTCGCCGAGGAGCATCTGCAACGCGTCCGCGATATCAGTGAACGAAGCCATATGATTCACCCTTCCTTCTTCATCAATGAGAGGACCTCCTGCTGGACCCCCTCCGCCCGCTCCTTGAGCCGGAGCTCCTGCTTCTCAACGGCCGCGAGGCGGACCTTGGAGCGCTCGATCCGCTCCTCGACGTCCTTCCGGAGCTCCTCGGGGGAAGCGGCGACCATGAGGTTGCCGATGATCCGGTACGACGACGAGGCGCCTTCGAGCGCCGCAAGCGCGGACTCGAGCTCCAACAGCTGCGACTGGACCTGCTGCTTCTGCGCGAGATAGCCGTGGAGATTCTCCTCGATGAGCTGGAGCTTCCGCATCTTCTCCTGCGCTGATTCACCCATCCTGCAACCTCGCCTTCTCATGCACCGCGATGACGCGACAGATGCTCGCCACCGTCGCCTTCAACGCGGTCGCGTCACGCGCCTGGATCGTGAACATCAAGGACGGGCCGCGCCGCGCGATCCGATACGTGGCGCGCGGATGCCGGAACGTCTCCTCCTCGGAACGGAAGAGCGTCTCCAAGGACGGCTCGAACGGCGTCGTCACAGTCGCGTGGATCGTCATCGCGCCAGTATCTTCGTCGTGACGGTCCGCTCCTTGAAGATGATCTTGGAGCCGCAATAGATGCACCGCACCTTCTTCTTGATATACTCGTCCTTGATCTCCTTGCCGCAGAAGAAGCACTTATATGCCATGGTGCACCTCAGATCTCGCGGGTCTGCTCCACCCTCACCGCTGGCGGCTTCGCCACCGTGTATGCGCGACTCGTGAACGTCGCCTCGCACTTCGCGCAGCGCCAGATGCCGGCCGCCTGGCGACGCACCTGCGTGTACCGGCAATAGGGGCATCGGTGCTTCTTCCTCTGCTGCGCCTCGATGGCGCCGAGCTTCCGCTTCACGGTCCGGCCGTACCGGACCCCGAAACGCTTGATCGCCTTCTCATGCTTCTCAGCCATAGGACAGCCTCTGGAACCTGATGAGGTTGCACGAATCGGGGTTCGTTTATAAAGATTTGCCCCTTCTCGGCTTTGCGCGGAAATGAGTCCTGTCGTGAGAAGTAGTCGATTCTTCGCCTGTTGTGGATGATGATGCTCGCTGTGATCTGGCTGCGGCGCGCCATCGGTCGGTCCTTGCGCACCGGTGGGTTCTTCCGTTTGAAGCTCGAATGAAAGCGCTCAGTATGGCTTCTGGTATTCTGTCAGTCAGGCCATCACGTCAGTCAAGAGCTCGAGATACAGCCGCT
>JBBIPM010000061.1:0-7244 GCA_037442865.1 Candidatus Woesearchaeota archaeon
CCCTCAAAAGCTCCTAAGCTTTAAGGGGGGGTGACAAATCCAATGAGCGACCACACTCTTCTCGACGGGGACAGCACCGATACCTTTAAATAGGTCCGAGATGGGGGTCAAGGGGAGATGTTGCCATGTCGTTAAGACCACCGCCCGGAAAGGGTCTCTCCGCTTTCCCCTCAGATCAGTTTCGCAGGGGCACCGTCGTCGTCCGCTACAAGGGCTCTTTCGACTTCACCTACCTTTACCGGATGGTGCAGCGCTGGTTCGAGCAGCGCCGCTTCCGGTTCTACGAGACCCGGTTCAAGGACAGCGGGAAGCGTATTAAAGATGACTGGGAAGCCGAACGGAACCTCGACGAGTTCTTCATCGAATCTTATGACATCAAGATAGAGATGTGGAACCTTACTACGCACGAGGTGCTCGTTAATGGCGAGCCGAGGAAGATCCTGAACGGCATGGTCCAGTTCACCATCAAAGGAACGATCGAGACCGACCGGAACAACTACTTCGCCAACAAGAAAGGGTTCTTTGGTTGGCTGGGACAACGGTACATGGATCTCCGTTGGCGTGAAATCGAGATGAAGTACATCGACGTCATGGAGTACCGGACTCAAGATATCCAGACGCTCATCAAGCAATGCCTCAACATGACGACGAAAGAGAACGCGGTGTGGTAGATGTCCGAGATCAAGTACTTGGTGGATGGCAAAGAGGTCCAATATGAAGGGCTCTTTGACCTGTCGGGGCTCTTCAAGGCGATTGACGACTTCTTCCGCGAACGGGGCTACGACCGGCTCGAGACCCAGAACTACGAAGAGGTCTATGAGACGGGTCGGCAGATTACCATCGAGCTCCTTCCGTACAAGAAGCTGAACGACTATGTCAAGATGGAGATCAGAATCTACGCCTTCTTCAAGAATCTCAAGGAGAAGATCGTCGAGGTCGACGGCGTGAAACGGAAGCTCCACCACGGCCGCGCGGAACTCTGGTTCGATGCGAATCTCTACACCGATTTCGAGCACCGTTGGGAGAACCGCGTCCTCCTCTACTTCCTCCGCACCATTACGGACAAGTACATCCGGAGGAGCCAGACCAACCTGGCAGAAGAGTACTGTATCAAGGACTGCTGGGACGTCATCGACCTCGTCAAGAGCTTCCTCAACATGAACCGGTACATCGTCGCGCCGGGTTCAGGGACATACTTCATCGGTCACTAGGTTTCGCTTCACCCGATGGGCTTACGACGTTATGTTCGTTATATTTTCAGCGTCTGCGTCAGCGCCCCGGCGGCCTTTCGGAGTTCTCAGAGATACGAGGTTTCTGATGCCGAACGATGGATTGGAGTCGCCGCTCTGGCGCCGACGCGAACCATTTAAAAAGGGGCGAGAATTCACTCAAAGAAGTTGCCGGCGTCGCGCACAGAAACGCGAAGCGTTTCTGGCGCCCCAGAAATCGAAGATTTCTGAGGGCATACGGTCGCTCACGCTCCCGTCGCGTCCCCGTCAGCTCAGTCGTGAAACCCCTTCGCTGCCGGCGTCGCATAACCTGGTAGTGCGCATGGCTTGAGACCATGTCCCGCAAGGGATTCTCGGTTCAAATCCGAGCGCCGGCGTAGCATCATCGGAGCGTGCGCAGCTCCGCACAGAGCGAGGTGCCGTGTCTCGGCGTGCTAGCTTCAATCCTCTTTCGTGGCGTTCGGCCCCGCTTGTTTGAGGCTGCTGAGGGGTCTCCACCAACAATATCAATAAAAACCCTTTGGCACTACTCGTCGCCATGCCCGAGACGAAAGTTCCAGCAAAGCCCTCGGAGCAGCGCGTCACGAAAGAGACGTTGATCGGCGAACTCGTCGCCAAGCACCCGAATGCAGCTTTCGTTATGCTCCAGTATGGCTTGCACTGCGTCGGGTGCCACGTCTCCGCCTACGAGACGATCGAGCAGGGCTGCCGCGGCCATGGTGTGCCGCCGGACGCCATCGACGCGCTCGTCGAGGACCTCAACGCATTCATTAACGAGGAGCTTTTCGGCAGGACTGACGCGTAAACGTTGCCGCGGCGCTCTTCGGACGTCGCTTCCACTTATGGCTCAAGCATTTATCTTCTCGTCGGAGAACCGCATCCGTTCCAAGGCCGCGACGTTATCGGACCTGAAGAGAATCCTCCTTGAGGAAACAGCAAGCTTTAAAAAGAGTCCTCGTTTCTCGCTCTGTTGACGACTACTTCGGTAGGAGTTCATCGAGGCAAGTTATATGATGAACGACCAAGAGCTTACGGCTACGCTTGAGAAGCTCAAGCAGGATTCTCCGCGGAAGTTCAAGCAGAGCTTCGACCTCATCATCGCGCTCAAGGATCTCAACCTGAAGAATCCCGACGAGCAGGTCGAGTTCTTCACCCAGGTCCACGTGACGCTCGGCAAGAAGCGAAGGATCTGCGCCCTCGTCGGTCCCGAGATGGTCGACGATTGCAAGAAGGTGTTTGACACCACGATGAGCCTCGCTGATTTCGAAGGGCTCCCCAAGGCCCAGCTGAAGAGGATCGCGAACAGCCACGAGTTCTTCGTCGGCCAAGCCACGATTATGCCGAAGATAGCCGCGACATGGGGACGGATCCTCGGACCGAAAGGGAAGATGCCAAACCCGAAAGCCGGGTGCATCGTCCCGCCGAAGATGCCCGTCGCAGTTCTCGCCCAGCTCTACGAGAAACTGCAGAAGACGGTGAAGATCAGCGTCAAGAAGAGCCCCAGCATCCAAATCCTGATTGGCCGCGAGGAAATGGCCCTCGCGGATGTCGTGGACAACATCAAGACTGTCTACGACCAGGTGATCCACCATCTTCCCAAGGAGCGGAACAATGTGAGGCACGCCTTCGTGAAGACGACGATGAGCGCGCCGGTGAGGATCGGGTGATCGCCAATGGCCACTCCGCAGAAAACAGCAACGGTCAAAGGGTTCGTCGACCTCCTCGACTCCTACCCTATCATTGGCGTCGTGGACATGGAGAACCTGCCGGCGAAACAGCTCCAGACCATGCGGTCCAAGCTCCGCGCCAAGGGAATCGTGCTCCGGATGACGAAGCATCGGCTCCTCTTCAAGGCGTTCGAGCAGACGAAGAAGCCGGGCATCGAAAAACTGAAGCCCCACTTCCGCGGCATGCCGGCCCTCATCTTCACGGAGGAGAGCCCGTTCAGCCTCTTCAAGCTCCTTAAGCAGAGCCAGTCCAAGGCACCCATCAGGGGCGGCCAGACCGCGCCCGACGCAATCGTCGTCCCGGCTGGACCCACTGGTTTCGCCCCCGGCCCGATCATCAGCGAGCTGGGCAGCGTCGGCATCAAAACCGGCATCGTCGACGGCAAGATTGCTGTCAAGGAGGACAGCGTCGTCGCCAAGCCGGGAACCGTGGTGAGCGCGAAGCTCGCCGGGCTGCTGACACGTCTCGGCATCGAGCCAATGCGGATCGGGCTCAACCTCGCGGCCGTCTATGAGGACGGCGAGATCCTCACCAAGGATGTCCTCGACGTGGATGAGGATGCCTACAAGCTGAAGCTCGTGCGGGCGCACCACGAGGCATACGGCCTCGCCATGGAGCTCGCCATACCGACGAGCGAGACGACCAAGCCACTCCTCCAGAAGGCGTTCATGGACGCCGTCACGCTGGCGCTGGACCGGAACGTGGTGAACCACGACACGGTCAAGCCGCTTCTCAGCAAGGCCTACGCGATGAGCCTCGCCGTCTCGGGGCTGCTTCCTGACGAGGCGCTCAGTGCCGAAGCCAGAGCGGCATCGGCGACCGCCGTTGTTCCGGCACCCGCCGCGAAGGCTGCTGAGCCGAAGAAGGAGGAGAAGAAGGCCGAGGAGGCCGCAGCCGGTCTCGGCTCGCTCTTCGGATAAGAACAGTCATATGGAGGGATTGACGATGGAGTACATCTATGCTGCGCTCGTCCTGCACAAGGCGGGGAAAGAGGTCACTGAAAGCTCGCTCAAGGCGGTCCTCACCGCCGCCGGCGCCATCGCCGACGATGGCCAGGTCCGCGCACTCGTCGCCGCCCTCCACGGCGTGAACATCGACGAGACTATCAAGAACGCGGCCCCGCTCGCCGCTGCGCCCGCCGCCGCTGCAGCGGCGCCGAAGACGGAAGAGAAGAAGGAGAAGAAAGAGGAGAAGAAGCCCGAGGAGGCTGCGGCCGGTCTCGGCTCGCTCTTCGGCTAAGCATATCTTCTCCAAACGTTTTGTTCCCTGTTCCACGGCGACCATCATGACGACGAAGCACGAAGGAGGAGAAGGTCCGACGGACGAGGTGCCCGTCGCGGAGCCGGTCGAGCTCTCTCCCGAGGAAGCGATCGCGATCTCGGCCGCACCGACGCCCGTGGCCGCACCTCTCGAGGAGGTAAATGTTGAGGAGATGCTGAAGCAGCTCGACCTCGCGAAACGGGAGGTCCAGGAGCTGAAGAACAAGGTCGCCGCCGCAAACAAGAAGAAAGAGGCTGCGTTCCGGAAGAAGCAAGACGTCTCCAAGTCCATTGCGGAGAAGATCGGCGATCTCGTCGGCAGCAAGCAGGAGCGGAATTCTCTCACCGGCGAGGTCCAGGAACTGAAGAAGGAACGCGATCGGCTCAACAGGCTCATCCGGGAGAAGGTCCAGGAGATCAAGCAGCTGAACGAGGAGCACAAGGATGTCCTCCACCAGTTCGACCGAAAGAACAGCCCATCCGCGCTTCTCCGCCAGATTGAGGCGATGGAGTACAAGCTCGAGACCCAGCCCATGGGGTTCGACGCCGAGCAGAAGCTGACCAAGAAGCTCAAGGACCTCAAGAAGCAGTACGACTCCGTCAAGGGGAGCGCGGAAGTCCTCACCCTCATCAACGAGAAGAGCAAGGAGATCGACAAGCTGAAGCGCGAAGCGAACAAGTTCCATCGCCAGGTCCAGGAGCATGCGCAGCACTCCCAGGAGAAGCACGAGGCGCTCGTCGGAGAATCGAAGGAGATCGACGACCTGAAGAAGCAGGAGGAGGAGCTCTACCAGGCGTTCCTCGCCGAGAAGCACAAGTACGTCGAGGTGAGTCAGCTCCTCAAGGACCGGCTCGCCGACCTCCAACGCGTCAAGGAGTCGCTGAACAGGCAGAACGTCAAGCTCAAGGAAGACCGGAAGCAGGAAGAGCTGAAGACGCTGAAGGAGCGCGCCGCCGAAGCGGAAGAGAAGGTGAAGAGCCGGAAGAAGCTCACCACCGAGGACCTCCTCGCCCTGCAAGGCATGAAGAAGTAGTCCTCTTTCTTACGGTTCTTCTCATCCCTTTTCGTCCGTTCTCATTCCCATCTTCTTCTCCGGTGCCAGTGCCTTCTTGGCGCGGAATTGAGGAGTCGGCTATTGCATGCATGCTCGGTTGACGAACGATTAGCCGTCCGATGAGCGCCGCACTGGTGCCTGCGTCGGCTCGTAACAACCTTTAAAATTCCCTCCTTGTTCTCAGCATGATGACACTCTTCCTCATCGGGCTCGGCCTCGGCGACGAGAAAGATATCAGCGTCAGGGGGCTCGAGACCGTCACGAAAGCGGATATCGTCTACCTCGAGCGGTATACGTCGATCCTCTCTGTCAGGAAGGAGCGGCTCGAAGCCTTCTACGGCCGCTCCATTCTCCTCGCGGACCGCGACCTCGTGGAGCAGCACGCTAAGGAGCGGCTCCTGACACCCGCGAAGGAGAAGGACGTCTGCCTCCTCGTCGTTGGCGACCCGTTCGGCGCCACGACGCACACCGACCTGATGCTCCGGGCCGAGCGGCTCGGCGTCCCGGTGAAGGTCATCCATAACGCCTCGATTATCAACGCCATCGGCGTCGTTGGGCTGGAGCTCTACAAGTACGGCCGGACGACGAGCATCCCCTTCTGGGAGCCGGGCTACGAGCCGACGACCCCCTATGACGCGATCAAGGAGAACAAGGCACGCGGACTCCACACGCTCTGCCTTCTCGACATCAAGGTGAAGGAGCCGACGAAGGATGAGCTGCTCCGACAGGAAGGGGCAAACAGAGCGGGGGGGACCTCGCGTCCTCCTCTTCCCCGTTTCATGAGCCTTCGCCTCGCCTTAGAACAGCTTCGGAAGATGGAGGAGAAGAGTCACCAGAAGGTAATCATCCCCGAGACGCTCGTCGTCGGCGTCGCGCGCCTCGGACAACAGGGGCAGCTGATCGTGGCCGGCACGGTGGCGGAGCTCCTCACAGCGAATCTGGGCGAGCCGCTCCACTCCCTGATTGTCCCGGGGACGCTCCACGTCGTTGAGGAAGAGGCCCTGCGACGCTGGAACGTCTGAGGAGACGTAAAAACGTCTCAAAAACGTCTCTCCTGATGCTCACTTCTTCCCGCTCTTCTGCTCGAACGCGCGGAGCACCTCGAGCGGCACGGCGAAGATGATCGTGTTGCTCTGATCTGAGGAGACATCGTTCAGCGTCTGGAGCGTCCGGAGGTGCAGGGCGCCAGGCGCTTTCGTCAGGGTCGCGGCGGCTCGCGCCATGTTCTGCGCGGCCACGACCTCGCCCTCAGCCTTGATAATTACTGCACGCTTCTCCCGCTCAGCTTCTGCCTGCTTCGAGATCGTCCGCTTCATGTCCGGCGGCAGCTGGACGTCCTTTAGGTCGACACTCTCCACTTTGATCCCCCATGGATCGGTGGCGGTATCGACGATCTTCTGGATCCGGTCGCTGATCTTGTCCCGCTTGCTCAGCAGCTCGTCCAGCTCGACCTCGCCGACGATGTTCCGCATGCTCGTCTGCGCGAGTTGGCTGACCGCGTACATGAACTCTTCCACCTCGAGGATGGCCTTGGACGCGTCCGCGACCTTATAGTAAATCACGGCGTTGACGTTGACGCTGATATTGTCCTTCGTGATGCAGTCCTGGTCCGGCACGTCCACCGCCTTGACGCGCATATCGACCCGTTCCCAGCTCTGGACGATCGGGACGACGAGCCGCAGACCAGGCCCCATGATGCCGACGTACCGGCCAAGCGTGAACTTGACGCCGCGCTCATACTCTGCAACCACTTTCAACCCCGTCAGGAGGGTTAAGGCAATAATCCCGATAATCCAGATGATGAGCATGGTGTCACCCCCGTCTTCTTGTGCTCTTCACTCCTCCTTCTGTTTATAACTTTTTTCCTCCTCGCGTTTCGATTCTCTCTTGTGGTCGCTCATTGGATTTGTGTGGTAGGTCATTGGATTTGTCACCCCCCCTTAAAGCTTAGGAGCTTTTGAGGGGGGTGCATG
>JBBIPM010000062.1:0-7073 GCA_037442865.1 Candidatus Woesearchaeota archaeon
AACAGGTTCTCTCCCACCCTAACGGGGTGGGTTAATATTTGTTTCTACAAAGCCGAAGGTCGCTGAACCAGAGGCTTATGCTCTCGACTCTCTGGTCAGCGACGTATCGGAGGACGTCTTCAGGGGTTTTCGCCCCGAATAGCTTCTCTCCCTTCATACTTTCGACGTAGGTGCGCATCTCGTCCCCGAGCCGTTTCGTCGATTCTTCCACCCCGTTCTGGTCCATCAGTAATCATCCTCTCTTGCTCGCACAAGGTATGCGGCATCTCCACCCCATCAGGCGATATATTGATATTATTTTTGGAAAAAAATGATAACGAATGATATAAGAAAAGAATAAAATATATATTTGTTCTACAACTTCCCCCTCAGCACGGAAGGACTCATACGAATCGTATAGGGTTGAAATAATGGATGCCGATGAGAAGGACCTGCGGCTGCTCGCACTGCTGCAACGGGACGCCAGGCTCAGCTATCGGGAACTCGCGAAGCGGGCGAAGATGAGCGTCCTCACCGTCATGAAGCGGGTGAAGGCCTTGGAGCGCGAGGGGATCATCCGATCCTACGCGGCCCGGATTGATTTCGAGATGCTCGGCTACGATGTCCACGCGATGATCAAGGTGCGGATTGCGAAGGGGAAGCTCTTCGACGTGGAGCGGAGAATCGCCATGAACAGGAACGTCTACGCGGTCCTTGACCATACGGGCCACTTCGACACGACGCTCCTCTGCCGCTTCAAGAACACGCGGGCGCTCGACACCTTCCTGAAGCAGGTCCAGACCTATGATTTTGTCGAGCGGACGGAGACGCTCCTCATCCTCAACACGATTAAGCAAGAGAGCGTGAAGCTCTGAAGAGGAGCTGGAGCCGCGATGACGTTGTTCAGTGACTCTGTCTGACCGATTGCTCGTCCTTCTCACCCGCCAGGATGACTGTTCTCATCAGTCATACGTCCGGCAACCCCTTCCCGGGCGCCGCTTTCAGCTCCTTCCATTCCCCCGGGCGGAGGTCGCCGAGCGTCAGCTTCCCGACCCTGATCCGGTGGAGCGCCACGACGTCGTAGCCCAAAGCGGCGAACATCCTGCGGACGACGCGGTTCCTCCCTTCGTGGATTGTCAGCTCTACCGTGCTTGGCGCGAGGAGCTTCGCGTCCGCGGGGCTCGTCTTCCCGTCCTCGAGCTGAACGCCCCTCTTCAGTCGCTTCAGGTGGCTGTCCCGCACCGGCCTGTCGAGCTGCGCGACATACGTCTTCTCCACCTCGTAACGCGGATGCGCCACGCTGTTCGCGAAGTCGCCGTCGTTCGTCAAGAGCAAGAGACCGGAGGTCTCCTTGTCGAGCCGTCCCACCGGGAAGACCCGCTCCGGCACCTTCACATACTCGAGCACCGTCTTCTCGTGCTTGTCCGTCACTGCCGTGACGCAGCCGACCGGCTTGTGGAAGAGGAGGTAGACCTTCCGCTCCGCCGCGACGATTTTCCCGTCCACCTGCAGCTCATCCTGCTCTTCCGCGGAGTCGCCGAGATGCACCGTCTTCCCGTTCACCGTCACCCTGCCCGCCGCTATGAGCTCCTCCGCCTTCCGGCGCGAGCAATACCCCCTGGCGCCGAGGAGCTTCTGGACCCGGTCCATCCTGTCGGCACCAGCACCAACCTTTAAATACTTATTTCCTCTTTCCCAGAGCGATGGAATCAAACGTCAAGGAGAACGGCAAAAAGTCGAAACCGACCGCTACCGAGATGAGAGGCGAAGCCGCGATCCTGCTCAAGGAGCAGGCGGACCAGCTGAAGAAACGTCTCCAGCACACTGGGATGAACAAGGCGATCGTTTTCTTCGGCGTCATCCTCCTCGGGCTCTGGACCGTGGTACGCCTCTTCCGCGAAGAGGTCCTCGTCCTCTCCCCGGCGGTGGCGAGCCTCTTCAGTCTCATCATCCTCATCTCGGGGATCTACCTCGTGGCGAGCCTCTTCCTCCGTCTGACGGTCACGAAAGTGACGAGAGCCATCGCAGACCTCGAGATCGAGCAGCGGATTCTCGTCAGCAAGACCTACACCTTTCTCATCTACCTCGTGGCGACGGTCTACCTCCTCTGGCGATTCGGCGTCACCCTCTCCAACATTACCATCTTCCTCGGCCTCGCCACGACGGGGATCGCCTTCGCCGTCAGGGACATCCTGATGAGCTACTTCGCCTGGTACATGCTCCTCACGAAGAAGCCGTTCAGGATAGGGGACCACATCCGGATCGGCGACGAGGAGGGGCAGGTGAAGCACATCGGCACGTTCTACGTCCTCCTCGACGATACACCTGAGCGCTACGAGGACTTTATCCGCATCCCGAACAGGCTCTTCCTCGAGAAGCCGATCATCAACTACGGGCGAAAGGAATTCCGCTTCAGAATCCGAATTCCGCTCGGCTCGATCAAGGACCTACCCAAAGGATTCGAGCGACGGCTCACGAAGGCCAAAGACGCAGCAACCCGGCCGGCCGGCCCCCCGCTCACCTTCCTCCTCGACGCGGACAAGGAACGGGTGGTGCTCGAGATCAAGGGCTACGCCACCTCGTACGCGGAGCGGGACGCGACGCGCGACGCAGTCCTCAAGGCGGTCCTCGCCGCGATGCGGTGAAACCGGAGAACCAATATAAACCCGACGAGATTCTCTCATCCCCATGGCCCGCCTCATTCTCCGGGAACGGAAAGGGAAGCACGACAAGAAGACGCTCGAGTACTACGCGCCGGACGAATCAGGGGACTACCACACCGAGTTCGGGATCATCCCGAAGGCGGCGCTGAAGAAAGGGGGCATCTTCGAGCTGGGAGGCGAGACGTTCACCGTCACGGAGCCAAGCTTCCTCTCCCGATACGAACGGCTTAGACGAGGGGCGCAGATAGTCCAGCCGAAAGAGATCGGGTACGTCATCGCTTCGACGGGGATCGGCAAGGAGGACGCGGTGCTCGACATCGGCGCCGGATCGGGGTTCAGCGCCATCCTCCTCTCCCAGGTCGCGAAGCGGGTCAACGCCTACGAGATCAATGACGAGAACCTCCGCCGCACGAAGGAGAACGTCAAGGAGATGGGCATCACGAACGTCGAAGCGAAGAAAGGCGACGCGTACGACCCGGCGACGATCCCGCACGACGCCGAGTTCCGGCTCTTCTTCCTCGACGTCCCGGAGCCGTGGCGAGCGCTCGCGACCGCGAAGAAAGCGTTGCTCCCTGGCGGCTGGCTTGTCGGTTACACACCGTGCATCACCCAGGCGATGCGGCTTGTCGAACAGCTCGACGGGTCGTTCCTCCACGTCAAGACCGTCGAGTTGCTGGAGCGCGACTGGAAAGTCCAAGGAGAGGCCGTCCGGCCCGAATCCAAGGACTTCCAACACACCGCCTTCCTGACACTTATCCGGAAGGTTTAACCCCGAAAAAGGGGTAACCTTTTTATGCTCTTCCGGATTCTCGCTCTTCATGAACGATCATGATTACTATCTCCTTTATTCCAACGCCAATTCGCGGAAGAACTTCCTCCACGCAGTTCCTTCCAGTCTGGTCAAGGAACACCGGATTTCATGAAGGCGATCTCGTTCATCCCGGTCGCCACGAAAAAGCTGTTCCTCTCTAAGCACGATTTTACACGGGCCCGGAACGGCTTCGCTTTCATCCCGCTCCTCCCCTATTTCACCTCTCATGCCTCCGAGGAGACGAAGAGCATCGTCCGTCACGAGATGTCAGATGTCCTCGCTCTCCTGGATCAACCGGCGTCGGCCGGACTCCTCTCCCGGCGACTGAGGGGAATCGAGAAGATCGTGAACACGCAGAGTGTCGAATGCGACCTCGTCCTCTTTACGACGGACGATTGTAGACCGGCAGAAGCGAGGCTCTATGCTCCTAGGACGAGTCACATCAAAGTCGAAGAACACCCTCCAGTCTACACTGATGGCGGCGACACTATCCGCTTCACCTCCCTGTTTGCGATACGAGCGATCGGAGGTGGCACTGTGAAGATCGAGAAGTTCGGATCCGTCGTCCTGAACACTGAGAACCTGTATCCTTTCCGTCAGCCTCCTCTGGGCCGCTATTTTCCTCCGAGCATCGTGTTCGAGGACGAATCATCTCTCAAATTCTTTAAGGAGAAGCGCTCACTGTAGCCGAATCGGACGGCGTGATGGAGCGAGTCCCCCTCTTTGAAGGGGGCGAGAAACCCTATTCCGTTCTCGGAGACTGCGGTGCGCGGCGAGGAGTGTGACGACGCTGAAGGCGGCGGTCGCGAGCAGCACGTGGGTCGCGAAGCTCTTGAAAAACGGTTCGGGAAAGAGCGTGATCAGCGCGCTGTCGGCGGGGAATCGCCAGTTCCCCTGTGGGAAGAGGAGCGTGTGGAACGGCCCCTGCCAGAACCAGGAAAAATCGAGCATCACGAGGAGAAGAAGCAGGAGAACGGAACAGAATCCACCCATTCCCCCCGAAAGCAACACCCTCCTCCACCCAATCAATAACCGTTCCTTCTCCATCCTTCTCTCTCCGCCTCTTACTTGCGTCCATTTTCGCCAAGCGAAGAAGCTCGAAACGATAAGAATCAGTATGTGGAGTACGAAGATGCCTTTGGTCCAGTCAAGCACGCGCCTGACATCAGCGAGATGGCTCCGCTCATCGGCGGTGTAGGCGTGGAACGCGTCCGCTTCGATCTTGTGATTGAGATATGCATAGGTCACCTCGACTTGCGACTTCTCATTTTCGTCCCAGTCCTGCGTGCTCCAGACCGATTTCGGCCCATGGTCATAATAGACGCTGAAGAAACCGGCGAGAAGGAGGAAGAGGGCGATGAGGGCTGAGGGGATAAGGCGGTTCAGGGAGTTTCTCCGAGAGGTTGTTGGTCGCGCAGTCCGGTTGTTCTCTCTCAGGTTTTTTGAATCCCGAGACAGGCGAACTCCAGCGGAGACGGGCGAAATGGGTAGTTGACGGGCTCTAGCTCGCATAGTAGAGTTTCCCGCTGCTTTTCTGCTCGCGATCCTTCACGCTCTCGAACTTGTTGGCGCGCGGCCGGTTGTTCTCCTCGTCCCTCCTGAACGTGATGCCCAAGCCCTTCAAGAAGCGGTTCATCCCTTCCTGCATCGGGAACGGGCCCTTCGCCTTCCCATGCTTCCCCGGCTCGCCTTCGAAGACGATCAGCTTCTCGCTCAGGTAGTCGACGAAGAGCAGGTCGTGGTCGACGACGAGGCAGGCCTTCCCCTTCTCCTCCATCATCTCCTTGATGATGCGTGCCATGCGGAGACGCTGCTCCACGTCGAGGTATGCCGAGGGTTCGTCGAGCAAGAAGAGGTCTGCGTCAGCCGCGAGGCAGCGGGCGATGATGACGCGTTGCAGCTGTCCGCCCGACAGTTCGCTCAGCCGCTTCTCGAAGAGCGGCGCCAGTTCGAGCGGCTTCATGAGCTGGTTCTCGTACTTCAGCGCATCCTGGAGGAAGTCAAGGACGACCCGTTCCGGCGAGAACCCTTCCGTCTCATCGAGATACTGCGGCTTGTAGCTGATCCGGAGCACGCCCTTTGAGGTCTCGCCCTCGATGCGTGCCAGCTCCTTGACGAAGCTCGTCTTCCCGATCCCGTTCTCGCCGAGAATCCCGATGATATCGTGCTTCTGGATCGTTCCGGGAGCCGATTCGAGGGTGAAGACTCCCAGCCTCTTCTTGATCGCGGGCCATGCGCAGAGCGTCGCGTCCTTCGTCATCGCTTTCTCGAAGGCGTGCTTCGGGAAGACGATGCGATGGTCGCGGAAGCGCACGTTCTCCTCTTTCAGGTAGCCCTCGAGATAGACATTGATGCCGGCCTTCGTCGCTTTCGGCTGGCTCACGATGCCGTATCCGTTCTCCTGGCCGTAGAGGATGTGGGTGAGCTCCGACATGAAGTCGAGGATAATCAGGTCATGGTCGACGAGCATCACCGCCGTCTCGGGGTTCGCCGTCTCCCGGATGAACTCTCCGGTGCGGATGCGCTGCTTGATGTCGAGGTAGTTGGTCGGCTCGTCGAGGAAGAGGACGTTCGCCTTCTTCAGCATCGTCGCGGCGATGGCGACGCGCTGCAGCTCCCCGCCTGAGAGGACCTTGATGTCGCGGTCGAGGAGGTGGTCGATCTGGAGCTCTTTGGCGATCCGGCCGAAGCCCGCCTCGTCGCGCTCGTTGATCCGTTGCAGCAGGGCGCCGACCTTGCCGTCGTACGCCTGCGCGACCTGCTCCACCTGCTGCGGCTTGTAGCTGAGCGTGATCTTTCTGTCGCGCAGCTTCTCGAAGTAGCCCTGCGCCTCGGTCCCTTTGAAGTGCTGGATCAGCTCGTTGATCGTCGCGCCGCCCGCTCCTGACGCCACGGCCTGCCTCGCTCCCGGCCTGTTCTCCAGTCGGCGTGGCTCCTCCCCGACGGGGCCGACCCCCTCCGCGCTCGCTCCCTCCTTCATCGCATCGCTCGGCCTGATGGCGGTGGCACCAGTCGAGGCGGCGACGCTCTCGTCATTCTCTTCTTTCAGCTGTCCGAGGTTGGCGTCCATGACGCCCGCGAGGATCTTCACCGCGGTGGACTTGCCGATGCCGTTCCGGCCGAGGATGCCGACGACCTTGCCGAAGATGGGAATCGGCAAGCGGTAGAGGACGAAGCCGTTCTTCCCGTAGCGGTTGACCGGCTTCTCGCGGAGCTGCGCGGGCAGATTGATCAGCTTCAACGCACCGAATGGGCACTTGTTGACTGCGATGCGGTCGATGTCAGAGACGAGCTCTTCGTTCACGCCGATCTTGCCGTCGATATCCTTGTAGAACGCCTCCTTGCCGGCCCTGTTGGAAGGGGAGACGCGTGCGCAGAGGTAGCCGCCGCACCCTTCGGAGTTGCATTTCTCCTTCTCGACGATGACGATGCGGGACATTTTCTCTGGAAAACTCTTTTCCTTTTTAAAAATACCCCGATATATTTTCTTTATGGATGATTAATAATTAATAAGTATCCACTATAGAATAGTTAAAAATAAGAACATTTAAAAACGAACCCGATCCACTCCGACAAGCATGAAGAGAAAGATCGCGCTATGAAGAGAAAGATCGCGCTAT
>JBBIPM010000063.1:0-7044 GCA_037442865.1 Candidatus Woesearchaeota archaeon
GCCTACGGCTATCGTGACCTCGACTATTTCAAGCTGAAAATCCTCCAAAGCTGCGAATTGGAGTCATCAAAATGAGGGAAGAACCAGAATAATCAGCAGTATCGTCGCTTTCATTCTTCCACCTCGTCGGTTCACCCCTTTTTTCTATGGTCATTTATATTTTTTAATTTAATTCTATATGGTAATATAATTTTGGAAGCTACATTATCACTATTATTTAGTAGTTAAAAATAGAAAGATATATAAATGGGCTCTGCTCCTCCACAACAATTAAAAGGAGTGGACGCTCCGCTTCGCCATTGATGGCGGATGGGGGTCCGCTCGCGAATACGTCCGAAGAACGGAGAGGAGAATAATGACTGGCTCGTATCAAAGAATGTCTCGGCGACTGCCCGCCCTCGCGCTCCTCACAGGCGGCCTTCTCTCTGCCTGCGGCGACCAGGGGTATATCGACCGGGTGCGACAAGAACCCGTTATCGGGGTCGCGTACACGCGAAAAGGAGACCCGGAAGCGCTTCTCCAGAGGATTTACCGCCCTCCGGCCAGCTGGGTACACAACGGCCAAGGACGACGATGGCGCTTGATGATAGACGCCTTGAACCATGATCTCGAATCCGCGGTTGCTCAGACGCCTGACGGAGGAGAACTCTGCGTCGCCTTCCCCCTCGATGTCGTCCAGAGGGTGTTCCAGCGAGAAACACCAACCTGCATCATACAAAATCCCGACTCGTCTACAAATTCCCGACTGGACCAGCATCTCCAGGAGCGAAGAATCATCGATCAGAAGAAGACCCGGCAGGGCTGGAACTAGGAGGCCACGATGTTCAACGACGAGATCGAGACGGGCTTCGACGACGAGAAGCGCGTCGACCCGGTCACGGGGCGGAAGGAGAAGAAGTCCATGGTCTCCGTCCTGAACAAGAAGGGACGGCTCACAAAGCACGAGCTGGACGAGATCTTCCTCGACGACTTCTAGACGGACGCGATCAGCGCAGCCGCGAAGAGCCTCATGACCTGCCGCCGTCTGTGAACGGGTGCGCGTCCTTGCGCAGCCTCACCAATACTTGCGCCATTTTCCCGGTGACTTGCCGGCCGGTTTTCTCTCCTCGCCGCTTGGCGCGGATCGGTTTTCGCCGTGACGCGAACGTCCCGGCGCAGGCGGTTCGCCTCCGCGCGCCGGTGCGGTGGCCTCGGTGTTCTTTGCAGTCCTCGCGGTCGTGCTCCGTGCGGCGCTCCGCGAGAAGCGGGTCTCCCTCCCCGTCGGCCATCCCCTCTGGGCGTGCGTTTCTCGTACACGAGACGCAGATACCCTTCTGCGCGAAGCTCGGTCGGCGTCACCTTCGGGAGCCGGAGGATGGCGCGCCACAGCTCCGCTTCCCCTGGCTCGATCAGCGTGATGGCTTTCCCTTTCGCGCCTGCGCGCGCCGTCCGTCCGATGCGATGGATATAATCCTCCGGCACCGTCGGCACATTGTCGTTGATGACATGGCTGACATGCTTCACGTCCAATCCGCGCGCCGCGACGTCCGTGGCGACGAGAATCCGTATCTTCCCCGCCTTCAAATCCTTGATGACTGCGTCGCGCTGGCTCTGGGAGAGGTTGCCGTGCATCGCCACCGCCTCAAAGCCCTGCTTGCAGAGGTTCCGGGCCAAGGCTCTCGCGCCATGCTTGGTGCGCGTGAAGATGAAGGCGAGGAAGGGGTCCTCCTGTTTCAGGAGGTGGACGAGGAAGGAGAACTTGTCGGCCCGCGGCACCTTGTAGCAGAACTGCGGCAAGAGGTGTTCCTCCACGTGGCTGCCCGCCCGGACGTGGACTGGGTCGCGTTGGTGCTTCGACGCGAGCCGCTTGATCGCCTCCGGCATCGTCGCCGAGAAGAGCATCGTCTGCCGCTCCGCCGGGAGGCGCGACACGATCCGCTCCATCTCCTTGACGAACCCCATGTCAAACATCCTGTCGGCCTCGTCGAAGACGAGGAACCGGATCCCTCGAGTGCGGAACGTCCCGCGTTCGAGGTGGTCAAGCAGCCTCCCCGGCGTGCCGACGACGATCTGCGCGCTCTTCAACTCCGTGATCTGCGGGTTGATCGAGACGCCGCCGAAGACGGCCGCGATCCGTGTCTCGCGCGACAGCGTCCGGAGCTCCTGGGCGATCTGCCGGCACAATTCACGCGTCGGCGCGATGATCAGCGCCTCCGGATCCCGTCCCTGCGTGAGGCGGTGGATGAGCGGAACGCCGAAGGCGAGCGTCTTGCCGCTCCCGGTCTTCGCCTGGCCTATCAGGTCCTTCCCCGTCAATCCTGGCGGGATCGTCTTCACCTGGATCTCGGTCGGCTCCGTGAACCCGAGCTTCTGGATCGCCAGGAGCAGCCGCTCATCAGGAATGATATCCTTGAATGTGGTCATAGGTCATCTCCGAGAAGCTGCGTCCGCGCTGAGGCGCAGGGATTGGCGCAGAGGCGCCTCAACTTCCTGCGCCGAGGAAAACGAGTGTCCTTTATAAAGGAGGTAGTTGTGTCTTCTTCTGTTTTGCGCCAAGACGAACGAAAGCTTTAAATAGTCCGTTCAGAGCATTCCCGTCGAGAAGTGGGGTTGGGGAACGGCGTTCTTTCCTTGCTTCTCGGCGAAAGGTGGTGAGGCTCATGGGCAAGGATGACGCGTTCATTCTCTGGTTCGACCAGTTAGGCATCGAGGACGTCCCGCTGGTGGGCGGCAAGAACGCCAGTCTCGGCGAGATGTACCGGCTCCTGACGCCACAAGGCGTCAAGGTCCCGAACGGCTTCGCCGTCACCGCCAGGGCGTACCATTACCTGCTCGACAAGAGCGGCGCGAAGGGGCGGATCAAAGCCATTCTTCATGACCTCGACACGCACGACATGCAGAACCTCTCGGAACGCGGCCACAAGGTCCGGCAGCTCGTCCGCTCCCTCGAGTTCCCCGAGGAGCTGCGGAGCGTCATCCTCGACGCGTACCGCCACCTCGGCCTCCAGTACGGAGAGAACCCCGACGTCGCCGTCCGTTCCAGCGCCACCGCAGAGGACCTCCCCGACGCCAGCTTCGCCGGCCAGCAGGAGACCTACCTGAACATCCACGGCCCCGACGCGCTGATCGAGGCGTGCAAGAAGTGCTTCGCCTCCCTCTTCACGAACCGCGCCATCAGCTACCGGCAGGATAAGGGGTTCGACCACTTCAGCATCGGCTTGAGCATCGGCGTCCAGAAGATGGTCCGCTCCGACTTAGCGAGCAGCGGCGTCATGTTCTCCATCGACACCGAGTCGGGGTTCGAGAACGCGGTGCTCCTCACAGCGGCGTGGGGGCTGGGCGAGAACATTGTCCAGGGAACCGTCAATCCGGACGAGTACTACATCTTCAAGCCGACACTCGCGAAGGGGTTCCGCCCCATCATCTCCAAGGAGGTCGGCTCCAAGGAGAAGAAGATGATCTACGACGAGCACGGGAACAAGGCGACGAAGAACGTCCCCGTGACGCCGGAGGAGCAGAAGCGGTTCTGCCTGACGGACGACGAGATCCTGACACTGGCGAAGTGGGCCTGCATCATCGAGGAGCATTACAGCCACAAGGCGGGGAAGTTCAAGCCGATGGACATGGAGTGGGCGAAGGACGGCAAGAGCGGCGAGCTCTTCATCGTCCAGGCGCGCCCCGAGACGGTCCACAGCCAGAAGGCGAAAAACGTCTACAAGACGTATCACCTCGACGCGAAGGAGAGGAGCCTCCTCGTCACGGGCCACAGCGTCGGGAAGAGGATCGGCCACGGCGCCGTGAACATCATCCGGGACGTGAAGCAGATCGGAACGTTTCAGGACGGCCACATCCTCGTCACAGAGATGACCGATCCTGACTGGGAGCCGATCATGAAGAAGGCGGCGGCCATTGTGACGAACAGCGGCGGCCGGACGTGCCACGCGGCCATCATCAGCCGCGAGCTCGGCATCCCCTGCCTCGTCGGCACAGAGAATGCCACTGAGCGACTCCGCGAAGGGCAGGAGGTGACGGTCGATTGCAGCCAAGGGGATGAGGGGTACGTCTATGATGGGAGGCTCCCCTTCACAGTGGAGGAGACGAACCTCGACACGATGCCCAGCACGAAGACGAAGGTGATGATGATCGTCGGCACGCCGGAGCAGGCCTTCGAGTTCAGCATGATCCCGAACCAGGGCGTCGGGCTCGCCCGGATGGAGTTCATTATCAACAGCTACATCCGGATCCACCCCTTGGCGTTGATCGACTACCCGAACGTGGCGGACGACGTGAAGGCGAAGATCGACGAGCTCACCTTCGGCTACGCGGACAAGAAGGAGTTCATGATCGATCGCCTCGCCCACGGCATCGCGCGGATCACTGCGGCCTTCTACCCGAAGCCTGTGATCGTCCGGATGTCGGACTTCAAGACGAACGAGTACGCGAACCTCATCGGCGGCACGACGTACGAGCCGGTGGAGGACAACCCGATGATCGGCTGGCGCGGCGCCTCCCGGTACTACGATCCGAAGTACGAACGGGGATTCGCACTTGAATGCGCGGCGATGAAGCGCGTCCGGGAGCAGTACGGGCTGACGAACCTGATCATCATGATCCCCTTCTGCCGCACCGTCGAGGAGGGAAAGAATTGCCTCGCCACCATGGAGAAGTACGGCCTGAAGCAGGGCGAGAACGGCCTGAAGGTGTACGCGATGTGCGAGATCCCGAGCAATGTCATCCTCGCCGACGAGTTCCTCGACGTCTTCGACGGGTTCAGCATCGGGAGCAACGACCTGACGCAGCTCACCCTGGGGCTCGACCGCGACGCGGGCATTCTCGCCCACATCGGGAACGAGCGGAATGACGCGGTGAAGAAGCTCGTCGCGATGGTGATCGATGTCGCCAATAGGCGGAACAAGTATATCGGCATCTGCGGCCAGGGCCCGAGCGACTTTCCGGACTTCGCCGAATTCCTTGTCGAGAAGGGGATCCACAGCATCGCGCTCAACCCGGACACCGTGATCTCGACGACGCTCACGATCGCGCAGAAGGAGCAGCGGCTCGGAAAGTGAGAACGAACGGCTCTGGTTATCAACGGCTGATGGTCAAGAGGTGAATGCATGGTCCGTATCGCAATCAACGGCTTCGGCCGCATCGGCCGGATGGTGCTCAGGGCGGGGTGGAGCGACCCGGGCGTCGAGTTCGTCGCCGTGAATGACCTGACGAGCCCGGAGAACCTCGCGTATCTCCTGAAGTACGACAGCGTCCACGCCCCGTTCCAGGCCGTGATCGGCCATGACGGGCAGGCGCTCATCATCGACGGGAAACGGATCCCGGTCTTCGCGGAGAAGGATCCCGCCAACCTGCCGTGGAAGTCCTTGGACGTCGACGTCGTCGTCGAGTGCACCGGCATCTTCCTCGATCGAGCGGGGGCATCGAAGCACCTCCAGGCAGGCGCGAAGAAGGTCCTCCTCTCAGCGCCCGCGAAGGAGAAGGAGATCCCCACCTTCGTCAAGGGCGTGAACGAGCAGGCGTACGACAAGGCGACGATGCACATCGTGAGCAACGCGAGCTGCACGACGAACTGCCTCGCACCGATGGTGAAGGTCCTCAACGACAATTTCGGCGTCGTCAAGGGGTTCATGACCACGATCCACGCCTACACCGCTGACCAGCGGAACGTGGACGCGCCGCACAAGGACTTCCGGAGGGGTCGGGCGGCGGCCGCGAACATCGTCCCCACCTCGACGGGCGCCGCCAAGGCGGTCGGTCTCGTCATCCCGGAACTGCATGGCAGGCTTGACGGCTTCGCGATCCGCGTCCCTGTGCCTGATGGCAGCCTCACCGATTTCGTCTGCGAGGTGAAGCGCGACGTGACGAAGGAGGAGGTGAATGCGCTCTTCCGGAACGTGGCGCACTACCACCTCAAGGGCGTCCTCCAGTACACGGAGGAGCCGATCGTCAGCCATGACATCGTCGGCAATCCGCACAGCTGCATCTTCGACGCCGCATTGACGAAGGTGCTGGACGGCCGTTTCGTCAAGGTCTTCGGCTGGTACGACAACGAGTGGGGCTACAGCTGCCGCATGATCGACATGGCGAAGCTGCTGTAGCGGCCCCCGTTCCTTCTCTCTTTTCCTTTCGTTCTCTTTCTTATTTCTTTTCATCTCAGTTCTTTCTCGATATTCTTCCTCTCTTCTTCTCTTTTCTGCTCGTCTGTACTATCCGTCTCGCTCCCGATGGTATTCCGGCGTTCCTTCCAATACCTTTTTAAAGAAACAGCGCCGTTGCCTATCGATGATCCCGTCGATGCGCGATATCCGCTGCGCGGGGAAGCGCGTCCTGCTCAACACCGAGCTGAACGTCCCGCTCAAGGAGGGCGTCATCCAGGACGACCGGCGCCTCACGGCGGCCCTCCCCACGATGCGCGCCATCCTCGCCGACGCTCCGCGGCGGCTCGTCATCATCTCCCACCTGACGAAGGGGAAGGAGGAGCTCTCCCTCAAGCCCCTCGTCGAGCCGTTACAGGACCTCCTCAACGAGCCGGTCCTCTTCGTCGAGGATTGGGCCAAGCCGCTCCCTGAGGGGCCGCGCGTCGTCCTCCTCGAGAACGTCCGCCTCCATCCCGGCGAGAAGAAGAACGACGGGAAGTTCGCCAAGCTCCTCGCCGCCCACGGCGACCTCTTCGTCAACGACGCGTTCGCCACGATGCACCGCCCGTACGCGAGCTTCGTCGCCCTCCCCGCGCTCTTCACGGAGAAGGCGCTCGGGCTCAGCGCCGAGAAGGAGCTGCGAAACCTCGACTTCTCCTCGCCGAAACGCCCCTTCGTCGCCGTGATCGGTGCGGCGAAGATCAGCGACAAGATCGAGCTTCTCGAGGAGCTCCTCCAGCAGGTGGACTGCCTCCTCCTCGGCGGCGCCATCGTCTTCACCTTCTTCAAGGCGAAGGGCTACGAGGTGGGGAAGAGCCTCTGCGAGGAGGAGAAAGTGCCCCTGGCGAAGGCGCTCCTCGAGCGGCACGGCGCCAAGATCATGCTCCCCTCGGACATCGTGGTGAGCGAGGAGCTG
>JBBIPM010000064.1:0-4774 GCA_037442865.1 Candidatus Woesearchaeota archaeon
TACCAAGGAAGCGCGCTACCGCTGCGCCAAGGGGGCGCAGGTCGTGGCAACCGTGGATGCTTTATAAAAGTTGCTCACCTCCGTGCGCGGTGAAACTCTTCTCCGGCGCTCCGGCAGCCGTTCACAGGGCAATCGCCGGTTCGCCGAGCCTCGTAGGCCGGCTGTTGGGTCGAAGTGGCTGCCAAGGGGGCGCCGCTCGATTTCACCGCGGCCTCATCGACAGCACGAGTAGCATGTGAGCGCGATTATCTCGGTAACGTGTCGCCAGTCAATAGGCGCTTCGTGTCTTGCCCTTCGTCCTCGTTCGCCGTCGAGCGCGATCGCGACCGGGAACGGATCATACGCTCCGATCTCGAACATCCCCGGGCCGAAGACCATGAGGGGGGACGCGGTGCCGAGGAGCCGTCGGGAGGCCTGTCCGTCCGTTCTGAGCGGACACGTCGTCGGCTGCCTGTTGCCGAGGTGGTTGCCGGTTCTCATCAGGGCGGGGTTGTCTCTCTCCTATTAATGCTTGGCGTGGAAAAGCTTAAGAACCCCCTCCTTCCTGAAGGGGGCATGGCGCTGTTCGCGGATATGAACTCGGTTCTCGGCGATGCCGTATCCTCAATCCTGCCGGACAATGCGTTCGGCTCGTTCATCGCCTCCAACGCGCTCCTGCTCCTTTCGCTCCTCATGGGATTCCTCGTCCTTCTCTTCCTCCTCGCGGCGTTCTTCTTCGACTTCATCACGGACGCCTGGAAGCTGCCCTTCGCGGTGGGCGTCGACCTCCTCAAGTATTACGGGCTCTTCAATCCGTATGCGACGATAGCGGCGGCGATCCTCGGCGGAGTCATCTTCATCTTCCTGAGCGACGCGCCGTTCTGGAAATGGGTCTTCGCCGGCGCGAGCGTCGCTGCCGCCGTCCTCGCCTTCCTCTGGAACGACATGGTGATCGGCGTCCTCCTCGCCGTGGCGCCGCTCAATGTCGCGTTGATGTTCATCAGCACGATCATCGATTAGCGGCGACTCGATCGGCCGTAAACTATTAATACTGCCGTGTCCGCTTCGTTCCTCTGGTGATGTTCGCGTGGCGTTGAAGCAACCTGATTCTGTCGACGAGTGCGTCTACTTCACGCGGCGCGCGCTTGGCCCGAAAGGACGCGTCACGGCGTGGGCGTTCTGGAAGGAGTGTCCGCAATGCCATAAGGGGCTGATGAAGCGGCCGAAGAAGACGAGTCTGACGTATGATTGCCCGTCGTGCGGCTATGCCGAGCCGAAGGCGGAGCACGAAGCTGGGCTGGTGGTGAACGTCGAGTATGTCTGCCCGTCGTGCGGCCACGCCGGGGAGGCGACGACCGAGTATAAGCGGAAGAGCTGGCAGGGCGTCAAGGCCTATCTCTTCAGCTGCGCCCAATGCAAGGAGAAGATCGGCGTGACGAAGAAGCTGAAGGACCCGAAGAAGCGAGGCGACGCCGAAGCTGACGACGATGAAGACGATGACGAGTAGGCTCCCCCTCTCTTTTGTTCCGTTCCTCTTTCATCCATTCCATCTTCAGAGATCAGACCCGAATATTTATAAAACCCGTCGCGGTCTTCTCCCATCGTGAAGAAGAACGGACGCCCGGAGATTGTCATCACCTCTGCGTTGCCCTACGCGAACGGGCCGATCCATATCGGGCATCTCGTCGAGTACATCCAGACGGACATCTATGTCCGGTACCTGAAGCTCCTCGGCAAGAGCGCCGTCTACTGCTGCGCCGGTGACACGCACGGCGCGCCAATCGAGATCAACGCGAAAAAACTGGGGGTCATGCCCGAGGAACTCGTCGCGAAGTTCCTGAAGGAGCACCAGGAGGATTTCGCGAAGTACCACATCGCGTTCGACAGCTACTCCAGCACCAACTCCGACGAGAACAGGCATTTCGCCGAAAAGATCTATGCCGCCTTGAAGGCGAAAGGGCAGATATACGAGAAGGAGCTCGAGCTGGCGTATTGCGAGCACGACGGGCGCTTCCTTCCGGACCGGTACGTCAAGGGGACCTGCCCGAAGTGCGGCGCCGCGGACCAGTACGGTGACGTCTGCGAGAAGTGCAACGCCACCTATACGACGACAGAGCTCGTCGACCCGTACTGCGTGCTCTGCAGGAACGCGCCTGTCCGCAGGACGAGCACGCACTTCTTCTTCCGGCTCTCACGCTTCGCCCCTTTCCTGAAGGGCTGGCTGACGAAGAACGAGCGGCTCCAGCCCGAGGTGCGGAACCAGATCCTCGGCTGGATCGAGCAGGGGCTGGACGACTGGTGCATCAGCCGCGACGGCCCGTACTTCGGCTTCAAGATACCGGGGAGCGACAAGTACTTCTACGTCTGGCTCGACGCGCCCATCGGCTACATCAGCAGCCTCGCACATTATCTTGGCGGCGACACTGCGTCCGCGGAGACGGTCTGGAATAGGGCTGAGGTGCAGCACTTCATCGGCAAGGACATCATCTACTTCCATCTTCTCTTCTGGCCCGCGGTGCTCCACGCCGCCGGCTGGAAGCTGCCGGACAACCTCGTCGTCCACGGCCACCTCACCGTCGACGGGGAGAAGATGTCGAAGAGCAGGGGCACGTTCCTGACCGCGGCGGAGTTCGCGGCGGCGGTGCCGGACACCGAGTTCTTGCGCTTCTACTACGCGGGGAGCCTGAGCCACGCGATGACCGATCTCGACCTCAACCTCCATGATTTCACTGAACGGGTGAACAAGGAACTCGTGAGCAACGTCGCGAATCTCGTCTATCGGACGCTCAGCTTCGTCGGGAAGAACTACGCCGGGAAGCTCGGCGCGTTGGCGGTCGACGACCGGTCACGGGCGCTCGCGGCGCAGGTCCGGGAGAAGGAGACGGCGGTCATCGCCCATTACGGCTCCTACGAGTTCCGCAAGGCGGTCCAGGAGATCTTCCATGTCGCCTCGCTCGGCAACGCCTACCTGCAGGAGGCCGCGCCGTGGAAAGACCCGGCGAACGGCCAGGCGGTCTTGACGGTCGCGGCGAACGTCGTGAAGGACCTCGCCATCCTCCTCGGGCCCGTCCTGCCGGAGTTCTCGCGGAAGGTCTGCGCGCAGCTCGGCGTCGAGAAGGCGCTGACGTTCGCCGACCTCGGGAAGCCGCTCGAGAACCACGCGATCGGCACGCCTGCGATCATCTGGACGAGGATGGAGCCGCTCAGCTTCGGGAACGAAGACCAGAACGACGCCCGACCGAGAGGCGGAAGCGGTGCGAGGAGCATTCAGGTTCCTCCGGAAAAGGCCGGAACCGGGGCGAAGGCTGCGGGCGGCGCCAAGGCCGTGAGCAGCGCTCCGAACCCTGATCCTTCGATCCTCGATCTCATCGTCGCGAAGATCATCACGGTGGAGCGCCATCCGCAAGCGGAGAAGCTCTACATCGAGACGCTCGACGACGGCTCGGGGAAAGAGCGGGTCATCGTCTCCGGGCTCGTCCCGCACTACGGTGCGGAGGAGTTGATGGGCAAGCATATCATCCTCGTCAAGAACCTGAAGCCGGCGAAGCTGCGCGGCGTTCTCTCCCACGGGATGCTCCTCGCGGCGCAGGGCGAGGGCGTCATCGAGGTGCTGGAGGCGCCGTGGGCAGCGCCGGGAACCCCTGTCGTGATTGAAGGTTGTAGCCGTGGCGAGAGCGAAATCGGTGGCGTGGACGAAATCTCTATCGACGAATTCTTCTCGCTTAAATTCGTGACGAAGGGTGGTCTCGTCTCGTGCGAAGGCTCCGCCGTCACGGTGGCGGGCAAACGACTGACAACCAAGCTGAAAGACGGCACGGTCGCGTGAAGCTTAGTCCATTCTCTTCTCTCGCTCTTCTTCGTCATAAACTTTATAAACTGTCTCGTCGGTGGCTGAGTCGTGGGTAAGGCTGACCATTCTCACAGTTTTCCGGCGAGAGCGACCTCTCGCCTCTCGTCCTTCCTCGCGGGCTGCCGTTCCGCTCACCTTTCCCGTCCGTTCCTCGCCTCCCTCCTTGGTCTCTCATTTCTCTCCCCGCTCGCGCTCCTCTTCCGTCTCTTCCTCCTCAGCTCTCTTTCGTTCATCCTTTTCCTCCTTCCTGTCTCCGCGTACACGATCACCGATGCGAGCTTCGTCTCGAATGGCGTCCCGCTCACCGTGGTGAGCCCGGCCCACGCCCAACTCGCCGATTTCTCCTTCTCCACCGACCTGACGCAGGGCTTCGTCTTCCTCGACCTGAGCGGAGCGACCGATCCTGCGCGCGCGGCGAGCTACGCGAACCTCCGCATCGACCTCGCGGGCTGCATGCTCAATGACGGACGCCGAGACTGCCTCGTCCCCTCCTTCGTCCTGAAGCCCAGCACCGAGACGGTTACGGTCCAGTACCGGCTCTTCTCCGGCGGCAGCTCCTACCCCGGCGAGACCACGCTCACCTTCTCCCTGGACGGGACGTCCCCGAACGTGACAAGCATCACGACTGCTGTGTGTGAGGGGCCCCAGTGCTACGTCGCGAACGGCAAGCCGATGACGGTGACCGTGAAGCTCCAGGACACCGTCGCCACGTTCCAGAGGCGGCTCATCTTCTACCAGCTCGGCTCAACCCTCTTCACCGTCGACGAATGCACCGGGATGACCTGCACGGGGAACGCCACGGTGACGTGCGGCGACGAGCAGCCCCTCGACCTCAAAGTGGTGGCTGCGCACAACGTGCCGAGCCAGGATGACGCCGGCAACCCGATCGCGAACCTGGGAGAGGTGCGGCGCATCATCTGCGACGCCCGCGCGCCCGAAACGGTG
>JBBIPM010000064.1:4795-6728 GCA_037442865.1 Candidatus Woesearchaeota archaeon
GAACGGCACGGGGTTCCGCGGACTCGTCACCGAGGACGGCCAGCTCCTCGTCACCGCAGTGGTGCGCGACGCCGTCACCCTGGTGACGATGACGGCGAACACGTCACAGGTGCAGCGGAACGTCTCCGCGAACACGACGATGAACGTGACGTGCGCGCGGAGCGTGAACGACCTCCAGGAGTGCCGGCTCACCATCGGCGGCCTCCAGCACGGACGGAACCTCGCCCTGCCCCTCCTCTTCCGCGACGCCGTGGGGAATGAACGCTCGGTCCGCGTCATGGTGCCCAGCATCCTGAAGGTGGCGAACGCGAGCGAGAAGCCGGACTTCTTCGCGGCCAAAGCGGTGAAGGTGACGCCGGAGACGGTGAACCGTGCCGCGCTCCAATTGGCGCTCGACAACGCGATAGACTACCCTCTGTTCGTCAATTACCGGTTCACCCAGCTCGTCCCGGGGACGAGGATCGTCCACCAGGAGCTGCGAGCGACGACGTGCCGGGTCGCGACGCCGCGCCGCCCCCCCTCCGATCCCTTCTCGTTCCAGCCAGGCGAAACGTACAACACTACGCCGACGCTCTTCCTCGACCCGATCAGGGTCTTCTTCCCCGGAGCAGACTGGGACGTTCCGAACCGCCTGGATGCCAGCTTCCTCAAGGTGGCGGACGTCAACAAGCTCGCGGACGACACGCTCCTCGTCGCGTGCAACCTCACCCTGACGGTCCAGAAAGAGAACACGTTCTACCCGCTCCCTGAGGAGGAGACGCTCTACTTCCCCGTCCAGCTCCGGCAAAGCAGGCTCGGCGCCCCCGGCGAGGCGTTCCTCGACAAGATCGAACGCGAACGGAAAGAGCTGGACAGCGGCGTGATGAAGCTCATCGGCACCGCGAACACGGTGACGATGACATTCGCCCACTTCTGCCAGATGCAGGACATCATCAACATGCTCACCATGCAGGGCATCACCATGGAGACGATCGGCTACATGTGCCTCTCGACAGGGGCGTGCGCCAACCTCGCCCAGGGCGGGAACAGCCTCTTCAACCGGATGCTCGCCTCCTCGATGACCTTCTGGCTCGGCCGTTCCCGCGTCGCAGAGGCGATGAACGAAGCCGAGGCCGCGCTGCAACAGACGCAAGGCGCGTTAACTGAAAATGTGCAGCAGAAGGAGAGCAAGATCCGGACGTACTGCAACTATGTCCACTGTGACATCGCCAAGAAGATCGACGAGAAAACCATGCCGTTAATAGGGCACGACTTCCTCAACGACGTCTTCAAGAATGCGCGCGAGAGCGCGGCGCTGGCTCCGTACCTCTCCGACCTGAACACCCCTGACGTGAAGAACAGCCTCATCATGAGCGTGGCGACGAAATGCCTCGGCGGCGTCGTCTACAACCTGAACAAGTACCGGCAGATCGACTGTAGCTACCTCATCTGCCTCAAGGAGCAGGCGCTCACCGGCGCCTCGGTCGCGCCATGCGAAGCGGCGCGCGGCGTCAAGATGTGCCGGTTCATCATGGGCGAGGTCTTCGAGCTGCCCTACCTCCGGGTGATCAAGAACCTGCTGGCGAACGTCAACCAGATGATCCAGGCGCCTATCGGGCTGGTGATGCACTCGCTCGACGCGGCGCACTGCCAAGGGCAGGACATGAGCGTGACGGCCACGGGGATCGCGTGCCACCTGATGAAGGGGATCGCGATCCAGAAGGACTTCCAGGGCGTGACGCGGCACAACCAGCTCTTCGGCTTCCCGTACCAGGCGGATCTCTGTCAGCGAGCGCTCTGCGAAGGGAAGGAATGCGACCTGACGACGGGGAGCTACATCGAGAAGATCGCGCCCGGCAAGGGCCACACTGGCGACGTGTACCGTCAGCACTGGCTCAAGGAGCGCGAACAGCAAGCCCGCGCGCAGGAGAACGAGAAGCTGATCGAAGAGATG
>JBBIPM010000065.1:0-6605 GCA_037442865.1 Candidatus Woesearchaeota archaeon
CCCTCAAAAGCTCCTAAGCTTTAAGGGGGGGTGACAAATCCAATGACCTACCACAAGGGTGACGCCGCCGCCTTGGCGCGGAAGCAATCCTCCATCGGCACCATGGATGCTCGGTGCAACAGCAGACACAGATATGATGAGCGCCGCGGCGGCGTAGTCAGTCAGAGAACGGCGCGTAGCCCTGGCGCAACAGGTTCTCTATCGGCAGGAACAAGGGACGAGGCATCTTGTCCCCGGAGAACCAGCCGAGCTTCAGCGTCTTCTCCGGCTCCATGATCCGCGGCACGGCTCGCGCGACGATGATGCGCTTTGCGCGGGCGCCGCATCGAGAAGCCGAGCTGGTCGAGCATCCGCCAGACGTGCTGCTTCACGAAGAAGACGCAACGCCTCGTCGAGACGGCGAAACAAGAACTGGGAATGAATAATCCCGCTCTGAGCAGACGACGAGCAGGAGAGATTTGACCGGCAGGCGACCTCAGCTCGGCTCGGAGCGATGCGCCTGGCAGACCATGATCGGCTTGGCGCCGAAGAAGGCAATCGCCTCCCGCAGCTCCTTGTGGCGCTTCGCGTGCTGTCCGATTGGGATCCCTTTCCGGTACGCCTCGCACGCCTGCACGAGGGCCATTGCGCCGGCGCGGGTTCCGCGAGGATGCGCGTGGCAGCCGGCGCCCATCGTCGTGATGAAATCGGTGCAGCCCATCAAGTCGATGAAAGGCTTCAGCAGCGTCGGATCGAGCCCGCCACTGATGATCGGACAGCACTTCTTGACGCCGCGCCACTCATCATCCTCGAGGATGAGGTGATGAGCGCAGTCCTCATGGACAAGACGGAGCGCATCACTGTCTCGCGCAGGGATCTTACCCCATGACTGTGTGAAGAAGTGGCCCCGCGCCTCGAGACGGAGGATGCCCTGCGCAGCGGTGACGTCCTCGCTTGGACTGCCCATCATCTTCCCGACGCCGGCGGTGCCGGTATGAATCCCTGAAGCGCCCGCGAGCCGTGCGAACTTGGAGAGGACAAGGACTGAAAAGCCAAGTGGATTCTCTGGACGGGTGAAGCCACCATGACCTGCGCGGTGGAAATGGATGAAGACGTCAGGGTAGCGTCTCCGCAGCGTCTGGACCGCCATCCAGCCGGCGGTGATCCCGTCGATCAGGAAGGCGTAGCTCCCCGGCTCGAAGCCCGCGTTCCGGATCAGCTCGCAACGCCGGATCATCGTGTCGAGATCCGCGGCCGAGACGTTAAACGAGTGGACCTTCTTCCGGCCTGTCTCCTTCACCGCCTTCTCCATCGCATGCTTGACATGCATCACCATCTTGTCGTACGGGCAGAAATCCTGGTCGGCCTGAGGCTCGTCGTTCTTGACGAAGTCCCCGCCGCCGACCCAGAAATCATAGGCGGCCTCGGCGTACTCGGCCGACGTGAGACCCATCTTCGGCTTGATGATCGTCCCGAGGATGGGCCGGCCATGGACGCCGAGATAGGCGCGCATATCATCGAGCGTGTAGCCAGGGCCGTCATACTGCTCCAGCATCGCGGCGGGAAACCAGACATCGAGGAGCTTCAGCGCCGCCACGTGTTTGAAGCCGAGAACATTCCCCACGACGTAGGTGAGGATATTCTGGACGTTCCCCGTCCGGTCGAAGAGACGCCACGGATACGCAATCCAGACGAGGCTGCGCCGCAGGTCGACCTGGTAGACGAGCGCATTCATCTCCCGTGAGAACGGGGTCTCGGTCGCGACCCGGAACGTAGTCCCGGTGGATGATTCCGCTGCAACCTCTGCCGCGGCTTGGAGGAGCGTCAACCCATTCCCGGGGAGGAGATGGAAGACGGAGAGCATATACTCGCCATTCGACGGATCCGTCAGCGAAAGGTCGACGTAAGACCGCTGCTTCTCGTTGAGCGAATCGCAGAGACCGGGGATGACCCCCCTTCCGCGCCCCATCCGTTTCGCCGAGACAGCACCGCCATTCCGTGACGAGGAGGAGTGGGAGTGGCGTGGCACAGCCATCCGCTCCTTCGTTGCGACCTTCGTTGAAAACGTCCGACCTTTCCGCGATACACCACCAGGCATGCTCTCACCGGTTCTCCCGCGAGAACAACCATATTTAATGGTTGCGACCGAACAGGCCGAAAACCATTAAAAACGTTTCCGGTTCTTCGTGGCTGAGAGGAGCCCCGGGGCTTCTTTCGGAGTTGATGCGTGATGGAGAAGACGACGCGCGTCGCGAAGGACAGCGACACGGTGAAGATACACTACACGGGGACGCTGGCCGACGGCACGGTCTTCGATAGCAGCGAGGGGCGGGAGCCGCTCAGATTCACCCTCGGCGGGCAGCAGGTGATCCCCGGCTTCGAGAAGGCCGTCACCGGGATGGCTGTAGGAGAGAAGAAGAGCGTCACCATCTCCTGTTCCCAAGCATACGGGGACCGGAACGAGCGGATGATCCAGGAGGTTCCGCTCATGGCGCTCAAGGAGGCGGGGATCGAGCTGGAGGCCAGGATGATGCTCTCGATGAGCCACCCGGCGCAGCCCAGGATGCAGCTCCCAGTCACGGTCGTCAGCGTGGGCGCAGAGAGCGTGAAGCTCGACATGAACCACCCCCTGGCCAGTAAGGATCTCACCTTCGAGATCGAGCTCGTCGGGGTCGAGTAGAAACTACACCGACGCCGCGTCCTTTCCCGGCCGCTCGGTCCTTTTCTCTCTCTTAGCCCTTTTCCGTACGCTCAGTGCCTCATCCCGTTTCCGGACATGCTCGTTCAAGAAGCTGAAGACCGTCTGGAGGAGCGCGAGCACGAGAGGGCCGAGGACGATGCCGATGAAGCCGAAGAGCTGCAATCCGCCGAGGACGCCGATCAGAATCAGCACGGGATGGAGCTTGTCCTTCGTGCTGATCAGGTACGGGCGGATCACATTGTCGATGTTCATGAGGACAATCGAGCCGAGAAGGAGGATGCCGATGCCGGCGAGGTACTCGCCGTGCGCCAGCTTGAGGAGTCCGGCCGGACCCCAGATGAGCGGCGTCCCCAGGAACGGAATGATGCTCAGGATGATCATGATGAAGCCCCAGAAGACCGGGTTCGGGACGCCGAAGGCCAGGAAGAGGAGACCGCCCAGCGTCCCTTGGATTACGGCAGTGAGGAGCTGCCCGTAGACGACGGCGCTCGTCAGGGAGCCCATCCGCTGGAAGAGGCGCACCTTGTGGTCATTGTCGAGAGGCAGACTCTGCTTGAAGAGCCCGATCCACGACTCGCCCTGCGTGAAGGCGTAGAACATGAGGAAGAACATGACGAAGAGGCCGAGCAGCACCTCCGCGACGCTCCCCAGGATGTTCGGCGTCGCATTCACGACGTAATCCTTCACCGTCTTGCCCAGCTGCTCGAGAGCTAGCTCCATATCCAGTCCGAACGGCGCGAGGGCTTGGTCGACGACGGGGAACCCTGCGAGGTTAAGGGCGCGGAGCGCATTGTATGCGCTGACGCTCTCCATGATGAGCTTCGAGACGACCAGCGCGGAAGGGACGATGATGAGGAGAAGAATCAGCACGAGGAGGATTCCGCTGGCGAGCCGGGGGCGTTTGAGCCGAGCGGCGAGATGACGGTAGACTGGATGGAAGACATACGCGAGGATGGCTCCGGAGACAAGGTAGGTGAGGAGGGGCCGCACGATGATGAATCCAAGGTAGAGGAAGAGGAAGAGGAGGATAACGAGCGCATAGTGGAAGAGGCGCCGATGGTCGGGGTGTGGCATCACCTCCATCCCGGGCAGGCCGATTTTAAAAGATTCCGTTCTCGCCACTGATGAGGAGAGTAGAACGTTTATAAAACAGGGGTCACTCTCCATCCCCATGGCTGCGGAAACGTTCGAGCTGCTCAACGAGAAGGAGAAGGCCATCCGCGGCGTCATCGAGACGCTCCACCCCACGAAGGCGCAGCCCGCCATCATCTTCCTCAACGGCTTCCTCGAGACGAAGGAGTCGCCGATCACGAAGCGGCTCTCCGACTCGTTTCTCAAGGAGGGCTACGTCACGGTCCGGTTCGACTACGCGTATAGCTTCAGCACCGAGGAGCTGGCGCGGTTCACGCTCACTAACCAAGTCCAGGACGCGACCCAGGTGCTCGAGCATGTCATCCGGCGCGGCTATGTCGACAGCCGACAAATCGCGGTGGTCGGCTACTGCTTCGGCGGCATGGCGGCAATTCTCCTCGCCGCGTTCGACGAGCGCGTCACGGCGCTCCAGCTCCTCAACGCCCCGTACTGGTTCGAGGATACCCATGTCACCCGGATAGGGGAGCACGAGCTCTCCCGAATCAAGCTGAAGCGGTACTTCCACCTCACCCACCGGGGGAAGGAGGTGCGGATCGACTACGCGTTCATCGAGGACGGGGCCAAGAAGGACATGGCCCGCGCCACGCGGAACCTGCGGCAGCCGACGCTGATCATCCACGGCCGTCAGGACGAATCGATCCCGGTGATGAATGCCCAGGAGATCCATGACCGGGTACCTGCGAAGAAGAAGCTAATCATCATCGAAACGATGCGTCACCTCCCCTCGGAGAAAGAGCTGAAGCAGCTCATTCCCCAGATGATCGGCTTCCTGAAGAAGCACCTGAAGTAGGTGCCTGAAGCGATCGGGTCTCGTTCTGTGATGAAGGCGCCCGTCCGGCGGGTGGTGACATGAACAGTGAGCATGAGGGGAAGGCGCCGGGGAAGCTCCAGGAAAGGCGAGACCGGGGAAGGCGCCGCGGGATGAGCAACACGAACCGCTCTCCAGAACCGGCGATGCTGAAAATTTAAAAAGGACTTCTCGTCACTGGAACGGAGATGCCCCTGTAGCATAGCAGCCATTGCATCTGCCTTGTAGCTGCGGACGGGATGCCGGCGACGGCCTTCCACCCACCGAGCAAGCAGAAGGTCGAGGGTGCAATTCCCTCCAGGGGCTTCGAGCGGAGTGGGAAGCACATAGAGGCCGCAAATGGAGTGACCGCGCCTCCGGGGGCTTGATGAGCGCAACGACTGAGGAATGGGTGAAAGAGGAAGCTGAACTCCTCGAGAAGCTCGAAGGACCGGCGAAGATACAGTCGCTCCTCGATTCCTTGGCGTACAACACGGACGACATCGTCCGTTCCCCTCGCGCAGTCCTCCGGACGCGGAAGGCTCACTGCCTGGACGGAGCGCTCCTCGCCGCCGCTATTCTCGAAGGCTCGGCCACAAGCCTCTTCTCCTCGATCTCCGCGCCGTGAACGACGACGACCACGTCCTGGCGCTCTTCAAGGAGAACGGGAAGTGGGGCGCGGTGGCGAAGAGCAACACGACGCTCCTCCGGTACCGCGACCCGGTCTTCTCGACGGTGCGCGAGCTTGCGCTGAGCTACTTCCCGTTCTACTTCAACGTCCACGGGGAGATGAGCCTCCGCGAGTACGGACGGCCATTCGGCCTGGGTAGGTTCGCGATGGAGCGATGGAAGACGACCGAGGAGAATCTCGCCTGGATTGGGAAGGAGCTCGACAAGCGGAATCACGTGCCGCTCCTGACGCGGCCAGCGTTGCGGCGGCTGCCGAAGGCATCGCAGGCGGTGCGGGAGGCGTGCTTCCTCGGCTCAGACCCTGATGGCTTGTTCAAGCCGTGAAGCAAGTTCGCAGCATGAAGATAAAACCCCTATATCGCGCCGGACAAGCACTTCGCCGCTCAGAAGAGGGAGACAGC
The DNA here is from genome assembly GCA_037442865.1 of Candidatus Woesearchaeota archaeon. Taxonomy (GTDB): domain Archaea; phylum Nanobdellota; class Nanobdellia; order Woesearchaeales; family UBA525; genus UBA153. Next base: position 5,711 of record JBBIPM010000065.1, read on the forward strand.
AAAGATATACTCCGCCAGAGTATCCCGTTCATTCTTCACGTCATGGAGCAGACCTTCCGGCAGGTAACGAACCATGCCGCGAGCCAACCGCTCGGGAACCCCCTCCACGAACAAAGTCACCTCTCCTTCGAGAATGATGATCACCTCTTCTCGCTGCGTGGTCCGGTGCGCGCCGACCACCTCACCGGGATTAAGCCGGACACGACCCGCTTTCAATTGTCTGCTCGTCGGCGGCGCGACGATACGCTCACAGGCTATGAAGAGAGGGAGCAACGAATCTTTATAACTCTTTTCGGAAGATTCAAAAAAAGAGCCGTGAACCGCGGGAAGCGATGCGCTCTCGCAAGATCTACGGTCAAAGCCAGGAGCTCCTATGTCCGTTCTGCGGCAAGCAATGCATCGCGAAGAACGGGCAAGGGCTGCCGACCTGTCGGGAGCACACGGGGAAGGAGATAAACCTGAAATGCATGTGCGGGAAGTGGCTCGATATCCGGGAGAGTAAGTTCGGCACGTTCTTCACCTGCATGGACTGCGGCCCCGTCTCCTGGAAGCGGGCCTGGGAGATCAACGACCTTCCGATCAGGAGCTACGAGGACCTATAACGCGTCATACGGGTTCGGCAGACCCCGAAAGGAGCTTTTCGCGACGTGGGTATACACTGCGTCGTGGTTAAGGAGGCGTGACCGAGCAATTCCTGAACGAGCCTGATGTCGACGCCCTGCTCGAGGAGAGGGGTGGCGTAGTTGCTGCGTCGCATGTACTGCGTCGCTTCTTACCGAAGAGGCGTACGAACTGCCGGGCGAAGAGCCGGTCGAATTGCTCCTCGACCTCGTCGGTGCTGAACTTCTTGAGCTGCTGCACGAGCGCGTCGCTCCCCGGCACCGAACGAGTCGCG
>JBBIPM010000066.1:0-6439 GCA_037442865.1 Candidatus Woesearchaeota archaeon
GTACGCAACGATGGTGGGGACAGACCTCACCCGCGCCACACTCAACAAGGCAAAGATGCGGAAGGCAAACCTCGCCGGCGCCATACTCACCAACACAAGATTCTATGGGACGCGTGGCTTACAGAAGGTCAACTTTAAGGACGCGAAGATAGATTTATCCGAGGCGGGACGGGTCAATAGGCGGATCTTGCGCCGAGCAGCATAGCACCGCCAGCCATACCGCATTGGACAAGCGAGTATCGCGTTGTACCGCGCACGAGCGCTTCTCGTCAAAGCCGGCGCCGCCGTGGCAGGGCCATCGATGCTCCGTGGGAAAGGCGCATGAATCCGATGACGTAGAGCTCGGGTCGCGTCTCGCCATAATCTCGGCCGACCATTCACCGGAGCAACAGTGACGAAAAAAGGGCTCCGCCATCAGTCTCCGCCGTCACCCGATCCGGCCACCCTGTTCCGCGCGGAGGAGGCAACCGTCATCAGCCGTCGCGTCGCTCCAGTTGAAGATGACGCCCGTCACGGTCAACGACCCCGTACCCGTGCAGCGGAACCGGTTCCCGAGGAGATCGACCGTCTCCGTGATGACGCACCGCTCCGCTCCCTGGACGAGCCAGTCGCTGCCCCCATAGACGCAGCTCGTCGCGATTTCGACGACGTTGCTGCAGACCTGGTCGCCGTCATTATTGCCGTCGTTCGGCGTGACGCAGACGCTCCAGTTCTGGCCGATGCTCGTCTCGTTCTTCACCACAACGTCGCTTCTGTTCTGGTGGAGGGAGAGGATCTGATTGGCGGAGAGCGCGCGGTCATAGACGCGCACCTCGTCCATCGAGCCGTTGAGCGGGTAGTTGCCGTCGATGAAGGAGCCGATGCCGTACCCCCCCGTGTTGCTATAATGGCTCGGCCCGTTCGTCCCGTTCTGCTCCTCGCCATTCATGAAGAGCCGCGCCCCGACGCCGTCCCAGGTGTACGCAAAATGAGTCCAGGTCCCCGCTACGACGGAGCCGCTCCTCTTCGTCTCCGCGATGGAGGAGGAAGCGGAGTTGTTGTAGATGGCTGCGCGCAGCGCCCCGCCGAGGACCTGTATCGTCAAGCGGTACCCGTCCTGGGCGCCGGAGTAGAGGACCTGTTCGGCGGCGGTCTCCGCCACCTTGAACCTTCCGGCGACAGTCACGCTGTTCACGAACGAGAGATCGATGCTGCCGGTGATACGCCCGATCCCGTTGAATTCGTAGGCTCCCGTCCCGTTCCAGCCGCCCGTCGCGTTCCATATTGCGCCGGTCACCGTGCCGTTGTTGCTGAACGTGCTGTAGTCCTTTGTCTTTCCTGTTCCTGCGCTGTTGTTGACGTCGAAGTTCATGTTCAGCACGGCGATGCTGACGTTCTCGCGACGCCAGTCCCATGCGTAGCTGACGTTGTCGCCGTCCTCGTCGTTTGCGGTGACGTACGCTGTCAGGTTGGCGTTCGTCGTGTTCGACGGGTGGTCGGTCGCGTTGAGGATGTTCGCGCTGATACTCGGGGCGAGGTTGCTGATGGTCAGCGAGCTGCTGTTGCTCCAACTGCTGTTGAGGGCGCCGTCCGTCGCCATCGCCGAGCAGATCACCGCCTGGTTCTTGCTGAAATTGCCGGAAGCGAGCGTCACCCACGCGACGCCGCCATTGGCCACAGCAGTGTAAGAGTCGTTGTGGACGTTAACCCCGGCGACATACCACTCGAAGGAGACATTGCCGGTATCGTCGTTACTGTCGGAGTAAGTCGTCGAGCAGTTCAATGTGTCGTTCGTGTACGCCGTCGCCGGGGCGATGGCGGGCGTCGTCACGTTCGGCGCCGCGTTTGGCAGGATCATCACCGTGTTGCTGCACGCCATCGTCCCATCGGTCTGCCCGTCGTTCGGCGTGACGCAGACGCTCCAGTTCTGGCCGATGCTCGTCTCGTCGCTCACGACGAGGTCGGAGCGGTTGTTGTAGAGCGCCCTGATCTGCTCCGCGGTGTAGACGCGGTCGCTGATGAATGCGTCGTCGATGCGGCCGTCGAGGGCGCCGGCCCAGGCGCCGTTGAACATCATCCCGCTGATCGAGGTCTTTCCCGGCGAAGAGACGGTCGTGTCGCCGAACCAGTTCCCGTTGTTGCCGTCGCCCAGCTGGTTCGTCATCGACTCCGGCTCTCCGTCCACGTAGAGTTGCCAGTACGTTCCGTTCGAGGTGAGGACGACGTGGTACCACTTTCCCGTCGACAACACAGTGCTTCCTCTTGCGCTCTCAGGCGTCGCGTCGCCGTCGCTCCGCTGGATGACGCTGAAGTAATAGTTCGTGTCCTGGCGCACCCCGAGGCCGAAGAGGCCTGCTGTCGCGTGGCTGTTCCCCCCGTATGCGATGACCTTGTCCGCGCTCTCCAGGGTGTCGATGTAGACCCTGGCGCCGAGGGTCCCCTGCGTCGCGCTCGTGATGCGGCCGTCAAAGACCTCGACACGATCAGACTCTGTGCTGAAGCTGTACGCCCCCGTCCCGTTCCAGCCGCCCGTCGCGTTCCATATTGCGCCGGTCACCGTGCCGTTGTTGCTGAACGTGCTGTAGTCCTTTGTCTTTCCTGTTCCTGCGCTGTTGTTGACGTCGAAGTTCATGTTCAGCACGGCGATGCTGACGTTCTCGCGACGCCAGTCCCATGCGTAGCTGACGTTGTCGCTGTCGAGATCCGTCGCGGCCACGTAAGCGGTTAGGTTCGCGTTCGTCGAGTTGTACGGGTGGTCGGTCGCATTGAGCGCCACGGTCGCGTTCGGCGGCCTGTTCGAGAAGTTCCACCACATCGCCTCCTCGTAGAAGTAGGCAATGTCCTCGGCATCCCCCAATCTTCGCCAATCAGTATTGTTCCAGCAATCGAGATACCAGTAAAGACCGTCATAATCAGTTCTGATGCGGAACTGAAGCACCGAAGAGTTCCAGCAGCTTTCAAGAGAGTAGTTCGCGTTCGATGACGCGATCTTCGCCATCCATAACGAGGTGTTCTGGGCGAAGGACGGAGTTGAGTAGTTAACATACATGTATTGGTTATGGCTATACCCGTACGTGTTCCAGTCGCCGTCGGTGGTGTTTGACTTGTCAGTCCACAAGCCTATCCACGCATACGCCCCGCTGGCGAGGCCGCCGCAGCTCGTGCTGACGTTCGCGCTCTCCTGATAGCACCAGATGGCGAGCGACGAATGGGCTGCCAGGACGGCGATGGCCAGGGTGAGCAGCATCCGCTGGATCATGGACTCTCCTCTCATCGGCCTAGTTGCACGCCTCCACCTTCGTCGTCCCGTCAGGGCTGTAGAGCGTGCTGCACGTGCTGTTCCCGCACAGTTTGCCGCCGCCAGGGAGATGGAGGCACGTGCCCTCTCCGGTGATGTTCACGTCTCCCACGACGTGGAGCGTCGCGTTCGGCGCCGTTGTCCCAATGCCGACGTGTGTCCCGTTCGCGAAGAGGCCGCCCGAAGCGACGTTCAGGGACCCGGCAATCGTGTGTGCCCCTGTCCCAGCCACTGCCAACGTGCCGGCGAGGTTAAGCCCCCCTCCTGTGGTGAAGTCCGTTCCTCCGTTCCCGATGTTCGTGATGAGGTTGCTGCTGTTCATGTCAATCGTGGCGGAGGCGACCGCTCCGCGCCACAGGACGGTTGCGAGGGTGTCGCTCTCGCTCATTGTCGGTGTGGCGCAGCTGACCGCGCCGCCGCTCGTCGTCAGGTACTCCCCCGCGCCGCAGGCGCTGTTCGGCAGGTGGAGCGCCCCGCTGATGTTCGCCGTGCCCATGACGTGCAAGGTGCTGTTCGGACTCGTTGTGTTGATGCCGACACGACCTCCGTCTTTGATGACGAGGGCCATCACCGTGCTGTCGTAGAACTGGGCGATATCCGCGCCGCCGGTGCCGTTGATGACGAAGATGGCTGAGTCGCTATTGTCGGACTTCACCCGCAAACCTCCGCTGCCGAAGGTCAGATAATTGTTGCTGTATCGCGCATTGATGGAGTTGATCCCTGTTGTCGTTGACTGGATGTCGAGATAGGCGCTCGGGGAAGTAACTCCGACGCCGATGTAGCCGCCGACCACGGTCAGGTTCCCCGTCGTGACGTTCACGTCCAGCGCCGTGCTCGTCACGGTCGTCGTGTTCGTCCAGCCGCCTGCTGTTGATTGGTACGGCGTGCTTGTCAGGAACCCTTCGGGGTTGAGCGCGATTCTCTCATCGACCGTGTCGTTCAGTTTCGTCTCGTTCAGGTCGAGCGAGCCGCTGTTGTTGTAGAGGTACTGCCCCGTGATGCTCCAGACGGTGTCGACGGCGCCTGCGCAGAGCCCGTTCGTCTCGGTGCAGACGCGGCTGCCGTTCGCGTACAATGCTCCTGAGATGTTGCCTGTGCCGACGACATGCAAGGTGGAATTCGGCGATGAAGTGTTGATTCCTATCCTCGACGTATTCATGATGACCATTTGGTAGCTGCCGCTTTCCGAAGCACGGAAGACTATGCCGCCGGGTGCTGTGATGCCCCTGCTGCCCGGGACGATAGTTGCGGGATCTCTCTCGCCGACAATCATGCGCTGCGTTGTGCCGATGTGGATGCGATCGCTCTCACCATCCCCCGCAATCTGAAGCAAACTCGTCGGATTCTCGATGCCAATGCCTATCTTTCCGCTGATAACCGTCAGGTTCCCCGTCGTGACGTTCACGTCCAGCGCCGTGCTCGTCACGGTCGTCGTGTTCGTCCAGCCGCCTGCTGTTGATTGGTACGGCGTGCTTGTCAGGAACCCTTCGGGGTTGAGCGCGATTCTCTCATCGACCGTGTCGTTCAGTTTCGTCTCGTTCAGGTCGAGCGAGCCGCTGTTGTTGTAGAGGTACTGCCCCGTGATGCTCCAGACGGTGTCGACGGCGCCTGCGCAGAGCCCGTTCGTCTCGGTGCAGACGCGGCTGCCATCAACCCATACTTCGGCCCCTTCCTGCGAGAAGTTCGCGCTGCCGACGACGTGGAGCGCCTGGTTCGGCGTCCCGTCGGCCTCTTCCCCGCCGATCCAGAACCAGCCGTTGTTGAAGTCCATGTAGAACTTGGTGTGGCCGCCGGGGTTCTTGAAGTGGGTGAAGTTGAAATCCGTGCTTGTTATGATGTTGACGACGTTCTTGATCTCCTGCGCCTGCGTGTCGAGTCCGCCACGGATCGTCAGCATGTTCTGGACTCCGAGTTCTCCGAGCACCTCGGCGGAGCCGTCGCCGTAATCGATGAAGATGCTGTCGGTCAGCTCGGTGCCGCCGCTCGTCCATTTAGGCACGTAGCCGTCAGAACCGCTCCCTGAGAGCGTACCTCCGCTGTTCTGGTCTGCGCGGCACCCCCACGAGTCGCCGTCCCAGTAGCTGTACTCGTCCCCGCCGCACGTCTGGGCGTTCGTGGATATCGTCGCTACCGGGCCGGTGCCGTCGCTCACCGAGATGCCGTTTCCCGCCTGGATCTCGCTGATATTCCCCGTGTTGGTCCCGCCGATGCAGTTCGTGCCGTTCGCGAGGCAGACCGCGACGCCGCCGCTGATGATGCTCCCCGTCACGTTCAGGTTGGTCACGAGGCTCTGGCTGCCGACGATGACGCTGTAGCCCCCGGCGTACTGCAGGTAGAGGTCTCCCGGCGTCTGGATCCGCATCCAGTCAGTCCCTGATGCGGCGGAGATGTAGCTCCCGCTTCCCGGCGTGGTGGCGTCGCCCCAGAGCTGGAGCCCCGACACCGTTGTCTTCCCGATGATGCTCAGGTTCTGGGTGATGTTGAGGCTTCCGCTCAGCTCGCTGTCGCCTATCTGCTCGATGTAGAGCGAGTCGTGCCCCGGGTCGTTCGCGGCGGAAGCCTGGGCGCTGAACAGGGCGATCACGAGGAGGAGTCTCAACGGCGTCACGACGATGAGGGACGAGACGGAGGGGCGTGCTCCTCTCGTACTGCCAGGGGCCGTGGGCACCGCCTGGGTCTCCATGAATCTCATTTAGATCTCCCCCAGCTGGACGATGTTCCCCCGCAGGTAGAGGTCCCCTGTCCGCTTGTCGAAATAGGCGAGGATGAGGCCGTTGCTGTTCCTCACGAAGTAGGCGCCGCTCTGCGGTGGCAGCAGGTTCGGCTGCTCCTGATGGAGCTTCCCGGCGAGTCGCAGGTCCCCCGTCACGGAGTCGATCCATGCCGTTGCCGTGTACCGTTCCTCGAACTCCTCCATCGTCGTGGTGCCAACGCTGAAATCCTTTGCTCCCGGGCTTCCCGTGGCCTCCTCCCGCACCTTTCCTGCGATGATGAGGTTGCCGAACCTCGTGAAGCGGCCGACGTGGCGCTGCTCCTTGTCGGCGAGGTAGGCGATCACGTCTGCGTAGACCTTCTGCTCGATGCCGGCGAAGCAGCTCTCCGCCCGTCTGTTCGGGTCCGGGTCCGTGCAGTCGAGGGTCGTGCGTGTCATGTTCGTCGTGT
>JBBIPM010000067.1:0-5027 GCA_037442865.1 Candidatus Woesearchaeota archaeon
CCAGCCCACGGTCTTCCGGCCCCTCGCGTCGACCCACCCGTTCTCCCAGCGCAAGACGGTCCGCTCGGAGACGCCGACCTCGCGCGAGATCTCGGCGATGGTCTTCCGCTCCAGCCGGAGCCGGAACGCCTTCTCGCGCTTTTGGGGGTAGCCTCTCTTCACGTCTCCCTCCGCGGGCGGACCTGCAGGTTGTGGTGGTCGATGACCTCGGCCGCTCCCGCCGGCAGGCCAGCGAGCTTCCCGTCCGCGATCAGGCGGGCCACGGCCTTCTCGTCGAAGACGTGGTCCACGAGGTCGAGACGGTCAGCGCGGTCGAGCGCATCGAGCAGCGCGTCCTTGTCGTGGACCATGAGCTCGCGGTAGTTGCGGCGACTCACCCGGGCGCACGGCAGATCGAGCGTCGTCTCCCCGTCGTGGTGCTCGGTCCAGATCGCGAGGATCGCGTTCCGCAGCCGTTCCCGCTTCTCCTGGAGCGGGGCGAGCTTTCGGTCGAACGGCTCGGACTCCTCGCGGATCTGCTGGGCGATGAAGCGAATGCGCATGTCGCGGGCCCGCGTGAGCCGGGCGATCTCCTCGCCCAGGACCATGTCCTCGCGCACCATGCGGTCGAGCTCGTTCGTGGGGTCGCCCTTCACGCCGACCACGTCCTTTCTCCGCCCTTGAGCTTGCCGAGGATCGCCTCGTCGATGACGCGCTTCGCCTCCCGGGTGATCGGGTTGAAGTAGAAGTACTTCTGGTCGGAGCGGCTCCGCTTGCACGGGTAGGTCAGGACGAACTCCCCGTTCCGGGAGCGCCGGATGGCGATGTTGTTGAGGTAGAGCGCGCCGTTGACGACGCACGAAGCCCAGCCGACGAGGCCGTCGCCGCCCTCGTCCACGAGGCGGATCTTCACCTCGCTCACGTCAACCGGTCTTGCTTCCGCGTTTCGCGGTTCCATGGCTGTCACCTCCTTTCGGCGGGTCGAGCCGCCGCGCGAGGGGCGAGTCGGACGGAACGATCCAGCCGCCGAACTTCTTCTTGACCAGGTGGATGCTCTTGAGGAACTGCGCGTAGTCGGGCGCGTCCTTGTGCCGACGCAGCTCCTCGATCTCCGGCGGGAAGTAGATGACCTTGCCCGGGTGCGCCTTCCGCGCCTCCTTCAGGTGCTTCTTCTCGAAGACGACGAGGATCTGCTCGTCGTCCAGGAGGCGCGACTCGAGGACGAGCCACCGCACGCCGGGCGGACCCGCCGGCCACGAGTCCGTCGCGGCCGGGTCCGGCGGCGCGACGGTCGGGGTCGGCCCGGCCTTCGCCTCTCGTTTCTCGTTCGCCAGGTCCTTCAGGTCCATCGTTCATCCCGCTCGATCCTCGGGGGTCAGGTTGATTTCCCTTGTGCCGCAAGGAGTTAGCATCGATTTGGCCTCCAACCTGACCCCGGAGAGGCCCCCTCCGAATCCACCCGCGAAGCGAGCCTCACGGCTCCCGTGGAGGGTGCGCTCCGAATTTCGTTTTGCGGGTCAGGTTTGGGTCGAAATCTCATCTAAGTCCTTGTCCTCCAAGGGATTTGAACCTGACCCCCAGCCTCCGTCCTCCAGGAACTTCGGGTGCTTCCGCACGAACCGCCGGAGGAACTTGTTGAACTTGGGCTTCTTCACGTAGCCGTCTCGCATTGTGTCGAGCAGGTTGAAGCGCTTGAGCAGCCGGACCGCGCGCTTCACGGTCTCCAGGCTGCAGCCCGCCTGCTCGGAGAGGTCGTCCCGGCGGATGACCTTCGTGACGCGGAGGATGAAGATGAGGCGGGGGAAGTAACCCGCGTCCTCGTCACCGCTGGCGTGCTTGGCGCGCTCCCACTTCTTGAGGAAGGCGCCCTCGATCTGGTCGTAGTCCGCGAGCTGACTGCTCGCGCGGCAGATCTCCGAGTAGTCGTCCAGGCTGCAGTTGTCGTGGGAGTAGAGCCGGGCGAGGAACTCGGCCGCCATGCGCACATGCTTGGGCTCGATGACCAGGCGCGCGAAGTTCTCGTCGGCCGAGACGAGGAGGGCCGCGAACGCGGCCGCCACGCGCGCGAGGTTGTTCCGGCAGTCCGAGAGCGTGATGAGCGGCACGTCCACGGCGAAGCCGTAGATCGCCGAGAGCTCCTGGGCGCGCTGGAGGCAGTAGTCCTCGGCCTCGGACGTGAAGATGATCTGCTCGGGCCGGAGGTTCCACGCCCAGTAGACCACCGCCCGCATCATCTCGGGCGTGATCCGCCGCCGGTTCCCCTCGGTGCGCTTGCGGTTGATGAAGGAGAGGTCCTTGAGGTCGCCCGAGTTGGCGAAGACCGCGACGTCCGTCCGGCGGATGATCGTGGGCGGCAGGATCGTGGTGAGCGACTCGCACCCGAAGGAGAAGCTGTCCATCACCGCGTCCTTCTTCGGGTTGGCGATCATGACGAGCCGCGTCTGGCTCTCGTAGCCCTTTGACTGCACGCGGTCGATCTGCAGGAACCCTTCCTCCATCGCCTTCGAGATGGTCCGTAGGTCCCAGTCCGGCAGGTGCTGGGCCTCGTCCACGGTCAGGATCTTCCGCGAGTTCGCCGGGTAGCGGCCGACGCGCACCTGCCAGCCCTTCTGCTTGTGCTCGACCAGGGCGTAGGCGAGGCCCGTGCGCGACCCGGTGAGCCCCGAGAAGCAGTCGCCGATGTTGATGAACTCGGCGATCCGCTGGTGGGTCTGGGTCTTGCCCGAGCCGGAATCTCCGATGATCACCGTGACCAGCCACCCGCGGATGATCTCGTCGTTGAACGGCACCCAGCGCGGCGAGCAGTAGGTGAGGAGGATCGCCACGAGGATCTCCTCGCGCTCGTAGACGCGCGTGACGTTTTCGGTCAGGTCCTCCAGGATGTCCGCCCAGGAGAGCGACTGGAACGCGCGCAGGTGGTGGACGTTCTCCTCCACGCGGAAGCTCTCGAAGTCGTCCTCGAGCGGCTCCATGGAGTCGATGAGGAACGTGACCTGCTGGGTCTTCGGGTGGCTCTTCACCCAGCCGACGGCGAGGTAGTTGCCGGGCTTCGGGTGGTCGCTCGAGAGGTAGTAGACCCGCTTTTCCAGGAGCTCCTGCTTCTTGCCGTCGATCACCTGGACGACGTTCCCCTCTTCGTCGCGCGTCTGGGTGATGCGGTTCACCTTCTGGTGGCAGAAGAACTCCTTCACCGTCGTGCGCCGCAGGATCTCGATAGTCGGCTTCTGGCCGTACTTGCAGGCGTACTCGCGCAGCATCGCCTTGAGCTGGACGTTGGTGGACATGCACGAGCCGATGTACTCCTGCGCGCCCTTCGGGATGACGGCGGGCTCCACCACGCCCTTGCACTCGAAGCACCCGCCTTTCTGCATCCGCGGGCAGAAGGTGATGCGGAACTCCTCGACGGCGTGGAAGGCCTCCGAGGTCTCGCCGCAGGCGGTGATGTCGCAGCGGACCTTCTTGTCGATGAGATCCTTGCGCTCCACCTCGGTGAACGACTCCAGATCGAGCACCTCCTCGGGGCGATCCTCGGCCTCGTAGGAGTGGGCCGGCGTTTCGTCGATCAGCTTCTGCAGGTCGGCCGCCGTCAGGCCGCGCTTGTGGAAGTAGTCGGTGACGTCCTTGTCGTCCTTGTCACCCTCGAGAGGCAGGACCACGTGCTTGACCGAGGCGGCGCCGGCGGTCTTGAGCGCCCGCAGGACCACGTTCCGCGCCGCGGCCTGGCCCTCGCGGTCGCAGTCGTAGAGGATGACGACGTCCTTGTCCTTGAAGCGGGAGATCCACTCGGGCCGGAACGTCGACGCGCCGTGCGTGCCGGTCACCGCCATGAATCCCTCCTGCTGGAGGATCAGGCGGTCCCATTCGCCTTCGCAGAGGACGACCTGCTTGCCCTGGTACTTCTCCAGCTCGTCGAGACCATAGAGGCGCGCCGGCGAGCCGTATTTGTAGCGGCCCTCCGTGTAGTTGATGATCTTCGGGTCCTTTTTCGCGTTGTAGAGACGGACGTTCATCACGTTGCCGCGCTCGTCGCGGATCGGGATGGTGTTCCGCTGGCGCTTGGGGTCCCAGCCGATCTCGTACTTCTTGAGCGTCGCGTCGGAGAGGCCGCGCTTCTCGCGGAGCCACCGGCAGACTTCCTCGTCGGCCCACAGATCACCGACCCACTGCTTGACGAGGGCCTCGCGGATCGGCGGGCGGGGCGGCTTGTCCGGGTATGGTCGGGGCACGCCGACGCGGTCGCCGACCTCGAGGAGCGCGTCCTTGAAGCTCTTCCCCGAGGTCTGCATGAGGTAGTCGAACGCGCTGCCCTTGCCGCATCCCGCGAAACAGCACCACTTGCCGGAGGTGCGGTTGAAGGCGAAGGAGGGATTCTTGTCCTCGTGGAAGGGGCAGAGCGCGGTCACCCAGCCGTCGGTGGAGGGCTTCTGCTTGGCGAGGCCGTCGAAGAGGACCGAGAAGTCCCCGACTCTCTCCAGGACCGCCTGCTTGTAGCGCTTCCAGAGGTCATCCCGATCCGGCATCCGCGTCTCCGTTCTGGTAGCGCCAGAATTTCTCGAGGAGCTGCCGGGTCAGGGCGTTGCCGTGCGGCCGGTCGCCGGCGAAGAACACGCACACCCGATACTTCACCGACCAGGCGACGATGGAGCCCGCCGCCGCCTTCGGGTTCATGCGCGAGAACGCCGGAGCGCAGAGGAAGTCCGGCAGCGACGTCTCGATCACGATGGCGGCGTAGTCGAATCGGGAGAGCCGCTGGAGCTCCCGTTCGAAGCGCGCGCGGCCCTGCCCGAGGGAAGAGTAGGCGTCCTCCTTGGTCTTCCGCTCGATGGCGATCCGGTCCTCGAGGCCGACGATGGAGTAGTCCCCGGACGTCAGTGTCTTCACCTCGGAGCGCGCGAAGCGGTACGGCTTCTGCTCGCGGGTGTCGATGGCGACGACGATCTCGGGGCTCTCGCGCGGCTTCACCGGAGCATCTCCTGAAGGCGCGTGAACCGGCGCTGCTGGTGGTTTCGGCGGATGATCTGCGGCACCTCCTCGCGCTGGCCGACCAG
>JBBIPM010000067.1:5082-6351 GCA_037442865.1 Candidatus Woesearchaeota archaeon
CGAAGCTGCGGTGGATGGGGACGACGATGATCCGCGCCTCGCTGCCCTGGAACTTGTGGCAGGTGATGGCGTAGGCGAGATCGAGGTCGTTCTCGTAGAGCGGGAGCTCGACGACGCGCTCCGGGTTCTCGAAGGTGACCGTGATGGTGCGGCCCGTCTTGTCGAGGTCGAGCACGTACCCGATGTCGCCGTCGATGATGTCGAGGTCGTACTGGTTCTTCGTCTGGATGACCTTGTCGCCGACCTTGAAGCGCACGCCGTCGAGCTTCGGCTTGGGGTTGATGCGCCGCTGGAACTCCTCGTTCAGCGCCTTGCAGGAGAGCGCGGTCTTCTCCCGGAGCGGCGTGATGACCTGCACCTCCCGGAGCGGGTCGGCCTGGTAGGACTCGGGGAACCGGCGCGAGACGAGCTCGAGGATGGTCTCGCGGATCTCCTCGTCGTCGTCCCGCTTGAGGACGAAGAAGTCGCGCGCCGTGGAGTTGCCGAGCTCGATGTCCTCGCCGTTCTTGATCCGGTGGCAGTTGCGGATGATGAGACCCTCATCCTGTCGCTTTATGATCGTGAGCTCGGTCGAGGGGATCGCGCCCGAAGCGATCAAGTCCTTCAGGATGTTTCCCGGCCCGACGGAGGGGAGCTGGTAGGTGTCGCCCACCAGGATGAGCCGCGTTCCCGGCGCGACCGCCTCGAGGAACCGCGCCATGAGCGGCGTGTCCACCATGCTGACCTCGTCGAGCACGATGAGGTCCGCCTCGATGGGGTTCTCCGCGTCGCGCGTGAAGACGAAGCTCCCGCCGACCTTCTGCGGCTCCAGGAGCTTGTGGATGGTCAGCGCGAGCCGGCCGCTCTGCTCGTAGACGCGCTTGGCCGCCTTGCCCGTGGGGGCGGCGAGCGCGATCCGCGCCTCGGGGAACGAGCTGATGATCCGCTTGATCGTGTAGGTCTTGCCCGTGCCCGGCGCGCCGGTGAGGATGAAGACGCCGCTCGCGACCGCCTTCGAGAGCGCCTCCTTCTGGTCGTCGGCCAGCCCTTCGAAGTCGGGCTGCCCGGGCGGGAGCGTTTGGCGGGCGAGGACCTTGAGCTTCTCCGCGACCAGCCTCTCGTCGTCGTGGTAGCTCTTGAGATAGACGACCCCATCGACCGCGACGACCAGGCCGTCCTTCTCCAGCGGACCGATCTCGCCGCCGATGCGCTCCGGCGCGACCGCGAGGATCTTCGCCGCCTCGGTGAGGAGCTTGGGCGTCGGAAGGCACGTGTGCCCTTGGCCGAAGG
>JBBIPM010000068.1:0-6232 GCA_037442865.1 Candidatus Woesearchaeota archaeon
AATATAAGCCTGCAGAGAATATAAGCACCACTATAGTAAAGTATCTTAATTAAGATAATGCCGCTTTTTTGAAAATCAGCCATAACTACTAATTAGTAGCTAAACATTTATAAATCAAGCTCGCCACGCACCCTGATGCGAACCCTGGACGACGCGGTCGAACGGATCTGGCACGCCGCCCAACTCATCCTTGTCGAGGACTTCGAGCGGATCGAGGCGCAAAAACGACAGCGGGGAAGCCTCTACGCTGCCCCTGTCCGGAAAGAGAACTCAGTCTATGCCAGGGGGATGACCTACGCCTTCCTCACCCTCGACCAGCAGTTCAACTACGCCACGATGCAACAGGCGGTGCTGGATGACGCGGAAGGAACAGAACAGGTCATCAATATCTTCGACAGCAACTTCATCCGTTTCCTCTCAAAACACCTTGACCGGAACGCCGACCGGGCGCGAATCATCATCCCCGACACAGAAGGAGTCTACCATTTCGCGGTCGACGCGATCCTGAAGAACTACGTCGACGAGGGATTGAGGTGTGCGCAGAGACTCGTCGGAGGAGCTCACCAGCAGTTGCAGGCCCTCACAGCCAAGTTCGAGGATGTACGGTTCAACGCCGTGACGGCCAAGGAACTGCTCTTCAAAAAGCTCCTTGGCGGAACGGCTGACGCCGGAGGCGCGTATTACGGCTGGGAGTCGACCAGGATCCACTCAGGCCTCTTCCTCGCCCTCGCGGCAGAGACAAAGGTGATCATCGTGAAGCAGAGCGTCGTGCCGCAAGAGGGATATGACCTCGATATCACGCGCCGCGACCCGGAAACCGGCACGCTCATCACCCGTCCCTTCAGCCGGCTCGGTACCGGGCAGATGCTCCTCTTCGGCCCCAAAGGGCTGGAACGGCGCGCCCTCCTCAGGATTGGGCCGGAAACAACCCCTGAACAGTATCGTATCGGCGAGGTCTATGAGAAGGAAGACTCGGAGAAAAAACTGCCCGTCGTCCTCCAGCAGCAGGAGTACTCGTACGTTCCGACAGAACAACTGGTCAGAGGAACGGAGCCCTCGATGATGCTGAACCGGTCACTCAGACGCTACAAACTCCGCGATGAGACGAAAGCTTTTTGAATTGCCAGGCTCTGGAAAAGATGATGCGGCTCATCCTCCTCAGGCACTGCGAATCGCTCTGGAACAAGGAGAACCGGTTCACCGGCTGGACCGACATCGACCTGGACGAGGAAGGGGAACTGGACGCCCACACGGCGGGGAGACTCCTCAAGAGGGAAGGATATACGTTCGATCGAGCGTTGACGAGCAGGCTGCGACGGGCCATCCATACGCTCCAAGTAGTCCTTCAAGAGTTAGGTGACCATGAGCTTCCCATCGAGTATGATTGGCGCCTGAACGAACGCCACTACGGCGCGCTCCAGGGGCTCAACAAAGCGGAGATGGCGGCGAAGTACGGTGAAAAGCAAGTCCTCATCTGGCGACGGAGCTACGACATCCGGCCGCCCGCGCTCGAGCGAAAGGATCCCCGTTGGCCGGGCAACGACCCGCTCTACGCCGACCTCCCGAAGGAGGCGCTTCCCCTCACCGAATGCCTCAAGGACGTGGTGGAACGGATCAGACCCTATTGGGAAGAACAGATCAGGCCGCTCCTCGAGCAAGGGAAACGGGTCCTCATCGTCGCCCACGGCAACAGCCTCCGCGCCCTGATCAAGCTGATTGACGACACTCCTGAAGAGGAAATCGTCGATCTGAACCTGCCGACCGGCATCCCAGTCCTCTACGAGTTCGACGAGAAACTGCGCCCGGTAAAGCACTCCTTCTTGGGCGACCCGGCAGAAGTGGAGCGGCGCATCAGCGCGGTCAAGAACCAAGGAAAAACGAAGAGGTAAGCATGCACCTGCCGGGAGTCGAACCCGGGTCGCAAGGTTGGGAACCTCGAGTGATAACCACTACACTACAGGTGCGGCGGAGGGCTGCTCGACGGAGCCGCGTCCTCCTCATGCTTCGAGAACCTCTTCACGAAGCTCTGAAAGCGGATGAGGGTGAAAGGACGCCGGCGCTCCGATCTTCTCATTCCACATGAGGGAGAAGGGATTCGAACCCTCGCAGGCACTAAGCCACTGGAGATTCCCACGGCTAAACAGAACCCAGGGTTCTGCTCATGACCGTACCTGAATCCAGCCCGGTTGACCACTGCGGCACTCCCTCGACTCGTTCGGGTTGCCGGCTTTCGTCGGCACTCACAGCGTCGCCATGCGCGAGAACAACGGGTTGTTTTTAAAAGTGATGTTCTCCCGCTACGCCGCCCTGCGGAGTTCATACTGCTCCTCCTCGTCGGGGGATTGTTCGGCTTCATCAAGGAATTTGTCCGTTTCCACCGAGGGTTGACCAGTTCCCTCCTCTGCGGCAGCCATCTCTCGTTTCAGCTCGTCGATCTTCGCGAAGAGGAGCTCGGTCTTCTTCCCGGGTTCCAGCTCTTCCGCGAGGAGCGCGTCGAGGGGTTTCAGGATCCCTGGCTGCTCGCCGAGGGCGTCACGGAGCTTGGAGAGCTCTCGCTTCGCCGCCAGGATCAGGGTATCGCCGACGTCTTTGTGGTAGACTGCGTAGAGCTCCTCGACCATCTTTTCCGGGTCGTCGATCCTTTTGATCTTTGGCATCGGGTCGACGCCCGCAGGGTTCCGGAGCTTCGTTGCGGCGTCGTTCACCCCTTTCGCAGTCTTGAAGAGCATTTTTGCCAGCCAGATCACCGCCTTCACCGTCATCTCGATAATCGACATGATCTCATTGAAGAGGAGCCCGATGGCATAGATGAGGACGCCAATTACGGCTGGGTAGGCCGGCCAGAGGAGGCCGGCGAGGAGAGACCAGTACCAGACGAGGTCGAGCACAGAGGTGTAGAGGAGCATGAGGAGCAGCCCGACGATTCCCCAGAGAATCCCCCAGGTGGCGATGCACGCCTCGATGAGAAACGGCGTCACGCGGAGCAGCCCGCGACCAACAGTCATGAGCGCGCGCCTGATTGCCCTATAGAGTGATTTTTTCAGTCTGCCCAGCTCTTTGGCAAGGGCTTTCTGGAACTCGTCAGTAATACGTTTCAGCTCTTTCCGCGCCTGGGCTTTCAGAATCGTCCTCTGGTGGTCGATGGCCATCTTGAGGAGCTTGTGGTAGTTCTTGTGGACCTTGATCCGCTGGCGCCGCAGCGTCCGGGAGAGCCGGACGCAATCGACGGCGAGCCGTCGGAGACGCTCCTTCTCTGAGAGGAGGAACTCCGGGGCGTCGCCGAAGGAGAGTGCGATCCTGATGAGGAGAAAGAGCGGCACGAAGATGGCGCCGAAGAGCGTCTTGACGGCGACGGCCGTGGCGACGAGGAGTGTGCTCTCCTTCCGGAAATGGCCGAAGAGGATGATTGCGGCCGGGGCGGCATAGACGAGATAGGGGAGATTTGCCAGAGGAGGAGAGAGCGGCGCGACCCAGAGGGGGAGCGCCCAGAGGAAGAGGAACCCGACACCGACCTCGAACGCGGCGTGGGAGAGGGTGGAGAGGAGGCTGTCGCCGCCTCGTTCGAGCGCGCTGACGTCGCCGAGGTCGGCCGCATTCTCAAGATCGGCCGATTCTTGGTCGAGCTCGTCTTGCGCAGCCGCTCCTGCGAGCGGATCATCTGTGGAGAACGGGACGTCAGTCATCGTCGTTTGAGCTGCTTCTCGATGGCTTTGACGAACTTCTCGTTATCCTGCTCCTTGATGGAGCCGCCGCAAGCATAAGTGTGCCCTCCCCCGTAGCCGTCGACCCCCCTGAGCGCCTTCTCGAGGAGCGGCGGAATCGCGTATTTTCCGGCGCTACGGAGGCTGTACTTGTATTCGCCGCCGTGCTTCCGCGCGATCATGATGAGGCGGTCCGGGAAGAGGTAGAGGAGCTCGTTGCTCAGGTCGCTGGTGAGGCTCATCTGGTCATCCTGGTAGGTGAAGAGGAGGAGATTCTTCCCCCGTTTCGCCGTCTTCGCCCATTGGAGGAGCGCGTCGTAGCGGCCTGCGAGCTGCTGGTACCGCTTGTAGAGGTATTTTCCGCGCGGCGTCGTCTGGTTCAGGATCTCGTAGGGTGTCTCGATCCTAGTCAGGACGAGGACGCTCTTCATCGTCTCCGTGACACTCCCTTTGAGGCAGAAGCTGATGATCCGGGCGAGCTTCCCGATCCCGCTCACAGGGCTGAAGAGGAGGTCCTCCACCTTCTCATAGTGCGGAGGCAGCAAGTCCGGGAACTCCTTCTTGAACGGCTCCAAGTAGTCAGGGAGGTGCCAGTCAGCCACGGCTCCGACCGTAGCGACCCAGAGCGGGCCGCCGACGAGCCGATAGCACCAATAGGTGGTGGGCAGGTTGTCTTCGTCGTCATGGATCCGCGGATTGTAGTAGGAGACATTGTGCCAGCGCGAGACGTCCTGCGGCTTATGGTGATCGAGCCAGAGAATCGGGCATCGCACGGTGTCGAGAAACTCCTCGGAGACGAGCGGCTTGTCGAGGATGACGACCAGATCGGCGCCGTACTCCTCCACTTTCCAGGCGTACCGCGCCTCAACCACTGGGTTCGCCTTGACCGGGATGCCTTTGCCCTCCTTCTTGTACCGGTAGAGCTGGAGGAAGGAGGTGGTGCCGTCACAGTCGTCATCGAAGAGGAAGAGGGGCCGCGCACTGGCGTCGAGCGCAGCCTTGAAGCGTCGCAACTCCTCGTCGGTCAACGCCATGAGGGAGAGGTTCAAGAGATGATTTAAATGCGTTTGCCCCTTCCGAGAACCACTCACGGAGAGATACATTTAAGAGGGAGGACTCGTTCACCACCAATCAGAAAATGACCTGCGACATTATGATTGAAGTTGCCCGTGTGCAGTACGCAGTCATACGCCCTTTCAGATTCCCGATCAGAAAGGAAGACCTGGAGTTCTGGCGATTCATCCGTGTCGAGACCGGCCAAGCAACGGTAGACGCGTTCGTGGCGAACGCGTTGAGAACTGTCCGGGAAGGAGTATCAATCACCGATTTCCTCGAATCGTTTGCAGCAACCTGGAGCCGGTACGGGACGTTTCTCGGCGTCAAGCTCGGCTTCGGAGAAGAGGAGGGACGAGTCACGCTCTTCGGCGAGACTCCAACGATTGAAGGATGGGAAACAAGTAGGAGAAGAAACGAGGCGTATGAGCTCAACTACGGCCAAACACCAGTCATCAGGAGCAGGATTCAGCGCTACACACAATACTCTCTCCGAGCGTTCATCCGCGACCCTCGGACCCGTTGAAGAAAGGCGAAAGTGAAAGGCCGTAGTGATGCTCCGCCAGGACTAGGCGAGGAGTGACCAGAACGACGTGAGGCGACAAGGTCCACGGCGAGCCGTGCAAACGGAGAAAACCACTATGGTCGTGCCTCAGGGTTCACCGCGAAAGCGAAAAGAGCGCCGCCAGACAAGCACGCGAGTGAAAACGTTTAAAAACAGCTCCTGGTTCTCGCGCAACGTCGTGCGACAAGAAGGAATCTCCATGATCGCGCTGACGCCCCTGTAGTGTAGTCCGGCCAATCATTCAGCCCTCTCGAGGCTGAGACCCGGGTTCGAATCCCGGCGGGGGCACTCCACCTTTTTCTGACATAGGAGGACCAATCTCCTGTTTTCTCAGGTGTCTACATTCTGGCTTTTTGGTAGTCACCTAGAAATCGATTCATTTGAGCTGTTTCTTGAGCGATTTGTATTCTTTGAGGAAGAGCTTGAGTGTTGGCTTCACATCTTGTCCTGTCTGGTATCCCTGGAGTGATGCGTAGTATTCCGCTCGGTTCTTGAAGTCGATGTTGATCGGCGGCAGGTTGTGCTTTATGAGGATGTTGTTCAGGAGTATTCTTCCGACTCGTCCGTTTCCGTCTGCGAATGGGTGGATGTTTTCGAATTGGTTGTGCACGACTGCGGCAAGCACTAAACCAGGATATTTCTTCTTGTTCTCGTTGTACCATGTGACGAGCTCTCTGAGGAGATGGTTGATTCTTGGTTGTGGCGCTCCTTCATAGACGACGATGCAGACGCACGCCCATCGTGACGACCTTATCTTGAGCGAGGAGTTGGATCGTGGCGAAATGAAAAAAATAATCGGTGCCATTCTTATGCTTCCCGCCCCGGATGTTGGGTGAGACGCGTTTCTGCTTCGTGTATGTCTCTTGCTCGTGTATGTCGATAATCGCGACGCCGCAGGGGCGTCGCTTCTTAC
>JBBIPM010000069.1:0-3802 GCA_037442865.1 Candidatus Woesearchaeota archaeon
GCTGGAGACGTGCCGAGCGATGCTCTGACAACGCGCGCGGCGAGTTGCGCCGCCATTCACGTACCGACGTGAAATCCGTTCTGACGGGAACGACGATTACGTCTTCGTACTTCCTGAGTTTTTTAGGACTGCCGCGATCAATTACGGTCAACTCATCAAGCTTCGAGAATCAGGTCGTGTCGTCGGAAAACTCCGACGAATCGTCTTCGGGAAACCCGCACGCGAAGACATCGAGACGACCGCCGTTGAGAACTTCAACGGCATCTGCCCCGTCTTTCTTCTCATTTTCAGAAGAAGCGCGGTGATCACGGAGTAGAGGCCGACGATGATGAAGAGGACGCCGACTCCTTTCCGGAACAATCATTCGACAATGCGCGTCTTGTGCAAGGCCTTGGCCAATGCCTCGGTCCCGGTCGCGAGGAACAGCGCCGCGATATTGATAGCAGGACCGCTGAAGAGGAACGTGATGGCCGGGCCGAGGCCCACGCCGCGCTTCCGGATGCTCGCGAACAACGGGAGGATCGTGCAGCCGCACACGGCAAGGATGGCGCCACTCACCGAGGCGATACCGTAGCTCTTCCACTTCGCGGCCCGCGGGCCAAGATATTTCATGACCGCATCTTTCTTTATGAAGACGGCGATCGCGCCAGCGATGAAGAACGCAGGGACGAGACAGGTGAGGACGTGCTCGTGCGCCTACTCCTGCAAGAGCTTGAAGCCGCTCAGGATAGCACTATTAAAAAGCGCGTTCTCTGTCGGCATGAAGTAGAAGCCGAGGAACAGCCCGGTGATGAGCAAGAAGATGTTGCGTTCGTTCATTGTTGTTTTCCCATCGATTCTTTCCCCATCATTTTTCCTTGATGAGTCTGAGCAGCTCGTCCTTCTCTTTGGGCATGCCCACCTTGATGAGCTTCCCGTTCTTGAAGAGTCCGGGGCTGCCCATCGCACCCGCTTCGACAAGCTCGTTGAAGTCGGCGCTATACTCGACAGCTGCATCGATCTTGTTCTCCGCAACGGCCTTCTGCACCATCTCGTAGAGCCGCTTGCACGTTGGACAGTCGCTGCCGACGACGCGTATGGTTGTTTTCCCCATCAATATCGCCTTCATCCGCTCCTCGTGATTCGTCTCATTTATCTGAGGAGGTGTGGTGCGAAGAGGAGGATGAGGCCGAGGACGCTCATGATGACGCCGCCGAAGAGGCGGCAATACTTCGCGTACCGGCTGCCGAACGTGGTGCTGATCGCGAAGGCGGCGAGGCCGAAGATGAGGAGGTCGTCGAGCATGAAGGCGACCGTATAGAGGGCGATGGAGGTGTAGTGCTGGAAAGGTGTGAGGCTGCTGAGCGCGAGGATCTGGGTGAAGACTGCAGGGATGGCGGCCGAGCAGACGAACTCGACGCTGTTCACGACGAAGGCGAGGCCGATGATGGAGAGGGTGAGCGCCCAGGTGAGCGGCTGCGAGACAATCCGGTCGATCCGCTTCATTGTCTTCCGGTGCGACTCCGCGTCGCCCACCTCGCAGGTCAGGTCGCCTTTCGCCGTGATGTACTCCTTGAGACTCAGGATGCCACCACCGAGCGCAACCATACCGATGAGAAGCGTGAGCAGCTTCATGTAGCCGATGAGGAGGAAGATGTTGATCCACGCCGTCATGAAGAGGAAATAGAGTATTCCGGAGGCGGCGACGAAGCTGCCGACGATCAGCCAGATCTTGCGGCGGTCGTTGAGGCCGACCAGGACGCTGATCAGGTACACGAGCACCCACATCGCGCACGGGTTGAAGCCATCGATCAGCCCGAGGATGACTGCAAGGACGGGGAGGCTGTAGGCCGTCAGGTCGGTCCGTCCGAGGAAGGGGAGGTCGAACTCTTTGAGGTTGGACGAGAGTCCTTGTGACTGCTCTTGCCGCTTCACGCCCGCTTCGCAGTTCTGCTTGCAATCCTCTATCGCCGCGAGGAGCTGCTCTTTGGTATGGAGGCCGACGAAGGCGTGCTGGCCGAGGAAGATTGTCGGCACGGCGAGGCGCGAGGTGTCGAGGCCTGCCTCCTGCGCCATCTGGTAGAAGAGGGCGGAGCCTTCGGACGTCGAGGCATCGTGCCATCGCGCCGGGATGTCGGGGAACTCTTCCTCAAGTTCGGCGATGATCGGTTTCTGCTCCGTGCAGTGGGGGCAGGTCGGCAAGTAGAAGAAGTTGATGACGAGTCCTCCGGAGGGAACGCTTGGCGCCTCTCCGCCTAGGAAGAAGGCGAATGCACCGAGGAGGAGAAGAGCGATGACGAGGAAGACGTTGAACTTCACTGAGAAGAACCTCTTCACGCCTGACAAGATTCCGCTCATGGCGACTTCCTCCTCTTGCGGCACGACGCCTCCAACTTTTTTCCGTCGGGATTGCTCGCCGCCTTGAGCAGGTCGCAGACGCGGAGGTCCTTAATCCGGTAGTAGCTACGTTTCCCCTCTTGTCGCTGAGTGAGCAGACCGAGCCGTTCCAGCTTCTTCAACTGGGAGGAGATCGTGCTCTGCGTCCGGTCGAGGTGCGGCGTGATCTCGCAGACGCACCGCTCACCCCCAAGAAGGAGCTCGATGATCTTCAGCCGGGTCTCGTCGCTGAGCGCCTTGAAGAGGTGGGTCGGGGCATTCATATTGATAGGCGTCAATGCGTGAATTATTTAAACGTATCGGAAGAACGGACTCTTGCGCCACGAGTGCCCTATGCGACCCCGCGGAGAACCAGGAGATGCTCCGAGGCATGCTCCTGCTCATTCGCAAGTCCTGCAGCGAGTCCAGGAGTTCAGTGAGGCGTCGGAGCGACAGACCGTCGAGCGCCGCGACACGATCATGGACTCCGACCCGGACGAAGAGGCTCTGAGAGGAAGAGCGCTGCGGTCGCGCGCCCTGCTCGCGCGCGGCAAGCCCGGCGCTCCTGAACCGCTCGTCGCGCCGCACACGAGTCACGATGCGCGGAGAGACGATGGAGAGTCAGGAGCCTACCGGGATGCGCAGGCCTCTTCTTCGGAGCCGGAAGAACGTATCCCTTGCTTATAAGAAAATCGTCACTCGCTGACGGGCCGATTTAGAGGAGAATCTCAGAATTGCTTTCTCGACATGCCCGATGAGGATTCATCGGCGCCGCTGCGTTCCCCACGTGCCGAAGAAGAAGTTCTCGCTCGGCTCTTTCCGTGTCCGCGGCTTGGCGAGCTTCTCGCAGAGCTTCTCGAAGAGCGCATTCCCAAGCTTCGCTTTCCACCCCGTAGGGGTCCTTCGTGGCCGAGCGCGATGACGACGAGAGGCTAATACCCTTCCGGCAGTGAGACTGCTTTCGTCACCTTCTCGCCGAAGAATCCGCCCATCTGATGCGTGCGGAGCCCCTGATGCTCGGCTTCGAGGCAGAGGCTCATCACGGAGAGGGCGGAATCAGAGACATGATAGGGAACGCCGTTCGCTCCGCGCCGGTCCTTCTCCGAGGAGGCCACCACGATGAGGGTGGGCGCGCTCGTCGCCCAACCGTTGCCCGGCATCAACGCCTTCTCGAGCGCCTTCCGCGTCGTATCCTTCTTCTGGACGAAGACGTAGCGCCACGGCTGGTTGTTGAAGTCAGAGGACGCCCAGCGGGCCGCCTCGATGAGATCGTCAATCTCGCTCTGCGCCACTTCGCGCTCGCTGAAGAAGAGGATGCTCTTCCGTCCCTTGATCTCTTTGAGGATGGCCATAGACGATAAGAGAGATGCCTGTGTTTAAATTGGTTCTGTTGAATAGTTGTTGAATAGTTGTTGAATAGTTGTTGAATAGTTGTTGAATAGTTGTT
>JBBIPM010000069.1:3902-6147 GCA_037442865.1 Candidatus Woesearchaeota archaeon
GAATAGTTGTTGAATAGTTGTTGAATAGTTGTTGAATAGTTGTTGAATAGTTGTTGAATAGTTGTTAAAGAGCTGTCGAATATCGGGGAGAAGAGTCAAAAAGAAGATTAAGGGGGCGGGAGGTCCCACTCACGCGCGCAACGAACGGAGTCTTCTCCACTCCCCGACAGTAACCTTTATAAAAGAGCCAGTGCTCGCCCGCTCCACAACTACAGGGGGTAGGAAGGATGTTGCCTATCTATATTTTGATCGTGATTGCGGTGCTTGGCCTGGTCTACACCGCGTTCGTCTCCGCGAACGTGAAGCGCCAGAGCCCGGGGAACGAGCGGATGCAGGAGATTGCCGGCTATATCCGAGAAGGATCGATGGCGTTCCTCCATCGCGAATACAAGATCCTCGCGCTCTTCGTCGCCGTCGTGACGGCGATCCTCGCCGTCTTCATCGAGTGGCGGACCGCCGTCGCGTTCGTCCTCGGCGCCTTCGTCAGCGGCCTTGCCGGGAACATCGGGATGCGGATCGCGACGCGCGCGGCCGTCCGGACGACGGAAGCAGCGAAGAAGAGCCTCAACGCGGCGCTCAGCGTCGCCTTCCGGAGCGGCAGCGTCATGGGCCTCTCCGTGGTGGGCCTCGGGCTGCTCGGCATCCTCGCCCTCTTCCTCCTCTACGGCGCGGAGACCGACCCCGCGGCGCTCGAGCTGCTCCTCGGCTTCAGCTTCGGCGCCTCCTCCATCGCGCTCTTCGCGCGCGTCGGCGGCGGCATCTACACGAAGGCGGCGGACGTCGGCGCCGACCTCGTCGGCAAGGTCGAGGCGGGCATCCCTGAGGACGATCCCCGGAACCCGGCAGTCATCGCGGACAACGTCGGCGACAACGTCGGCGATGTTGCCGGCATGGGGGCCGACCTCTTCGAGAGCTACGTCGGCAGCATCATCAGCGCCATGCTCCTCGGCGCCCTGGCGTTCGGCATGAACGGCGTCATCTTCCCCTTGACCGTCGCGGGGCTCGGCATCGTCGCGAGCGTCATCGGCGGTTTCTTCGTCCGGACGGATGACGACCGGAAGATCAACGCCGCGTTGCATCGCGGAGTCATCGTCGCCAGCATCATCGTCGCGGCCGGGACCTTCTTCCTCTCCCAGTACTATTTCGACGGTCTCGGACTCTTCTGGGCCTCCCTCGCCGGCCTCGCCGCCGGCGTCGCGATCGGGTTGCTGACCGAGTACTACACGAGCTACCATTACGCGCCGACGCGGGAGATCAGCAAGGCCTCGCTCACCGGCGCAGCGACGAATCTCATCGAAGGGCTCGCAGTCGGGATGAGGAGCACGGGCTGGCCGATCCTCGTCCTCGTCGCGGCGATCGGCGCCGCCTATTATTTCGGCGGCATCTACGGCATCGCCATCGCCGCTGTCGGGATGCTCTCGACGCTCGGCATCAGCCTCGCCGTCGACGCGTACGGCCCGGTGGCGGACAACGCCGGCGGCATCGCGGAGATGGCGGGCCTCGGCCCGAAGATCCGGAAGCGGACCGACGCGCTGGACAGCGCCGGGAACACGACCGCGGCCATCGGGAAGGGGTTTGCGATCGGCTCCGCCGCCTTGACGGCGCTCGCGCTCTTCGCCACGTTCACGGCACAAGCGGGACTGACAGGAATCGACCTTGCGCATCCCAAGGTGGTGATCGGCCTCCTCCTCGGCGCGATGCTCCCCTTCCTCTTCAGTAGCATGTCGATGAAAGCCGTCGGCAGGGCGGCCTTCGCGATGATCGAAGAGGTGCGGAGGCAGTTCAGGGAGATCGAGGGGCTGATGCAGGGCAAAGCCAAGGCGGATCATGCGAAATGCGTCGACATCGCGACGAGAGGCGCGTTGAAGGAGATGGTCCTTCCCGGGCTGCTCGCCGTCTCCGCACCCTTGGTCTTCGGACTCCTCCTCGGCGTGGAGGCGCTCGGTGGCATGCTCGCCGGCTCCCTCGTGAGCGGCGTCATGCTCGCCTTGATGATGGCGAACGCCGGCGGCGCCTGGGACAACGCGAAGAAGTACATCGAGACGGGGACGCACGGCGGCAAAGGCTCCGACGCGCACAAGGCGGCCGTCGTCGGCGACACGGTCGGCGACCCGTTCAAAGACACCTCGGGACCGAGCCTCAACATCCTCATCAAGCTGATGTCCATCGTGGCGCTCGTCTTCGTGCCGCTCTTCCTCGCGGTGGGGAGCCTCCTCTGACGCGGAGAGGACAGAACCTTCTTTTG
>JBBIPM010000070.1:0-5972 GCA_037442865.1 Candidatus Woesearchaeota archaeon
CGTCGCTGTGTCGTCATCGGAGAACCTCCACAACAGGTTCTCCCCCACCCCTAACAGGGTGGGTTAATATTTGTTTCTACAAAGCCCCCTTGGGAGTTGTCGTCATACCTTGGGAGTTGTCGTCATAAATACTGAAAAAATCAGTGAAGGTGGAAAAACAAGAATTGTCACATCTCATCCTCGATTTCAGCAAGCGGAAGTATCTCGTCGGGATCGAGATCCTACGGGCGAGAGGGTTCCTCCAGGGCGTGAACGTCTCCGATACCCGGTTCACCAAAGCGCTCCTCAAGAGCATCACCGATTGCCGGATCGAGATGCAGCAGGAAGGAGGGTTCCTCTTCCTCAAGATCCTCTTCAGCTTCGCGAACGCGGAACCGATCATGACGCCGCTCCAGGTGTCGAGCATCAAGGAATCGAGTCCGCTCACGGCCGAAGCGTAGGGATGATCAGCGACCGTTTTCAGGATCCTAGTTCCGGGATGATGTGCTTCTCGTCGGGGACCGAGACGTAGATGTCGCGCCCTTTCCGCAGCTTCAGGCCGCGGACGACGTGCGCGTTCAGATATATCCCGAGTCTATCTTGAGAAAGCTTCACGATCTTCTGCTTCATCTTCAGCGGGGTGCGCAGTTCCGCCAGCACCTTCTCCGACGACGCCCCGCCCGTAGTCAATCAGCACATACGTCTCCAGGGCAGCGAGCGCGCAGGGTTCGCTCGCTTCCAGCTCATGGTATTCGCTGGCGAGACTGGCCGCCCAACGCCGAGAGGAATGGCGAGTGCTCCGGCTTCGTCACCCCGTTCATCGCCGGGTCGTCGAAATACCGGACTGCGCCCTAGTCGTCCCAGAGCGAAGAGATCGTTGCAGCCATCAAGAGGCATGTGCGATGAGTTCTCGGATTCTAACGAAGCTCTTAAAAGCGCGAGAAGATTCCGCTCCCGGATGGAAGGCAAAGTGAAGTGGTTCAACGCGGAGAAGCACATCGGCTTCATCCGCGGCGAAGACGACAAGGAGTACTTCGTCCATCTCAGCGCGCTCAAGGAAGGGTTCGTCCCGCGCCAAGGGACGCGCGTCGAGTTCACCCCTGACAAGAACGAGCGCGGGTTGCGCGCCGTCGACGTCAAGCCGATGGAGTAGACGCGAGTTCTCCTACGCAGGCGTTTCGCCAGAGAGACGCGTCCCGACGCTTATCGCTCTCCTCTTAGCGTGTGTACCGAGCATTCATGAAATCGATCGCTTCTCGCTAGCCGCGCCAAGGGGACGCCCTCTGACGAAACATCGCCTGCGCCGCTTTGGGCGCTGCTGCCTTAGGGAAAGAGCAAGGCACGAGTATAAAGCGAAGCGTCATAGTCACGAGTGCCTGTTATGGCTGCGCGCACAGTGCGCAGCAGACAACCCGCAGCGGCGCCATCTTTAAATATGATCGCCCTTCTCGGCACGGGATGGCACTCGTCGTCACCGGCTCCATTGGCATCGACACCATCGAGCTCCCCACCGGGGAGAAGCGCGCAGGCATCCTCGGCGGGAGTTGCGCCTATTTCTCCGCTGCGGCGTCGTTCTACGCACCTGTCAGGATGGTGGCTGTAGCAGGGGAGGATTTCGCCGACGAGCATGTTGCCCTCCTGCAGAGGTTCAGGATCGACACTGCCGGGCTTGAGCGCCGGAAGGGGGCGAAGACGTTCCGCTGGGGTGGGAAGTACCTCGGCAACATGGATCGGCGCGAGACGCTCTTCACGGAGCTGAATGTGCTCGGCGATGAGCCGGCGCCGATCCCGGAACAGTACCGGGATGGACGCTTCATCTTCCTCGCCAATGCGCCGCCGGCGCTCCAGCTCGCGACCCTGCACCAGTTCCCGGAGCGGAAGCTCGCAGTGGCGGACACAATGGACTTGTGGATCGAGACCGCGAAGGAGGATCTCCTCCTCTTGCTGAAGGAGGTGGACGGCCTCGTCCTCAACTATGACGAGGCGGAGCTCCTGACCGGGATGCGGAACGCGGTCGCCGCGGCGAGAGCGATCCTCGGACTCGGCCCTCGTTTCGTCGTCGTCAAGAAGGGGGAGCATGGCGCCATTCTCGTCCATGAGGAGGGGATCGCCGCCGTGCCGGCGTATCCGGCGGAGCGCGTCATCGACCCGACGGGAGCCGGCGACTCGTTCGCCGGGGGGATGATGGGGTGGCTCGCAGGACGGGACGACCCCGGCTCGTTCGAGGCTATGAAGGTGGCGTTGGCGCACGGCACGGTGATGGCGAGCTTTACGATCGAGGCCTTCTCCCTCGACCGCCTCGTGCAGTTGACGAAAGAGGAGCTCGCTGGGCGGTATGACGCGTTCGCGGCGATGCTCCGGCTCTGATCCGGTGCGCAAGCCCATTCTCGGCCTATGGTTGGCTCATCCTTCTCCGAGCATCTCCAGGAGCCGCGGGATCAGCGACGCGTTCCTCACTTCAGGGTGGAAGAGGAGCCCCAGCTTCCGCTCGTTCCGGAAGGCGTGGACGCACCGGGTGGATCGAGCGAGAGCGGTAAAACCGGGTGGCGGCGTCGCCGCGTGCCGATGGAGCGCGTAGGCGTCGAACCGTCGCGGCAAGAGCGTCCCGTCGCCCTCCAACGACACCAACCCGATCTCCTCGTTTGCTTCGACCTGGCCGCCGTGCGCCAAGGCGAGCGCCTGCGCCCCGGCACAGATGGCGAGGACTGGTTTCCGCGCCGTGACGAGGACCCTCCAGTCGCGTTCGCGGAACGCGTCGTCGAGCAACGGGGCGCCGCTCAGGATGACCGCGTCATGCGCCGCGATCGCCCCGTTCGTCAGCTCCGCGGCCTGGATGACGGTGCACGGCTTCCCCGCCCTTTCCAGGGCAGCGACGAGGGGACGGACGTATTCGAGCTCGGCCAAGGGCTCGGTGCAGAGGCTGACGACGAGGACGCCTCCTTTCGCCGGAGGCACCCATCGGTACGGCTCCGCCGTCCGCTCGACCAGTTCGAGATGTGCATTCGTAACACTCCATGACCCCGCATGGCGCTCATACGTGACGCGCGCCTCGTCCACCACCACCCTCTTCCGCCAGCCCGGCATCCAGAGCGCCAAGGTCTCGAGCTCGCCGCCCTCGCCGGCCGGGCTGACGCCGCCGCGGAGCTGGAGTTCTCGGAGCTCGCACAACGCCTCCCCAACCAGTCGGCGACCGAGCCACCGTTCATCGAGTGGGTGGGCCGCAATCCCCGCCACAACGAGTTCGCACCCCGCGGCGAGGAGCTCCGCGACGTGCTCCGCCTCGTCGCGTTGCCATGACGGGCTGAAGACGAGGAGACCGAGGGCGGCGCAGACGCGCTCGATACGCGTCGCCTGGTAGATTGAGTGGAGCGCTCCGGTCACGACTCCTTGGATGGCGCATTCTCGTTTCGCACGTTCCAGGAGGATGCGGAGCTCCTCCAGCTCGGCTTCCGCCTCTCCGGCCGTCTCCTCGACGAGAAGCGGCAGCCCCATCGCCTCCGCCTGGAGCGGCGTGACGTGGATGTTCGGCGTGTGGTAGAGGTAGCTCTCAGGATTCCGTGAACGGACGGTGAGCAGGCACGCCAGGTCGTGCCCGTAGGAACGCGCGATCCGGGAGGCCCAGGCGCTGTCCTTGCCGCCGCTGAAGAGGATGCCGAGCCGCATGGGATGCGGGGGTCGCAGCCTGTTTTTCAAGTGGATGGTTGTCCCTTGCCGCGGAGGCTCATCTCGATTGTTGCCCGTTGCACCATCCGCAAGTCTCGGAGGATGTTCTTCGCGTTCTCGAGTGCGAGGAGTTCGTCCTTCTGCGTCGCCGCGTGGACGTGCTTCGTGAAGTTCTCCAGCCAGTCGAGCACCTCTTGGTGGATGGTGATGGCCAGCTCCCTGTCGAGCCAGTTGTATGCTTTCATCGAGGAGAGGTAGAGCTCATAGATCCGCGTGATCAGCTTCCGGAGTTGCTGCTGGACCTCGGGAGCGGAGCGGATGATGTCGCCGTCGGCTCGCTTCAGGTAGTCCCCGATCCGTTCCAGCGCCCAGGCGATCCGCTCGAGGGCATAGGCAGAGACAGTGTCGACCCCCAACGCGTTGCTCAGCGCCGGGTTCTCGATCAGGGAGCGCATCGTCCTCGTCGCGAGGAGCTGGAGCCGGTTCACGTCCTTGTCCCTGCTCCGCAGGACGTCGCTCGGCACCCCATCGATGACATCCTGGAACATGGAACGGATCATGACGTCTATCCGGTTGATGAGGGTGAAAGGCGCTATCTGCTTGATGTCGATCAGGTCTTTCACCACCATCTTGTTCCTGGTCTGCTCCACGAGCTCAAGGCCGGCGAGGTTGTGGATGAACTCCTTTAGGTCGTCCACGACGCCAGGAAGCTCTCTCCCTTCGATGAGGAAGGTGGTGTAGCCCGCCTTGTAGTAGCTCGCCACCTCTGTTCGGAGCCGGCCCAGGTCCGGGGCGTCGCAGGCGATCCTCGCCGTCCGTTCCGCAGTCTCCCGCAGAGTGGCGAAGAGGATGATGCTGTCTGGCTTCTCGTCGAGGTAGAGCTGGTCCCCTTTCTTCAACTTATGGGTCTCGAGCCAGTGCTTCGGCAGGCTGATGACGTGGCTGTTGGTGCCAAACTTGATCAGTCTCCGCGACTCCATCAGTTATCCTCGGGATGTAATGATGTTTTGATGTTTCCGGAAAAATCACAGGAAAACATATACCTATAATCACGAATATATCTTATATGGTAAAAGTATATATTAATAAATGTTTTCCCTTGAAAAAAGAGCCAGCACGGGGGTGGTAACGATGGATCAGGAGCGCTACGACGAAACAGACGTCGAAAGTGTTGTGCTCCACGGCTACGAAGAGGAAGAGGACCTGGACGCAGACGAAGCAGCATTTGTGAGGGGCTACCTCGGCATGGGCGAAATATGATGACGCCCGAAGAGTACTTGGAATAGCGGCTCGCCACAGGTGAGCCTCTCGACGAAGGACCGGACTGAACGAGGGAGGATGATGGAGACACGTATCGGGCTAGCGGAACGGAGCGTCAGGGCCCACGCAGAATTCACTGGGAACCCGCTCTACATGACCACGAGGCACTTCCCGACGGAGAAGCACGACTGGACGCTCCTCCGACGGTGAATCATCATTCATACGCTCTTCCGAGAGAGAATATTGTCTCATGATTCTTGAGACAGGGATGACTTTCATCGCTTGTCCAGTATCCGTCGCGCGATCCGTTTCCAGTGGGCTTGCGGCCAGAGCCGCAACCGCTCATCGTCAGGGCGACTGCCCATCGTCAGCCCCTTCCCGTCAGGGATGAGCAGGTCACCACCAGCACCTTCGTCGGGTTGCCCGTCACGAGGTGAACGATTTTCATCGTACAAGAGAGCCGCCGCAAAAAGGCAGTATCAGGTATTTTGCCGAGGAGGAATTTGATACTGTGAAGACCAGGCTGCCGACCGTGATAGGTTCGGCCATCAACGGGAATACGAACCGTTGTGCAACGTAGAGCCCCCTACATTTCTCGGCGATCCTTTGCCGAAGTCCATCCGTCTTCCAGCTGCCTTCTATCCGGAAAGTGTCGTAACGTGATTGCATGGCACTCGCCTGTAGTTGTACGTCTTTTATATTCTCGTTGGTTGTCCTCTTCATCTCACTGAGCTCGGTATCGAGCCGGTCAACAATTCTTTCCAATAGGGCCTTCTTTTCCATTATGCAACTCCCTCAACCCTTTTGTGGCATCAATCATCTTATCGATGACCTCTTCCAAGCAAAGCGACGTCGTGTCGAGAACATATGCGTCTATTGCCAGGCGACGATATTCCCTGTCCACGGCACGCAGGAAACCGCAATCCTCTTCAAGATGCCTGTCGGCGTGGGAGTCCACGTGAACGTTACATCCCAGTATGAGGCTGAGATGTTCAGCAGTAGTTCCGATTGAAGTGTTTTCTCGTCGTTGAGTTTATAAAGAAAAAAGCAAGGGATAGTGTTTATCCCCT
>JBBIPM010000071.1:0-5960 GCA_037442865.1 Candidatus Woesearchaeota archaeon
CGACAATCGCCCCACGGCGGCACAGAAAACAAGACGTTCAATCGGAACTACTGGTCTCGGGGAAGAAGGCCGAAGCAGAGCTGCTCCGTCTCACGAGGGACCTCTATCGCGCCAACTTCGCGCATGGCTATGACGTGACGCCCTATCGTTGGTGGATGGTCGCGCTCGGCGCCCTTCTCGGCGCTGGCGTCGGCGCAACCGTCGGAGCAGGTGTCGACCAGTTGACGACGAAGTACAATGTCTATGACCGGTTCTCAATCAAGGATCTCCGCGAGCCGTGGCACGAGCTCCCCGCTTTCGAGCGGCGATGCGAGGAGCGAAGACGGCGGATCGAGGAACAGGAGCGCCAGCTGTGGCGCAACGACCATCTGGGACAGCGGGCGAAGAAAGAGAAGTTCTCCTTCCGCGAACGGTTCACGCGATGGAACGAAGGTTCTGGAAGAAGAGGCAAATAGGTTTCTACGGCGTCCATCTCGTCGGTGTCCGTGGGAAGGGGATCGCGTCCTTGATGTTGTCGAGGCCGCAGATCCAGGAGATGATCCGTTCCATGCCGAGGCCGAAGCCGCCGTGCGGCACGCTGCCGTAGCGACGCGTGTCGAAGTAGTAGTCATAGTCCGAGAGGTCTTCGCCGTCGGCGAGGAGCCGCTTCTTCAGCACCTCGAGCGAGGTCTCCCGCGCCGAGCCGCCGATGATCTCGCCGTATCCTTCAGGCGCGATGAAGTCGCAGCCTTGCACCACTTCAGGGTGTCCGGGCACCTCCTTCATGTAGAAGGCCTTCACCTTCGCCGGGTACTCGGTCACGATGATCGGCGTCTCGTAGAGCTTGCTCAGCTTGTCCTCCTCGATGGTGCGGAGGTCCTTCCCCCAGGGGATCTCCACGCCGCATTTCTCCTTGAGGATCCTGAGCGACTCGGTGTATGTGATGCGCGGGAACCGTTTCGTGACGGTCGGCTCGAGGAGCTTCGGGTCGCGCTCAAGGATCCTCAGCTCTTCCCGATGCTTCTCGAGAACGCGCTTGACGACGTGCTTCAGGACGCCTTCGCCGTGGTCCTGGACCCCTTCGAAGGTGGCCCAGGCGTACTCCATCTCGGCGTGCCAGTATTCCGTGAGGTGGCGTGACGTCTTGGACTTCTCAGCGCGGAAGCTGGGCGCGATAGTATAGAGCTTCTCGTAGCTGAAGATCGCCGGCTCCGCGTAGAGCTGCCAGGTCTGCGCCAGGAAGGTCTCCCCCTCGAAGTACTTGACGTGGAAAAGTGAGGAGCCGCCTTCGCATTGCGTGCTCTGGAACATCGGACTGTGGTACTCGAGGAACCCTTCGCCGTCGAAGTACTCGCGGAACGCCTTGAAGGTGGTCGCCCTGATCTTCAGGATCGCCTGCATCTTCCGCGAGCGGAGCCATAAGTGGCGCTTGTCGAGGAGGAACTCCGCCGATTGGTCTTTCGTTATAGGGAACTCGTGGCTCTCGCCGACCACGGTGAACGTCTGCACGGCGAGCTCATACCCTGTCGGCGCCCGCTCCTCCTTCTTGATCTCTCCGTGGAGCTCGAGCGATGCCTCGACTCGGAGCCTGTCCGCCTCCGTGAACTTCTGCTCGCCGACCACGTCGGGTTTGATGACACATTGGAGGATGTCGGTGCCGTCGCGCAGGACGATGAACTTCACTTTGGCGGAGCCGCGCTCCCGGTGGACCCAACCGCGGACGGAGACGATCCCTGATCCCTGAGCAAACGCCTCCTTGATCGTGAGGAATTGTCTGGACGCCTTCGTCGCATCAGCCGACGATTTTTTTGCCTCTTCTCCTGACATGAGTATCACCTTGTCACGGTTCTCCTTCGCGGAGTTCCGCCCCTGGTTCGAGGAGCGGTTCAGTATTAAAAAGTTGCTGGAGAGAGGGCGGTCATTGAGGCCAGGGAGCGGGAGTCGGAGCGCGGGTTTTTCCTGAGCGCCAGGGGACGGGAAGAGAAAGGGGACGGCCTCTTCGTGCGACAGCACTACTCCTGAGCGATCCGTTCGACGACGACGCCCGCGACGTCCTGCCAGTCTTTTGCCCGCATCCTGATGCTCTTGTAGTGGCTCGCCGCCGAGAAGACGACGTGCTCGTTCTCGAAGACGTGCTCGTCGCAGTAGCCGGGAAGACCGAAAAGTGCGGGGAACGGCGGCACGGTGCCGACCTTGCAGCCCGTTGCCGCTAGAACTTTGTCGGGGTGCGCCAGGGAGACATCTTTCGAGTTCAGCAGCTCCTTTACTTTCTTGAGATCGAGCTTCCGGTGCCCGGAGATGACGCACATGAAGAGCTTCTTGTTGGTCCGATCGCTGAGGACGAGCGCCTTCGCCGCCTCTTCGAGCTTCGTGCCGCGCACTTTCGCCGCGTCCCCGGACGTGTGGACGTGGTCATGATGGAGCAGTGCGTACGATAATCCGCTCCTCTCGAGGAGCGAGATGATCCGTCTGTGGATCGTCAAGTCCTCAGTGACCACGCCGCTCATTTCCTCACCGTGGGGAGCTTCTTGAACCCGTCCGGGAATCCTGCCCGCCAATCCTTGAGGAGCAGGTCGACGAACGTGTCGGGACGTAAGCGCAACCCTTTCAGCTTCTCGATCGGCACCCACAACGCTTCCTGGATCTTCCTCTCTTCTCTGTCCGGATTGTTGGTGTGATCCGGCTTCTGTGCCGGATCAAGGGGTTCGAGGAGGAAGAAGAGCGTGACGAGATGCTTCTCCTCTCCTTTCATGAACTCGTCGAGATAGAGCGGCTTGGTGACGCGGCAGTCGATACCGGCCTCCTCCTTCGTCTCGCGGACGGCGCACTCCTCGAGCGTCTCAAAAGGCTCCTGCCGGCCGCCGGGAAAGCCATAAAACTCTCCTTCAGGGTAATGGTTGCGGAGCAAGAGCAGCTTCTCGTCGTGGATAACGATGGCACGGCCGACCGTGCGCAAAGGTGTCTTCGCCATCAAGGTGATAGGTGGAAACGGCGTTATACTTCTTGCCACTCTCTGAGTCAAAAGCGTACCGTCGCAACCCCGCTCCATTGCAGAAACGGGCGTTACTGCTTCACCTTGAGCCCGAGATCGTCCAGCTGCCGATCGTCGATGGCTGAGGGTGCGTCGAGCATCAGGTCACGCGCCTCCTTGTTCTTCGGGAAGGCGATGACGTCGCGGATTGACTCCTCCTTGCACAACAGGGCGGCGAGCCGATCGAGGCCGAAGGCGATGCCGCCGTGCGGCGGCGCCCCGTAGGAGAGCGCGGAGAGGAGGAAGCAGAACTTCTCCTCATACTCCTCCTTCGGGATGGAGAGCGCGTCGAAGATGGCACGTTGCAGCTCCACCGAGTGGTTCCTGATGCTCCCCCCGGCTATCTCGGAGCCGTTCAGCACCAGATCATAGGCGCGCGCGTGGACCTTCTCGAGCTTCCCGCTCTTGAGGAACGAGAGGTGCTCGGCCTTCGGCTGCGTGAAGGGATGGTGCATCGCCTGCCACCGCCCTTCCTCCTCGTTGTGCTCGAACATCGGGAAGTCGACGACCCAGAGGAAAGCCCATTCTGCGTTCCACTCCTTCCGCAGGTCGGGCCGGTCATTCCCGTACTTCCGCATCGCCTCAGCATAGGTCATCCGGGGAAGCGGGAGCTTCAGATCGATCCCTTTCACCGCCTTCATGATGTGCTTGACGAGCCCTTCCACGAGCCCGATGACGTCCTCTTCGTCGACGAAGCTCATCTCGAGATCGAGCTGCGTGAACTCAGGCTGCCGGTCCGCGCGGAGATCCTCGTCGCGGAAGCATTTGACGATCTGTGCGTACCGGTCGTATCCCGCGATCATGAGGAGCTGCTTGAAAAGCTGCGGACTCTGCGGCAGCGCATAGAAGCTGCCGTTGTGGATGCGGCTCGGGACGAGGTAGTCGCGCGCCCCTTCCGGCGTCGATTTGGCGAGGAACGGCGTCTCGATCTCGAGGAACCGCTGCGCGTCGAGGTGGTCGCGCATCGCCTTCGCTATTCTGTGCCTCGTCGACAGGTTCCGTTGCATCCGGGGCCGTCGCAGGTCGAGGAACCGGTACTTGGCGCGCGTCTCCTCGCCGCTCTGGACACTCTCGTCCAGCTCGAGCGGCAACGGCTCCGCCGCGTTGAGGATGGTGAGCGCGGTCGCTTTCACCTCGATCTCGCCGGTCGCCATCTCGGGGCGCACTTGGTTCTCGGGGCGGAGCGTCACCGTGCCCGTCACCTGGATCACGGACTCTTTCCGGAGCTCCGCGAGACGCGCGGTCTCCGCGAGCTCCTTAGGGATGAAGCACTGCGTCAGCCCATACCGGTCTCGGAGGAGGATGAAGCCGATCCGTCCCTGGACCCTGATCGTGTCGGTCCAGCCGGCCAGGGTGACGACGCTCTCCGCATGCTCCTTCCGGAGATCTCCACACGTATGGGTTCTGTACATGGTTCTTGCTTCCTAGTCGTGCGTCGCGCGCACGACCAGAAGAAGGGGGCGGGTTGATCGCTTTTAAATCTGATGGCGTCCGGAGCCGTCAAGCAACGAGCCGGGCATTCAGAACCAGTCGAGCGCCTTGAAGAGGACGATGAAGAGAAGGATGACGATGAGCATGAAGCTAGTGATGATCCAGAAGCTCTGCGGGTGCTCCGCGAAGGGGAGGCGCTGCAGGTTCATCCCGTAGAGTCCGCTGATCATGGTCGGCACGGCGATGATGATGGCGAGCACGGTCAAGCGGCGGAGCTTCCTTTCCACCTTCCGGTTCGCCAGCATGTTCTGGAAGGTGAAGAGGTTCGTGATCAGCTCGCGCTGGATCTTCTCCGTGTCGAGGATCTGCATCGCCTCGAGGTGGAGGTCATCGAACCGCTCCCGGTCGTCGGCGTCGAGATCCGTGTGGTGGAGCTTCTTCAGCGTGTTCAGCGCTTCGATGTTCCCGATCAGTGCGCGGTTGAAGTACGCGCTGGTGAGGCTGGCGGCGTAGAGCTGATCATAGTTCTTCTCCTCGTCCGGGTCCTGCTCGAGCTTGTCGATGACCCGGGTGATCCGTTCGATCCGCGCGAGGAAGTCGTCGTTCACGGCATCGATAAGATGGAGGAGGAACGCGGCCGGTCGTCCTCGGAGGAGGAACTTCCGCTTGTTCGCGGACAGTGCCGCCGTCGTGTCGTGGATCGCTTTCAGCTTCTCCCGCGCCAGGGTGATGAGGAACCGTCCTTTGAGGAAGACGATGAGCGGCTCAGTCACGACGTCGCCGCTCGCTTCGAGGAGCGGTGCGCGGTAGACGAACTCGAGGTGCCCTTCCTTCTCCGCGTAGGGGCGGATCTCCTCTTCGAGCCCGACGTCGAGGCTCTCGTACGGGATGGCGGTGAACCGTTCGATGAGCCGGAGCTCTTTCTTCGTCGGCGCCAGGGAGTGGAGCCAGACCGTGCTCCCCTTCTTGGCTCGGGGAGGCTCCTCATCGCCAGTGAGTGGGGTGACAATGACGGTCTCCTTGGTGAGTGTGTAGGCGATGAGCATGAGGCCGAAAACAAAGGACCGTTTATAAATTCTTTTGGTGGTTGGGCCAAGATGAACAGCTCGTGGAACGCGGTCAAGCAGATCGACAAGAAGAACCTGCGACGCTCCCTCGTCCCACTGGACGCGGCGGCGCCGACACGCATCGGCGTCGACGAGGTCGCCTACGAAAAAGGATAGCCGTACCTCACCATCGTCTGCGACACCGACCTCGGCAAGGTCATCTGAGGTCATCTGGGTCGGCGAAGGACGACGGCAAGAGACACTCGACCAGTTCTTCCACGCACTCGGACCCGCGAAGAGCTGGGCGATCACGCACGCAGTCATGGACATGTGGGACGCGTACATCGCGAGCGTCCGTCCACACACGGACGCGCTCATCATCTTCGACAAATTCCACATCGCCAAGAAGATCAACAAGGCCGTCGATACGGTGCGAAAGCAAGAATTCGCCCAAGCAGACCGAGCAGAGCGGA
>JBBIPM010000072.1:0-5862 GCA_037442865.1 Candidatus Woesearchaeota archaeon
GACTCATACTCCACAACATTTCCTTGAGAATCAAAATCTCATTCTACTGAGCCCAGCCGAACAACAACTATTTAAACGCTGTTCTCCCTGTTCCCATATGCGTGGCTTCCTCTTCGATGTGCGTCGCTACTTCTCGTTCCGCCGGGAGGAGTGGCTCTCCCTCTTTCTCACCGCCGCCGTTGGCGGCCTCCTCTTCAGCTACAACGATTGGGGGGAGCCCTTCAGCGTCGGTGTCGGCGTCACGAATCTCATCACGGATACGCTTCTCGTCTTCGCGCTCCTTCTCTTTCAGGTCGTCGTGACGAAGCTTGCCGGCATCCGGTTCGGCCTCGAGCTGCGGTATGAGAAGTACGCGCTCGGCCTCTGGATCGGATTCTTCCTCACCTTCCTCACCTTCGGTTTCCTCCCCCTCTTCATTACTGGGCTGTTCCGCTACGCGGCGATCCCGAACCTCCGGATCGGGAAGTTCCGCGCCACGATGGCAAAAACGTGGGAGATCGGCCTGAGTCTCGCAGCCGGCGTCTTGGCGCTTCTCCTCCTCACCGTCCTCTTCGGCCTCTTCGAGGTCTCGACCGGGTTGCCGCTCTTCCGCTCCGCTATCATCATCGCGGTGCTGCTCGCCCTCTACGCTCTGATCCCCTTCCCCCTCATCGAGACCGCGAACCCGTACACAGTCTACATGAGCCGTCTCGAGTCCTTGGAGGGGAACCTGCCCGGCTATGATATTTTCTTCTTCTCCCGTTTCTGGTACTTCCTCCTCGCCGGCCTCACCCTTGGGTTCGCGCTCCTTTCCCTCTATTTCTCTCCGTCGCTCTTCGTCCTTGGACTGTCGCTCCTGCTCGGCGTGGCGGCGGTCTTCCTCTACCAGAAGAGCCCAATTCTGTATGGCGGGTAGCGACTTCTGTTTCGGTCTCCTTTGCAGGTGTTGCCTCGCGCTGCTGCGCGAGAAGGTTTCTCGTGCGCTAGATGAAGCTGTAGAACCCCTTGAAGCCGAGGTAGATTCCGAAGAGGATGCTGAGTGGCCCGATGTTCTGGATCAGCGTCGCGAAGGCGAGATAGCAGCCGAGGAAGATGTCGAAGACGCTGACCGGGTCGCCGCGGAACCCTATCCCCTTGAAGGCGAGCAGGCCGGCCACGGTCAGGACAATCCTCGTCGGCAGGTCGAGGTTCGCGAGGAAGAGGAGGGCGGCCGCCGCGAGGTCGATGAGGCCGAGGAGCTTCAGGAAGAGGCCCATCCGCTCTTGGTTTCTCTCGGTGTTTATATTGTTGCGGTGGACACAAAATTATCGACTATATGGATAATTAATATTTTTTCTCGTCGAGCCACCGACGGGCGAAAGATTTATAAGAGCCTTCCCTTTGGAGCGTGATGAGTGGCGCTGCCCGCTCATGGTGTGAGGTGGATGCAATGGCTGAGAAGGTCGCCAAAGTGGGGGTCCGGAAGGAGAAGGGCTACCTCTACTTCGTGGACAAGCAAGGGGATGTGAGCCGCGCCAGGATGGCTCGCGGCGGCGCGAAGGGCGGCAGGCCGGAGAAAGTGGGCCGCGCCGGCGTCCGGAAGGAGAAGGGCTACCTCTACTTCGTGGACAAGAACGGCGACATCAGCCGCGCCAGGATGGCTCGCGGCCGGAAGTGAGCCGCTCGTCCCAGAACTTTTTCTCTCTTCCCTCTTCCTCTCTACCTCTCTTCCTTTTTTTCTTCGTTTCTTCCCCTGACTATCTCTCTTCCTTTTTTTTCTTCGTTTCTTCCCCTGACTATCCTCCTATCATCCCCCCCGCTTATCCTCACGTATGCGTATCCTCTCTTCCACCCCCCTGTCCCGACCCATCATCCAACACCGCTCCACTGGCCAACCCCCCCAAATCCTTTTAAACGCGCCTTCCCTCGTCAGGGGCGATGGTCCCGTCAACAGCGCCACACCCGGCAGGCCCCGCGCCCCGGGCCCTGTTCTGCTCAGCCCAAGAGCCGCGCCTCTACCAGCAAGTAATCGGTAGCGTGGCCGTGGCGAGGAACACGCTCGTCGTCCTCCCGACCGGGATGGGGAAGACGCTCATCGCGGAGCTCGTCGCCAGCCACCGTCTCGCCGTCTATCCCGGCACCAAGGTGCTTCTCGTCGCGCCGACGCGCCCCCTGGCGCAGCAGCATCTCGACACATTCCGCCGGGATTTCACCCTGCCCGACGAGGGGTTCGCTCTCCTCACCGGCAACGTTCCACCGGCGAAGCGCGCCCTCCTCTGGGCGCGGGCGACGTTCCTCTTCGCCACGCCCCAAGGCATCGAGAACGACCTGCTCAGCAGGCGGGTCGGCCTCGCCGACGTCTCGCTCCTGATCGTCGACGAGGCGCACCGCGCCGTGGGCGACTACGCCTACGTCTTCCTCGCCGAACGGTACCGGCAGGAGGCGCGCCACGAACGGCTCCTCGCCCTCACCGCCTCACCAGGCGGCGACAAGGAGTCGATCGAGGAGGTCTGCCGGAACCTCGCCATCGAGGGAATCGAGGCGCGCTCCGCGGAGAGCCCTGACGTGGAGCCATACATCCAGGAGCTGGAGGTCCGCCACGTCAAGGTCCGGATGCCCGAGCAGTTCACAGGGGTCCATGGCGCGCTCTCCCGGTGCTACGCGCGCCGCATCGACGAGCTCGCGCTCCTCGGCCTGAACCGGCAGGCGCTCGCCACGAAGAGAGGGCTGCTCGCCGCGCAGGCGTCGCTCCACGCCCAGACCGCGCGCGGCTTGAAGGACCCGAGCACGTTCCGCTCCATCTCCGTCCTCGCCGAGGCGCTCAAGGTCCAGCATGCCCTGGAGCTCCTCGAGACACAAGGGCTCGTCCCCTTGCGGATGTACGTGGAGAAGCTCCGCCGCGAGTCGTCGTCAGGCCAGTCCAAGGCGGTGCGACGCCTCTTCGAGGACCTCGAGTTCAAGACCGCGCTCACCCTCCTCGACCGGCTTGAGGAGGACGCGGTCGACCATCCGAAGCTGCGCGCAGTCCAGAAAGCGGTGCTCCAGGAGCTCTACGCGGAGCGGACCGCGAAGGTGATCATCTTCACCCAGTACCGGGACCAGGCGACGAGGATCAAGGAGCTGCTGGACGCGATCAATGTCTCCGCCAAGGTCTTCGTCGGCCAGATGAAGAAAGGGGATACGGGGATGAGTCAGAAGGAGCAGCGCGCCATCCTCGACGAGTTCCGGAACGGCGGGTTCAGCGTCCTCATCGCCACCTCGGTGGCGGAAGAAGGGCTCGACATCCCGAAGGTGGACGCGGTCATCTTCTACGAGCCGGTGCCGAGCGCGATCAGGACTGTGCAGCGGCGCGGCCGGACCGGACGGCTCGAGAAGGGGAGGGTGATCATGCTCGTCACCGAAGGGACGCGGGATGTGGCGCACAAGTTCGCGGCGCATCACAAGGAGAAGCGGATGTACCGCGTCTTGACGGAGGTCCGGCGCGACCTCGAAGCGAAACGGTTCATCCAGAAGGAGCCGCGGAGCCGTGACGGGATCCTGGCGGCGGAGGGAGTCATGGCGGAACGCGCCGAGGAAGGGGCGGATGCTGCGCGCGACGTCGCGCAGGGAGCGGGCATCGCGCACGGCGCTCGTGACGCGGAACGCGTCCTGAGCCCCCTTCCACGGATCGTGGCGGACCACCGCGAGAAGGGGAGCCCGGTGCTGAAGACGCTCCTCGCGAACAACGTCCCGCTCTCCCTCGAGCATCTCTCTGTGGGCGACTACCTGCTGAGCGACCGGGTCGTCGTCGAGTACAAGCGCGTCCCAGACTTCGTCGACAGTATCGTCGACGGCCGCCTTCTCGACCAGCTCCGCGGTCTGCGCCGCTACCCCCGCCCGCTCATCATCGTCGAAGGCAAGGAGGACCTCTACTCGGTCCGGAAGGTTCATCCCAACGCGATCCTCGGCATGTTCGCCGCCATCACGGTGAGCTACAACATCCCAGTCATCTTCACCGCGACGCCCGAGGAGACGGCGCGGTTCCTCCTCCTCGTGGCGAAGAAGGAGGCGGCGCGCGGCGGCAAGCCTGTCTATTACGGCCAAAAGCCGCTCGCCCTGACGGCGCTCCAGGAGTCGATCGTCAGCAGCCTC
This sequence comes from Candidatus Woesearchaeota archaeon, assembly GCA_037442865.1. Lineage (GTDB taxonomy): Archaea > Nanobdellota > Nanobdellia > Woesearchaeales > UBA525 > UBA153. The sequence continues at coordinate 4,090 of JBBIPM010000072.1, forward strand.
CCTGGCGTCGGTCCCGCGTCCGCGAAACGGCTCCTCGCCCGTTTCTTATCGGTGAAAGGGGTGGTGAACGCCTCGGCCGAGGAGCTCACTGCGGTGGAGCGGCTTGGCCGGAAGCGCGCCGGGGAGCTGGTCGCGCTCTTCGAGGAGCGGTACGATCCGTCGAAGTGACCCTGTTCCGGCTCGTAGGCGGATGGGTTGCGCTCCGGAGCATCGGGCGCTCGCCTGTCCGCGAGAGGATCGTGACCGCGCTCTCCGCGTTACTCTCCGACGGCTAACCGCCTATCCGCGACGGCGGACAGGCACGCGCTTCACCGCTACGGGAACGCTCTTCGCCGCAGAGCATCCGTTCCGTTATGTTTATAAGCCTGGCTTCTTCAGGGGGCGGAGAGGTGAGCGATGCGTCCGTCCCCCCGATTCCTGCCGCTCGGTCTTCTCTTCTCACCGCTCCTCATCTCCCCCTCCTCCTCTCCCTCCTCCTCTCCCTCCTCATCTCCCTCCTCATCTCTCCCCTCATCGTGCCCGTCGCCGCCGAGTGTCTTCCCACCCCGCAACCCGTCCTGTCGAATGACTCGGTAATCGTCGACGTGCCGTTCGCCGGCCGCTTCTTCATCGAGAACGTCACGCTCGGCGCCTCCTCCTTGGAGAAGGAGGAGCTCCGCTTCTCGTCGTACACCGGCGAGTTCACCCTGACTGTGCGGGGAGAGGGGAACACGACGCGGATCCTCTTCTACGCAGTGACCCGTGACGGGTGCGTCGCGACGCGGCTCGTCGAGCTCCGCGTCAACCGTCCGCCGCGCCTCTCCGACGTCGTCCCGTCAGAGCGCGCGGTCGTCCTCGTTGAGGGGCGTCCGCTCCTCTTCGCGGCGACGCTCCCGCGGGACGCTACCGTCTCGTTGTTCCTCGACGCCGATCCTCTCGACGTGAGAGAGGTTATGGTTGAGAACGTCTCGGAGAGCGATCTCCGCGTCTCATTCCTCTATCTCCCCGGATTCAACGCGGCGGGGAGGCATAACCTGACGCTCCGGGCCCGTTCGGCCGATGGCCTCGAGACGCTCCGTTCCTGGCTCGTTGACGTCCAGGATCTGAACCGCGCCCCGGTCCTCGTCGCCCGGATCCAAGGGGTGGCGCTCCCGCTCGGCGGGGTCGTGGAAGCGAACCTGAGCCACTACTTCGTTGATCCGGACGGGACGCTACTCACCTACACCGCGGTCGCCGAACCGCTGGACGAGGCGTCGTTCGTCCTCCCCGGCGAGTTGAGTGTCATCGTCCGGGGAGAGATCGTCACGATCCTCGGTCTCGCCCCGGGCTCGGTCTTCGTCACGTTCACCGCCACAGACCACGGCGGTCTCGTCCGCTCCTCAGAGAAGGTTCTCTACCTGATCCACGAGGAGCGGCTCCAGGCGCGAGTCACGTATTGCGGCGACGGGTTCTGTATCGCTCCTGAGCGGTGCGACCGCTGCCTCCCTGATTGCGGCCCCTGCGACGGCCCCTGCGTTCCGGAATGGGCCTGCTCGGAGTGGGGCGCGTGTACCGCCGACGGCTTCCGTTATCGGGCCTGCCTCGTGGTGAATGACTGCGAGAACGTCACGGAGCGGCCGCCGGAGGCGGCAGCGTGCGAGCCGGAGCCGACGTGCGACGACGGCCGGAGGAACGGGAACGAGACTGGCGTGGATTGCGGCGGTCCCTGCCCTCTGTGCCCGTCGTGTTTCGACGGGGTCCGGAATCAGGACGAGGCGGGGGTCGATTGCGGCGGTCCCTGTCCGCCGTGTCCCC
>JBBIPM010000073.1:0-5625 GCA_037442865.1 Candidatus Woesearchaeota archaeon
CCTCCTCTTTCTTCTTCTCTTCTCCTTCTCTTTCTTCTTCTCTTCTCCTCCTCCTCTTCTCTTTTTTTCCACTTTCGTCCCGAAGGGCGTAAACTATAAAAACCGTCCTCGATGAGGGGGAGCTATGCGCCTTCCTCTTCTCCTCTCCTTTCCCCTCCTGGTGCTCTTGGGAGCAGCGCAGCTCCCCTCCTCCGTCTTCGCCTCGTCCCTCTACTCCGGCTGGATCTACCCCGGCGACACGTTCACCGTGCAGGGCCGGCTCTACAGTCTTACCCAGGGGACGAGCCCGTACCAGCTCCTCCTCACCTCAGGGGCGGAGCGGTATTTCCTCTCCTACGACGCTTGCGTCCAGAGCGAGGACAAGCAGCTCCGGTACTGCTTCCGGGACTCTGACTTCATCGCCTGCGACCTGGGCCGGTACGCGTGCCCGAGCGACAACCCGGAGTGCTGCCCCTACGACGTCGCCCATATTCGGTACGACGCCGGAAAGGCGGTTTACGGCGCCCGGCTCGAGGTGCTCAACGCCTCAGGAATCGTCACGGTGAAGCGGACCCCTGATCGGACATCCCTCAAGCTTGGAGAATCGGCCACGGTGAAGCTCGAGTTCACGAACAACGGCGAAGACTCGGCGATGATCACCTACCAGGAGACCCTCCCGGACGGGTTCCTGCCGACATACTCGGCGGATTTCACGAAGCAAGGAGTGGTGCTCAGCCTCCGCTTCTCCCTCGGTCCGAACGCGACGAGGAGCTTCACCTACAAGGTGAAGGCGGACGCCTACGTCACCGGCCTCTTCACCGGTAGCCTCGCCTACACGTCGAAACGGGAGGAGGGCGGCAACGTGCCGAGCCCCTTCATCATCATGGTGCCCAGCCCGTTCACCATCACGCGAAGCCTCGCGCCCGCGTCCGTAGGCGTCGACGAGGAGACGCTCTTCACCTACACGTTGACGAACAACGACGGCCAATACGCGATGGACGCCATCATCCGGTTCGACGGCCTCGGGCCGCTTCTGACGACGCTCCCGACAGGGGTGACGCGGGAAGAGACTCATCATGCATGGCGGGTGAACCTCAAGAGAGGCGAGTCGAAGAGCGTCGCGTTCCGCCTCAGAGCGAAGAGGACGGGGAGCTACGCAATCGTCTCGAACGCGACGATGACCCTGGAGAAGGAGAGTTTCAGCCACCGCCTCCAGGAGACGCTCACCGTGACGGTGACGCAGGCGACGCTCGACCTTCGCCTCCCCGAGAAGGTGCAGGGCGGCGACGCGTACAGCGCCCGCCTCTTCTTCGACAACAAGGCAGGCGATACCGATTTCTTTCGCGTCGAAGGGGTCCTTCGCACCCCGGACGGCGACCATCCGTTCAGCATGGGGAGCGTGGCGCGCAACACGATCCCCTTGGCGCTGGACGTGAACCTCACCGCCCCTGTCTCGGAGCAGGAGCAGAACGTGAGGATCGGCGTCGACGCGTCCTACGAGACGAGCAGGCGGGAACGGTTCAACCTCTCCACCACCAAGACGGTCAGAATCCTCCCCGTCATCGAGCCGTATGTGGTGACGCAGCGCCTCAACACCACCGCGGTAAAGGCAGGGGATTCCGTCACGATGACGGTGACGGTGAAGAACCTCCAGGACCGGTTCGGCACGGTCACCGTCACGGATATACTGCCCGGCGCCGCAATCGTTACCCAAGGGTTCCGGCAGCAGGAGATGAGCCTCCAAAAAGGGGAATCCCGCGAGGCCTACGCCTACGTCGTCACCATCCCTGAGAGCTTCGAAGGCGGTCTTTTCACGTTCACGACGCAGCTCTTCGAGCGCCAATCAGGGGTGCGCGTGACGAAGAGCATCAACATCACCGTCGAGAATCCGGACGCGCCGAGCGAACCGGACGAAGAGGAGGATATCCCGGCCGTTGAGCCCGCGGCCCCTCTCCCTCCTTCGCCGGAGCAGAAGCCCGGCCTCCTTCGCCGCATCGTCGATTCGATCGGCTCCTTCTTCTCACGGATCCTCTCGTAACGCGAGCGATCATTATTCCTCCGAGACGCTTCTCTCAGACGAGGACGCCCTTGTAGATGCTGTGCTTGTCGCGCACGATCCGGACCGTGACGCGCTTCCCGAGATTCTTCAGGTCATTCTTCTGTCGGGCGGGGAGCTGGACGTTGATCAGCCGTCCCGCGGCCTTGGCATACATCTCGTCCGGGTACCGGCCCGGCATGCAGAGCTCGCACGCCACGACCTCCCCTTTCCGGAACGGCTTCTCCAGCTCCGGCTCCTCGTGGATACGGAACTCGGCCATCGTCGACCGCAACCTCGTCTTCGTCTGGCGCTCCAGCCCGTCGAGGAACCGATAGAACCGCCCCCACTCCATCGCCTTCTTCACCGGGCGCCGTCCTTTCGGGTACTCCAGGTAGTTCTGGATTCCGATCGTCGGGAACGGACTCGTGATCCGCTTCGAGAGCGCCACGATCTTCGCCATCTCCTCGTTGTTCTTCCCCGGGATCAGGACCGGGGCGAGGAGGAAATTGATTCTCCCTTGCCCGTACGCGAGCATCGCGAGGAGGTGCTTCAGAGGGAACCGCGGGATGCCGGCGAGCTCAGCGGCGAGCCCTTCCTCCAGCGCGGGGAGCGAGAGGTTGATCCGCGTCAGCCCCGCCGCGGCGAGGTCGTCGATCAGCCGCTCGGAGAGGAGGGAGCCGTTCGTGTTGATGCTGATCACGCCGACGTTCGGCAGCCGCCGCAGGTCCCGGACGAGAGGGACGAGGCGCGGGTAGAGGAGCGGCTCGCCGTGCGGTCCGATGTTGAACTCGACCGGGTTGCTCTTCCGCGCCGCCACCTCGGCGGCCACGTTGACGAGGTACTCCTCCTCGACGAGGTAGTCGTACGTCTTCCGGTTCTTCCCTTCGTCGACGCTGCAGTACGTGCAGGTGAAGTTGCACCCCGTCAAGGGCTTCACCTCGATGATGTTGCTCCCCCGGTCGACGATGCCGATCTCCGTCGAGCCGATGAGCGGGATGCCGAGCTCTTCGCGGAGGTAGAAGGCGGGCTTGCCGTGGAGCGCGTGGCGGAGCCGCCACGTCAGCCCCTCTTCGAGGAGCGGCACCGCCTTGTTCAGCACCCGCTTCTCGTTCGCTGCGGGGAAATCGAGCGCTTCGCGCGTCACGACGACGGGGCCGAGCCGTTCCAGGTCGCTCCTGAGGAGGTCGAACCAGTACCGGGTGAAGAGGCGGCACCGGACCACTGCCCGTCCGTAATCGTCCGCCGCCTCCTCGAAGGCGAGGTCTTTGTAGCCGATGGCCGCCATCCAGTCGAGTGGCCGGATGGCTTTTTTAAGTTGTTCGGCTCTTCGCGGCCGGCCGACGCATAACTATTAAAAAGGGGTTGGTCATCTCGGATCGGGGGAACCATGGCGGATGCGGTCATCACGTATGAGACGCTCTTCGACGTGCTCAGGAAGGAGAAGAGCCGCGACGAGCTTCAGCAGCTCCCCTCCGAGTTCTACGGCCGCGTCCTCGGCTACCTTCGCCAGAAGCGGGGCGACGCGGATATGGTGGGCGGCCTCTCTTCCCCGTCGGCGCAGAAGCCCTTAATCCAGTACCAGAACACGCTCAAGATCCTCCGGGAGCTCTTCGAGCGGCGGGAGCGGAAGATCCTCGAGATGGCGCTGAACCGTGCGCGGAGCGAACGGAACCTGATCGACACCGCGCCGCTGCTTGCCGAGGAGCGGCGGTTCTTCGACGAGACGTCGGCGCACCTGCGGCGGTTCCGAGCCGATCTCCTTGACCTGTTGCTTCGCGGCGAGGCGCCGCTCGGCGTCACCGCCCTCGACCCGGGCATCCCTAATCGTGACGGGCTGGCGCTTGAGGACGCAGCTCCTGGCGGCGAAGGGGTCCCTCCTGGTTCTCGGCCTTCTCCTGTCGCGCCGGAGGTGATCGCGGCGCAGGAGCGGTGCGCGGTCCGGTTCATCGCCGCCGTCCCCAAGTTCCTCGGGCTGAGCGGTGAAATCCACGGTCCCTTCGAGCCAGGGGACACGGCGGAGCTTCCTGGGAAGGTAGTCTCGGTGCTGCTGAAGAAGCGGCGGGTCGAGATCGTCGAGAGGTAGCCCTTCCACGTCGTTGCCGCCCTTGCTCCGCGATGCTTTTCCCTCAGCATCCTGCCTGAGGGAGGGCTCTCCCTTCCTCCCCTGCGTTGCGGTGCGATGAGAGGGTCAGCACGTCTTGAGGAATGCGCGCCGCTCCCCGTACTTCACTTCGAGGGTATCCCCCGCGACGCACGGCTTCGCAAGGTCGAAGCGGCACGTGTACCCTGGCGCGATCTCGCCGCTGATCGCGCACCCTTCGGCGTACGGCTCGTTGTTCCAGAAGAGGGTGAAGTTCGCGCTGGCGAAGCTCTTCCCGCCTTTCTCGTTCCGGATGATGAGGCGCCCCTTCTCCGCTTTTCGGTCGTCATAGTTCCGGAACTGGTCCTGGACGAAGAACTTAGTCATCTCGTTCTCCGTAGTAATCTCGACAAGGCAGCGCTGGAGCTTCGCGAAGTCGCTTGGCGAGACGCCGCGGCAGCCGTCGTAGATCTGCGTGTATCCTTCCTGCTGGAGCAGCTCGACGAGAGAGGAGCCCATCGCGGTGGCCGCGTCCGCCTTCGCCGCGTTCGTCGTGGAGCGGACGCCGAAGATAATCGTCACGGCGAGGAGCGCGATGATCCCGAAGACAACGAGCGCGTCTTTCGTCTCCATCGCCCTTCCTGAAGCGTGGCTCTTTTTAAAGCTGTTGGCTCTGGTTCTGTCGCTTCAACCCCTTCTTCTCTTCAGATCCTCCTTCTTCTTCACCCCCTCCCCGCCTCTTTTTTCAACAGTAAGGTTTTTAAAGCGATTCTCGCTCCAGCACGGAATATGAAGATCCCGAAGCAGATGAACCGTCACTGCCCGCGCTGCAATAAGCATACGCCCCACAAGGTCATCCAGTCGAAGAGCAGGGGCAGGAACCAGACGCACCCCCTCTCGACAGGTTCGAAGAAGCGCGTCCGGCTCAGGGGGCAGCGGCGCGGCGGCGGCAACCTCGGCAAGTACAGCAAGCCGCCCAAGCCGAAGATGACAGGGAAGAAGCAGTCTAAGAAGACCGACTTGCGGTACCAGTGCGGCGCGTGCAAGAAGATGCACGTGCAGCGGAAAGGGATCAGGACCAAGAAGGTCGAGATGGTCTAGGCCACCTGGTAGCGTCGCCCTCTCTGTTCGCGCTCCTCCGTTTCTCTGCGTCGCCTTTCTCTCCGGAGTTTGCCGGCGAGGAGCGTCACCGCGAGGAGCGAGATGACGATGCCGTATGGGTCGAACCCTGCGCAGGAGGCGCACCCAGTCACGGCGCCGGTCGCTCCACCCACTCCCTCGAGGAACGCGAGGAGCGGCACCGCCGCGAGGAGCGTCACCTTCGCCCCGAGCCAGCCGCGCATCCTCTCCATGATTCCACGCTCGTCCTCTTTTCAGTCTCTTATCTCCTCTTCGCTCCTCTCTGTCGCGCCACTTTTAACAGTTCTGGTGCTCCCGTTCGGGTCTCCTTGCTCGGAGCCTCTTCGCTCCTCGTCGGGTCTCCTTGCTCGGAGCCTCTTCGCTCCTCGTCGGGTCTCCTTGCTCGGAG
>JBBIPM010000074.1:0-5696 GCA_037442865.1 Candidatus Woesearchaeota archaeon
TCACCACTGTTGCCGCTGTTGTCATAACTCCTCACCACAGCGTTATCGACGACAGTATTTATAAGGGGTGCGGCGACGCACCTCTTATCTTAGAATTCGGCCCCACCCTAGAGAAACATCTTTCTTTGAATGTATGAATCCTCGTGGTCGGAAGGCGACGCCTCTGAAGGATCCTGATTTTTGGCGTCGGTTTGAGAGTCATATCTTGAAAGAGGGTTTGACTCGTTGGCGGGTCATGAAATTGCATACTATGTATGTGATTATGTGATGGCCGAGCGTGGTTTATCGCGTGGATTGGGGCTGGCGACCAGGGGGGATGTCGAGTCTTTTGTTGAGTCATTGAGTCGTGGTACGTTCAAGCGGGAAGATGGGAAGCCGTATTGAGTGATCAGAGCCCTAGTGTCGTAATCACCTGCTCCTTGTCGAACCGCTTCAAGTCGCCGTACGCCTGACCGACGCCGAGGTAGAGGATCGGCTTCTTCGTCACATAGCTGACCGAGAGTGCCGCGCCCCCCTTCTCATCCACGTCCGCTTTGCTAAGTATTATTGCATCTATCCCTGCGAGCCGGTCGAACTCCTTCGCCTGCTCCACGCAGTCATTCCCGGTGATCGACTCGCCGATGAAAATCTTGAGGTCGGGCTTCGCCACCTTGACGACCTTCTGGAGCTCCGCCATCAGGTTCGTGTTGCTGTGAAGACGCCCGGCCGTGTCGATCATGACGACGTCAATCCCTCTCGCCCTGGCATGCTCCACGGCGTCATACGCGACCGCGGCCGGGTCGGCGCCGTATCCCTGCGAGATGAGCTTGATGCCTAGGTTGTCGGCATGCTCCTTCAGCTGGTCGATCGCGGCTGCGCGGAACGTGTCGGACGCGGCTATGACGACGCTCAACCCCTCCTCCTGGAAGAGGTTTGCCACCTTCGCTAGCGTCGTCGTCTTGCCGCTGCCATTGACGCCGATGAAGGTGATGACGAACGGCCGCTTCTTACTCTCCTTGATCCGCGAGACGAGGTCGAACCCTGCGATGTCCAGCACCTCGCGCACGCTCTCTTTGAGGCTGACCATTATCAGGTCCTCGACGCCGAGCCGGCTGATCTTGCCGCTTGTCAAGGCGCGCTTTAGGTCCGTCTTCAGCTTCTCAATCACCTCGACAGCGACGTTGTTCTCCAACAACGCCACCTCGAGGTCCCAGAAGAGCTCCTCGAACCGCTCCTCGCTCAGTGTCTTCTTCGTGAAGGTCTCCTTCAACTTCGAAAGGAGGCCTCGCGCCGGCTTCTCCAGGATCCGCTCCTCTTGGATCTTCTTGACGACTGACTCCCCCTCTCCAGTTTCCGGCGCGCGAGGCGTGGGTGGCTGAGGAGTGGAGACGAGGTCGACCGGAGACTCCTCACGAGGGGATGGCGCCCTCTCCGGTCTCCTCTTCATCTCTGGAGTTTTGACGGGATCCTTTTTCTTAAAGAGTCCGAAGAAGGAGCGGGGAGCGGCGCGAGGGCTGTCGGCATCATCACGGATTGCGCGCTTCTCTTCTCTCTCCACCGGTTCCTTCTCTTCGCGAAGAACCGGCTGGTCCAGTCCTGGCTTCCTCTCAGTCTTCGCTTCCTTCTTGAGTGGTGGAGTCGTCGGAGTATCCCGTCGTGCAACCGGTTGCTCGATGGTTGCGGATCTCCGCATCGGTTCTGTTGCGCCTTCTTTCTTCAGTGCCGGTCGTTCGGATGGCACGCTCACAGTTTCCCTGACTGGCGTCTTCGCTTCTTCTGGAGGAGTCCGGTTCGCCGACTTCTTCTCCTCCCGCTTCTCCCCCTCTTTCACGGGCTGCTTCGCAGGCTTCTTCGCTTCTTGCCGTTTCTCTCGCTCCTCGTGCTGCGTCCGCTGCGCCGGCGTCTCAGGGATAACCTCGACGACCTTCTCGGCCGCGAGGAGCCGCTCCTCTTCTCGTCGCGCCTCGGCGAGCGCCGCGGGATCAATGACCCGCTCCTCGGCTATCGATTCTTTCGCCTTGCCGGAGAACTTCGAGACAGCCTCCTGGAGCTTCTTCTTCAGGAACCCGAACATCGTGACCCCTTCTGTCGCTGTGACGCCGGCTTCGTCCCGCGTGGCGCGTTGTTCTTCCCGCTCTTCGTCGGCTCTCCCTTCTCATCCTCTCCAGACTCCTCTTCAATGAGCCGTTCTATCGCCTGGAGCCTGCTCGTCGCTGTTTCAAGGTCGCGCCTCGCATTCTCGCGCAACGCTTCGAGATCGATCCGTTGCCTTTCCAGGATTACTCTTGCCTCACCGACGCTCTTCTCCACGACGACGCCTGCACCGACATTCATCCGGACCGTGGTCGTCTCGGTCAGCACCGTCTCGACGAAGATTCCGTTGGCAATCGGCGCCAAAGATGGCGTTCCCGGCTTCGTCTCGGAGAGGGTGCGGAGCGCCGCCAGAACCGTCGCCAACCCTTCAAGGTTCTCTTCGACCTGTCTGAGGTACTCCCTGATCCGTTCTGCTCGCTGACCGAGCCCTTGGTACTCTGCGTAGAGGGCCTGCGCCTCGCTCATCGCCTCCCCTCCAGATAGCCGAGGCTCTCCTCGAGGTGAACCACTTCGGGGCCGCCGCTCTGGTCGCCGACGACGAGCCCGTTCCTCCCGGCGATGATCCCCGCCTTCAGGTAGGGGCTGCCGAGGTTGACGCTCGCCGGCTCGACGGCTTCGAGGCGGAGCGTGTCACGGACCATCTCGATCTCGTGCGGCTCTGCATCCCGGTGGATGACCCCTTTGTTGCCATGGAGGACGACGCACGCGCCAGGCGTGTCGAGGCCCGCGATGGTAATCCGTTTCACTGGCACCTTGAGGAGGGCACGGAGCCGCGCGATCTCCTCGTCCGTGAACTCCGGATTGACGAGGCAGCCGTGGTCGTTGACCAGGAGGTTGTTGCCGAGGCAGGTAAGCTGGGTCTCGAAGAGCGTGACGGGGAGGCCGAGCCGTTCCAGCTCCGTCCGCTCTTTCGGGAAGATGATGCCGGGGACGAGGAGCGCCGCGGCGTTTCCGGCGAAGAAGACGCCGGGCATCGGCGTCCCGGCCGCGGTCAGATGGCGGATCTCCGCCTGCATCGTCTCGGCGAGCTCCTGCTCCCCGTGGAGGGAGAGCCGTTCGCCGAGGAGGCAGATCTCCTTTCCGTCACGGGTCGCGACGTACGCGAAGAGGCCGATGTTCGGATTGCCGTGGAAGCTCGTCATCAGGGTGCGCATCGCTGCGCAGAACCGCCGGCGGTTTTTAAAGGTTTAGTTGGTCTTCGCCGTCGATGCTCTTCCTTCCTGTTCCTGGCGCAGCCCTGTTCTTCTCGGGCGGCAGGAACGAGGACATGATGAGCCTGATCCTCGCGCCGTTCATCGGGCGCTCATCCAGCGCAGTCTCCAGGGCCGCCAGCTCGTGGCGGAGCGCCGCCAGCTTCTCCGGCGCGAGCCGCTCTCCGGAGCGGTCGAGGAGCTGCGCAGTCATCGCAGCGAGGGCGCGCCCGCGGCGGAGGAGCCGCTCCTCCTCGGAGAGCGTCGTCGGTCCATGGACCTCTTTTGTCAGTCCTGCCTCTTCTTCTCTCTCTGGCGGCATTCCGCTCTTCATCGCAGTCATCACCGTCGGAGCATCTTCGCGTTCCGACGCGTCCTCTGAGCCGTTCATCACACTCTGACGCTTCTCCGTGCCTCGCCTCTCTTCGTCTCCGTGACTCGGCTGCGACGTATGGCGGTCGATCTCCTGTTCTGCGCCTTTGCGCCGGTGGCTCTTCGGTGACGACAGGACGGGCTCTGAGGGTCGCTCGTCGATAGGCGTGATGGGTTTTCGTTCCGCGTCCTGACGTGCCGCTTCCTTGTGGAGCGCCTCCAGCTCCTTGTCGACTGCGTCGTCGTGCCGTCTCGCGTGTCGTCGCCTAAAGAGCGACGTCATCTGTCCGCTCCAGCCGCTCGAATTGTCTCGTGCTGTCCGGTTCTGGCTGATCATGATGATTCGTCGCTGGACGAGGAGGTTGTGCTGGGAGATGAATGAGAAGAGGAGGAAGCCGCAGAAGATGAACTTGAGGAAGGAGGCGAGCTCGGAGAAGAACGTTTCATTGTAGCCGCCGCCCTTGAAGAGCCGAAGGGCCGCGATCAGCTCGACGAGAAAGAGCGCCATCGCCGCGAGGTAGAGGAGCTCCCAGGGGCGGCGTTCGATGTACGGCTCGCTCTGCCGGAGGAAGTAGTAGGCGTAGGCCATGATGAAGATGCACATAAGCACCTTCGAGAACTCCAACGCCTTGACAATCTCCACATACGTCTCCTCGCGGGAGAATTTTTAAATGTGGTTGTCGCGTATAAAAAGAACCGGTGTCACTCCCTGATGATCATCGCGCTAGGGTGTGGGTCAGATCAGCGTCTTTTTCGAGGAGCCTCACTCCGATCGTCTCGAAGTGGCGCTCCTGGAGGAGATCCAGCTTCCGTTGCACGTCGAGATGGAGTAGCGGGATGAAGGTGAGGACCTTGTCCTCGCGTTCCTGGCTGGGGATGAGGTCATCGAAAGTGAGGAGCCGGGCCTTCTTCCCCTTGTAGTGCGTGTTGACCCGGTCATAGAGATCCCTGATGATGGCGCTCATGTCGACGTGGTCGCGCGGCGCACGCGCCTCCTTGATCAGCTTTGGGGGTGCCCGGACGCGGCGCGCATCCAGGTCCAGGGCCTTCTCTAAGGCCTCGATGAGGTCGTAGACCGAGACCTTCCGTTTCCGGGGTTGCGGCGTCCGGGGGACGATCCGCGGCCGTTCCTTCGGTGCCGGGGTGTCGAGGAGGAGTGAGCCGTCGAGCGGAAGCTCGTCGAGGAGGGAGAGCTCCGGTTCGTCCATGGAGTTAATCAGCTGGTCGAGCGCAGCAATCTCCTCCTCCATTAGCTTCGTGGATTTCATCTTGAGGAGGATGGCGCTGGCGAGGACGATCTTGCCGCTGATACGGAAATCCATCTGCTTCAATGTTTTAAGCATCTCGATGAATTTCTGAGCGATGAGTGTTATATCTATGTCCCAAGGATCCATCTCTTCTGACTCGATGAGGCCGAAGATGAGCTGCTTCCACGTCACTTCGTCATGCTCGAAGAGGATCTGGAAGACCTGCTCTTGCGTCGAGACGCGTCGTTTCTGGGCCAGGATCGCTTGCGCCATACTGAAGACTCCAGTATACTTTTCTGTAACTCTGTATATAAATATTTCGTTGCTTGAAGTGAACGAGAGTCGTTTTTATACCTTGCGTACGGTTGAGGCTTTGCGCGGAAATTAGTCCTGTCGTGAGAAGTAGTCGATTCTTCGCCTGGTGTGGAGGATGATGCTCGCTGTGAAAGGACTCGGTGCACGCTGAGTCCTCATCTGCAAAGATGATGTCTTTGCCGAGCCGGTGTTTCTCGTCACGAACAGTACGAACTTATCGACGAAATTCGTGCTCATCTTGTACCAGAAGCGCTTTGCAATCGAGGTGTTTTTCAAGGACGCAAAGCAATTCCTCAATTTCTCGACGCTGCAATGTCGCAGCGCGGCGAAGTGGGACGTGCACTTCGTGCTCGTCCAAGTTGCGCATTGGTGCTTGCAGCGTCGAGGAAGCATCAGTCGGATGATTCGATAGATCCGTGATTCCGTCGATGAAGTTGTGTCATATATAAATCAAAATCCGTTATTCAACGATTTTCTCGACGCGCTACGCGCGAGGTGT
>JBBIPM010000075.1:0-5625 GCA_037442865.1 Candidatus Woesearchaeota archaeon
GCACTCGCCGTGTTCAATCTCACAACGAGAAACTACCCAACGATAAGAATGACTGAGGTGAGAGATTAATTCTGCCCCACCCTAACTTGAGACACCCAGTTGATTTATAAATAACGAATTTATAAGCCGTATTCCCATAGTGGTCTCCGCGCCACGTATACAGGCCAATAACTGTGTTGAGGAATCGCTTTTTGGTGAGGAGAAAAGCATAAATACTGCCTCCCGACCATCCCCCGAAGGGACGTCGCGGCAGCGCCGTCGTCCTTTTCGGTGGCAGCGACACGCTGATTCTCGAATGGATCTGCCGGAGCACGCAGCGCGATGAAGATACGGGTCGTCAGGGACGGAGACCTGCGGGCGGTGGCGCGCCTCGCTCGCTCCTCGGGAACGTTCTCCGAGGAGGAGGCGCGCGCCATCATTGACAATGCGCACGCCGCGACGGAGGACCCGCGATTCATGCGCGTCCTCTGCGCCGAGGACGCCGCCCGCGTGGTGGGAGTCATCCAATACAGCCCCAACGAGACGAACCGGCACAGCGTCGAACTCCATTGGCTTTGCGTAGCGTCCGAAGCGCGAGGACTCGGCATCGGCACCTCCTTGTTATGTCACATGGAGTTCGACGTCCTCCGGAAAGGGTACGGGCTCATCCTCCTCGACACCCACAGCTCCGCACCCTTCAAGGCGGCACGCGCATTCTATGAGCGGCATGGCTACCGGCGCGTCGCTACCATTCCTGGCTACTTCGCGAAGAAGGACGACAAGGTGATCTACCTGAAGCGGCTCCGTCGCTCCGTGAACCGATTCGTCGCAGCGCAACGGGGAAGGTTCGCGGTGGCCGCGAAATAAATGCAAAAGCATAAATATCCCGCCACGCAATCGCCGCCCATCACGGGGTCCCGGGGAGGCATGGAAGGATATGACGCAGGGTTCTGACGATCCCTCTTCTCGTTCTGAGCGATCTCACAGCGCAGAAGGTCCGTCAAAAACAAAACTTGCCTGTTCGACGGCTGAGAAAGGATCGGATGCGATGGTCGGCGCTTCCCTCTCCTCATCCGTTCCCCATACTCCACCGTCCTCATCTTCTTCTGCTCAGCCCTCCGTCCCTGCAGACTCCTCTCTTGCTTCTTCCTCTCTCTCGGTTCCTCCCCTCACCGATGCCGCTCTCGCCCGTCCGGGTCAGGCTGCAACGAAGATCTCTTCATCCGTCGACGATTTGCCGAAATCGAACGACTATTCGCCAAAGCAGAAGAACGGGAACGGGTTCCAGCACTTCACGAGCAGGCTCAGGAAGAAGGACGGGCCGCTCGCGGACAAGAGAGTCATCATCCTCAATAGCGGCAGCAAAAAGAAGGAGTTCATCCTCCGCCGCGCCGCGGAGCTCGGCGTCTCCGTCGTCCTCGTCAACAAGACGATTGGCTGGGAACGGAAATACGTTGAGCACTATCTCCAGGCCGACACATACAACCACGCCGAGGTCCTTGAGAAGCTGAAACGGTTCCTCAAGGAGACGCCGGTCAACGGCGCCGTCACCTTCTGGGAGGATGACGTCCCGCTCCTCGCCAAGATCTGCAAGAAGTTCAAGCTAACCGGACCAGGGCTCGATACTGCGGAGAAAGCGCGAAACAAATTTGCCATGCGGAAGGCGTTCCAGCAGGCGGGGATCCGGACGCCGAAGCACGCGGTCCTCAACACTGATGAGGATCTCGAGAAAGCGTTGAAGGAGATCGGCCTCCCGGCTGTTATCAAACCGGTCTGGGGCTCCGACTCAGAGTTCGTCGTCAAGGTGGAGACTGAGGAGGAGGCGCGTAACGTCTACCAGTACGAGAAGAAGAACGCGGTGCCGAAGTTTAACCCAATCTTTATCTACAACCAAAACAGCTTCATCTACGAGGAGTACGTCGAAGGAATCGAGGTGAACGTCGAATCGATAACGCAGGGAGGCGTCACCGAAGTGATTGCGATCAGCGACAAGCTCCCCATGAAAGAGCCGTTCTTCATAGAACGCGGTGACCTCTCGCCCACGCGGTTCGAACGGGAGAGCAGGGAACGGATCACGGAGGCAGTGAGGGCTGCGATCAAGGCCGTGGGGCAGCAGAACGGCGTAAACCACACAGAAGTGAAGATGACCAAGGACGGGCCGTGCGTCATCGAGACCGCCGTTAGAATGGGGGGTGACTATCTCTGGGACTGGACCAAGCAGGTCTGGAACGTCGACCTCGTCGAACAGGCGCTCAGGATCTGCGTCGGCCTCCCGACGAACCACCAACGGGCGGAGGAGCCGCTCTGCTACCTGATTGGCCACTACTTCATCCCGGAATACAGCGGCGTCGTCTCCGGAATCCGGTTCCAGAAGGATCAGTCCGCCCTAGAAGGGCTCGACACCCTCTACCTGCCGAAGAAGGTCGGCGACCCGATCCTCGTCCCCCCGGAAGGGTTCGATAACCTCGGCTGGATCGTCGCCCGCGGCGAGAGCCACATCGACGTGGAGCGGAAGCTCGCCGAGCTGCGCCGCGACATCCAGTTCTCCGTGCTCCGTTTCACGCCGGGGAGTAGCGTTGGGCAGACGAAGCGGAAGAGCTTCTCCACCGAGGCGTTCCAGTCGCGCGTCACTATCCTCCGGAGCAGCAAGGTGGAGAAGCTGCGTCTCGTTCAGACTGAGAACCTGCCGCCCCTCCACATCGGCGTGCTCTGCAACCTCTACGAGAACGAGTCCGGCGACGGGAGAATGGAGACGCGGACGGCGGAGCAGCGTGAGGTGGAGGCCGACCTGACGAGCGTCGGCAAGAACATCCAGAAAGCACTTGAGTCGAAAGGGCACCGGGTCACCTTCTTCGACATGAACGAGTACCCCTTGCCGTTCCAGAAAATCACAGACGCGAAAGTCGACCTTGTCTTCAACGTCTGCGAACGGATTAACGGCTCCTCGCTGCTCGAGCCACACGCCGCCGCGTTCCTCGACATGCTCAACATTCCCTACACAGGGAGCAACCCTGCGACGCTTGCGCTCTGCATCGACAAGATTAGGATGAAGAAGCTCCTCGACTTCCACGACATCCCGACGCCGAACTGGGACTACGTCTACGACCCGAAGGACGAGATTGACGCCGCGCTCCGCTACCCGCTCATCGTCAAGCCGGCCAACGCGGACAACTCGATAGGGATTACGAACGACAGCGTCGTCCGGACCGAGGAGGAGTTGCGGCGGCAGCTCCGACGCGTCATCGTCGACCAGGGCCACCCCGCCTTGGTGGAGGAGTACATCGAAGGGGACGAGTACGACGTCTCGATTATCGGAAACGACGACAACATCCAAGTGCTTCCCCTGAGTAGATCGACGTTCCAGAAACTTCCTGAAGGGATTTGGCACATCTACCCGTACGAGGCGAAATGGAGCGATGAGGGGGTCTACAAGCAAATTGACGTCCAGCGCGATCCGAAGATTCCGCCGCGGCTCAACGCCCTGATCAGCGAGATTGCGCTCGACACTTACAACATCCTTGATTGTCATGACTACGGTCGCGTCGAGATCAGGGTGGACAAGAACGGCAACCCGTACGTCATCGAGCTGAACCCGAACCCGAGCATCAATGACGGGGACGCTGTGCCTGGGGCGGCGGAGTTCCTTGGCATGGAATACGCTGACTTCATCGAATACATCCTGAAATTGGCGGTGCAGCGGTACAAGGATCGGCCGCCGTACGCGCACCTCACGACGAGTTCCGCGCTCTGAGCAGATGGCTGCCGCTTCTCCGGGCGGGTCAGAACCGCCGGCCACGTCCGCCATCCGATGCGTCGCCCTCTCCGAGGAGGAGTATCGTCGCCACGCCGAGGAGATCCTCGCGATCGAGAATTCGCTCTTCCCACAGGCGTTGGCCGAGAAGCCAGTGGAACTGGACGACGTCTTCACAGACCCCTTGGCAATCAGCATCGTCGCGTTCGAGAACGATGAGCTCGTCGGGTTCGTCTGCGGCGAGCGGCTCGACTACTACGTCGAGCCCGGAGACCCTGAGCATGATGCGCGTTTCGATGGCGAGAACACGATCTACGTCGAGACGATTAACGTGAAACAGCGCCATCAGGGGAAGGGGATCGGGAAGGCGCTCCTCCTAGCATTCATCGCTGAGGTGAAACGTCGCGGCTATACGCATGTGGCGGGCCATTGGCGCTTCGGGGCGAGCAGCGTGCTCTTCACGAAGCTCGGCGGACGGACCATCATGACCGAGGACGATTATCTCGGCACCGGCGAGACCTACGCGTTTATGCGCCTCGATCTCTAGGCCCGATTCGTTCTTGAAAGAAGCCGGGAGAAGAGGAAAACGGTTTCAGTCCCAGTCATCATCGTCGCCGTCATACTCATCATCATAATCGTCATCACCCATGGCAGTCCCTCCTTTCCACGAGCCGTGGCCCGTTCTCTAATAATAAGGAAGGGGCAATCCGGTCGTGAATTGCTATGAGAAAGTCATCAGAAGGAGAGAGTACTGAGTATATAAGCATTTTGGAGAATCCGCTCGTTATCGTCTTAATTCATGAAGTGCTCAATGTATTCGTCAGCGGCGGTCCACCCCTTGTCCAGCAGGACGACCCGTTCCTCATACGGTATGACTCGATCCCATTTCATGGCTCCCGTCCCAGAACCCTTATGGCTGAACGATGGCTGAACGAGAAGATATAGCTATTGACAATAATTCGCTCAAAATATACTCTTTTGAGCGGAAATCTCTCTTTCCGCTTCTCGCCTAGACTGGCTCGACGTGGACGAAGGCCTTACTCACCAAGGGGAGCCGTTCGACGTCATGCTGGACCGTCATCGCGATGTGATGGCTCGCCCGCGTCGAGACCTGACGATTCACTTGGATGTGGATCTCGACATGGACATGATTGCCCACATAATGTGCACGGATCAGCTGGAGGCCCCGGACGCCGAGGACTGAGGAGGTAATTTCCCGGATGCGATGCTGCAGCTCTGCGGGAGGGGCGGCGCCGACGAGGTAGTCGACATTCGCCTTTCCGACGCGGTACGCTTCCGCGAAGAGGAAAAGACCGATGGCGATGGCCGCGACGTTATCGATCCATGGATAGCCGCTCGCGGCGAAGACGAGCCCGGTGAGCGCCGTCATCGTGATTAGGACGTCGTTCCGGCTGTCAGACGCGGTCGCTAGCAAGGCGGGGCTCTTCGTCCGCATCCCGGCGATCTGCGCCTCATGGCTCAGGAGAATCTTCGCGATGATTGCGATGATGAGCGAGGCGGCGATGAGCCAGGTGAAGTAGCGCTCCTGCGGCGCGAAGAGGCCGAAGAGCGCGGCGCGGACGAACTCGAAAGCGGCGATCCCCATGAGAAGGGCGATGACGAAGCCCACCATGGGCTCGGCACGGGCATGGCCGAAGGGATGCCCCTTGTCCGCCTTCTTATGGCTCTCCGTGACGCTCCACTGGACGCCGATGCTGTAGAGCGTGTCGAGGAGCGAGTTCGCCGCGTCGGCGAGGATCGCCAACGAGTTCGCGGCGAGGCCGGCGACGAGCTTCAAGAGGAAGAGCGTCACATTGATGACGATGCTCAGGACAGTGACTCGCTTCGCGTGCATGGCTCGCCTCTTTTTACGCTGCTCGCCTCTTTTTACGCTG
>JBBIPM010000076.1:0-5607 GCA_037442865.1 Candidatus Woesearchaeota archaeon
CCGCCGCGTGGACCGCCGCGTGGACCGCCGCGTATCGGGCCGCTGCGTCCTCGCGGACCGTCGCGCGGCGGACTCGGTGGGATCCGCTCGAGCCGTCCCCAGGCGTGGAAGGTCATCTTCTCGATCTCGTCGTCGTACCGGTCCATGATGCCGTCGAACTTCCGGTAATCGTCCTCGCTCAGCAGGGAGATCGCGTCGCCATCAGCCCCTTGCCGGGCCGTGCGTCCGACGCGGTGCGTGTAGGTCTCCGGCTCGTCAGGCAGGTCATAATTGAACACGTGCGTGATGCCGTCGATGTGCAGACCGCGCGCCGCCACATCCGTCGCCACCAGGACGTTGAACTGCCGGTCCTGAAACGCCTTCACCGTCGCTTCGCGTTTCGCCTGGCTCATGTGGCCGTTCAGCGCCTCGGCCTTGATGCCGCGCTGCCGAAGCTCGGCCGCGACGTGGTCCGTGGCGACGATGGTGCGGCAGAAGACGAGGATGTGCCAGCCGTCGCGCCCCTTGATGAGCTGGTGGAGGAGCGAGATCTTCTGCCACGGATTGACGACGTAGTAGCCCTGGAAGAGATGGCCCCTCACTTCCTGGCTCTTCGCCCGGATTATGGAAGGGTCGCGGAGGTACTTCTTGCTGATCACCTCGATCCGGTAGTCAATCGTCGCGGAGAAGAGGAGCGTCTGCCGTGTCTCAGGAGTGGCGTCGATCACCTCCTCGATATCCTCGACGAAGCCCATGTCGAGCATCCGGTCCGCCTCGTCCAGGACGAGGAATGTGATGCTGTCGAGGCGGAGCGCGCCGCGCTCCATCAGGTCGAGGACCCGGCCAGGCGTGCCGATGACGATGTCGGTCTCGGGCAGCCTCTCGATCTGCGGCTCGTAGCCGACGCCCCCGTAGACGGTCAGGAACCTGAGCCCTGAGTACTGGCCGAACTTCTCGAATTCGCCCGCCACCTGCTTCGCCAGTTCGCGCGTCGGGCAGAGGACGATCGCCTGGATCGTGCCGGGCGTGTGGCGGAGCCTCTCGAGCATCGGGATGGCGAAGGCCAGGGTCTTGCCGCTCCCCGTCTCGCTCTCGGCGAGGAGATCGTGGCCGAGCATGATGGCGGGGATTGAGCGCGCTTGGATCTCTGTCGGGGAGATGATGCCGTTGCTCGTCAATGCTTCCTTGAGCTCTTCGCTCAGGTCCATATCCTGATACTCCATACTGTTCGCCTCTCAACGCGAAGGAGAAACCGCTCCTGCGCGACGTCACCGCCCGACAACACGCGGCTCACCACGAAGGCGGCGGGGCTGCGGAGCAGCCGGGACTGGTGCGTCGTCCAGGAAGTGCAGGGCGATGGGAACGGAGGACGTTTTTAAATTTTCTTCTTGCGCGACGGGAAGAGCTTCTCGTACGCGCGCTGGAACCGCCGCTCCTTCCACCGCTCGACGAGGAGGAGCCGACGCTCACGGAGCCCGGCGAGGAGCCGATTCCATCTCGCAGTGATTCGCCGGAACGGGACGCGGCGCCGCTCCCGACGCGCCCGAGCCGCGTCGGAACGCCGATACCGCTCATCATAGCGACGGAGGAGCTGCTTGAACTCCTTCTCGAAGAGGGCTTTTGCCTCCCCCTCGTCCGCTCCCTTCTGGAGCGCCTCGAGGAGCCGGTCAGAGAGACGCTCCTTCTCCGCCTGGAACCAGTCATCAAGCTCCAGCTCTTCCAGGATCCGGGCCATCGGACGTCCGGGGACGCGCCTGCTTAAGAACTTTTTTATAGTGCGGCTCGCCCTTCACGTGTATGGCCTACAAGCAGGCGATCATCATCAGGGCCGACCTGCAGCTCCCGAAAGGGAAGGTGGCGGCCCAGTCGGCCCACGCAAGCGTCGAGGCCGTGCTGCGGAGCGAGAAGGAGGTTGTGAAGCGGTGGCGCGCCGAGGGAATGGCGAAGATCGTCCTGAAGACGGCGGATGAGGAGACACTCCTCCGGCTCAACCAGCGGGCGAAGGAGGCCGGCTTCGTCACCGCGCTCATCACCGACGCAGGACGCACCGTCGTCGAGCCCGGGACGCGGACAGCTCTGGGCGTCGGCCCTGATGAGGAAGGGAAGCTCGACGCGCTCTTCGCGGAGCTGCGGCTCTATTGAGGAGGCCCTCCATTGAGGAGGCCCTCCATCGCACGGGATCGCTCCACCGGATGGCAGAAACGACGAAAGGAGTGCGTCGTCCGTCTTCGCGAAGCTCGGAGCAACGCTCTCCGCTCTGTTCTCGAAAGATTATTAAAACGCGGAAGAATGCAGGAGCCCATGGACGAGATGCATCGTTTGGTGCTGGACCGGAAGAAGAAGGCTGAGGAGCTCCGCGGGACGGGGATCGAGCCGTATCCCCATGCGTTCTCCCGGACGGACCGGGCCGTGACAATCCTGGCGAAGCACAGGGGGCTCAAGCCAGAGAAGAAGACGACAGAAAAAGTGACGATCGCAGGCAGGATCATCCTCTTCCGGAACATGGGGAAGCTCGCCTTCGGCCAGCTCCGTGACGGGAGCGGCCAGATTCAGGTGATGCTCTCGAAGCAGGTACTCGAGAAAGAGTGGCCCGTCGTGAAGAAGCTCGACATCGGCGACTTCCTCGGCGTCACCGGCACGGTCGTCGCGACGAAGACGGGCGAAATCACCGTCTCGGCGCAGGGCGTCACGCTCCTCGCCAAAGCGCTCCGCCCCTTGCCGGACAAGCACCACGGCCTCCAGGACGTGGAGATGCGGTACCGGAAGCGGTACCTCGACCTCATCGCGAATCCTGACGTCAAAGAGCGGTTCGTGCAGCGCGCAGCCATCATCAAAGCGATGCGGGACTACCTCGACACGCACGGCCTCCTCGAAGTGGAGACGCCGACGCTCCAGCCTATTTACGGCGGCGCCTCTGCGAAGCCGTTCATGACGCACCACAACGCCCTCGGCCTGAAGCTCTACCTCCGGATCAGCGACGAGCTCTTCCTGAAACGGCTCCTAGTCGGCGGGTTCGACGGGGTCTACGAGATCTGCAAGGTGTTCCGGAACGAAGGGGTGGACACGAAACACAATCCTGAGTTCACGATGCTCGAATGGTACCTCGCGTATGCGGACTACCACGACGGCATGCGGATGACTGAGGAGATGGTCGCCGGCGCGGCGCAGCGCCTGCACGGGACGACAAAAATCATCTATCAGGGAGCGGAGATCGACCTCACCCCGCCGTGGAGGCGTGTGACGATGGTCGACCTCATCAAGGAGCATGCGAAGATCGACGTCCTCGATAAGACTGAAGAGGAGTTACGGGCGTTCTGCGAGAAGGAGAAGGTCGAGCAGAAGGCGTACGACACGTGGGGCCTCCTCGTCCAGGCCATCTTCGAGCATTTCTGCGAAGCGAAGCTGGTGCAGCCGACGTTCGTCATCGACCATCCGGTCGAGACGACGCCGTTGTGCAAGACCCATCGGAGCGGCGACAAGCGGTTCGTGGAGCGGTTCGAGTTCTTCATCATCGGCATGGAGTTCGGGAACGCATACACCGAGCTGAACGACCCGGCGGTCCAGAAGCGCCACTTCCAAGAGCAGCAGGACCGTAAGCGACTCGGCGACGAGGAGACGCATCCGATGGATGAGGAGTTCGTCGAGGCGCTCGAGTACGGGATGCCGCCGACGTCGGGCGTCGGTATCGGAGTGGATCGGGTCGTGATGCTCCTCACGGACGGCGCGAGCATCCGCGATGTGATCCTCTTCCCGACGATGCGGCCCCAGGAATGAACTGGCGGTCGGAAACGATTCTTCGCAGACGACGGTCCGACAAATTTTTAAATGGGCCGAGACGAGCAGAACCTGATGGCAACAAGGGGCGCCAGCTTCTCGGACAGGAGCGTGGTCGGCCTCACCGAACCGGTGACAATCATACAGAACGGGGACCGGGAGACGGTGACTGCGCGGATTGACAGCGGCGCGACGAAGAGCAGCATCGACATCGCACTCGCGTCGAAGCTCAGGCTCGGCCCTGTCGTGGCGAGCAGGATGGTGAAGAGCGCTAACGGCGCACGGCTCCGCCCCATGGTGGAGGTGACCCTCCTCATCGCAAGGAAGGAGCTGACCGCGAAATTCACGCTCGCCGATCGGAGCCACATGAAATATAAGGTTTTGATAGGGCAGAACATCCTCGAACGAGGTTTCCTCATTGACCCCTGCAAAGAGAGGTAAAGCGAGAACGAAGAACGAAGTGGAGACGACCGCTCCCGCGGAGGGGAATCGCTACACCGCGGCGCTCATCTCCCTCGGCTCCGTCTCGAGCCAATGGACCCTTGAGGCGATGCGGAGACGTTTCTCGAAGGTGGATGACATCAACCTGAAACGTATCGAGATCAACTTCTCGGGGAAGAACGCGGAGGTGCGGTATGACGGCGAGCCCCTCGGGGAATACGACTGCATCTTCGCCAAGGGGTCCTTCCGCTACGCCCCCCTGCTCCAAGGGATTACCGCGTTGCGGGAGAACAGCTGCTACATGCCGATCCACAGCAGCTCGTTCAGCGTCGTCCATGACAAGCTCCTGACGCAGCTCGCGCTCCAGCAGCAGAACATCCCGATGCCGCGCACCTACCAGGCGGCCACCGTCCAGGCGGCCAAATCGATCCTGAAGGCGATGAACTTCCCGATCATCATGAAGTTCCCGCAAGGCACGGGCGGCAAGGGCGTCGTCTTCGCGGAGAGCTACGCGAGCGCGAGCAGCATTCTCGATGCCTTGACTGCGCTCCGCCAGCCCTTCATCCTCCAGGAGTACGTCGAGACCGGCGGCACCGACATCCGCGCCATCGTCGTCGGCGAGAAGGTCGTCGCGGCGATGCGACGGAAAGCGGAGCCGAGCGAGAAGCGCGCCAACATCCACAGCGGGGGGAGTGGAGAGTTCATCGACCTCGACGAGTACACGAAGAAGCTCGCGGTCAAGACAGCACACGCCCTGAAAGCCGACGTCTGTGGTGTCGACATCCTCGTCGGCGGGAAAGGCCCTGTGGTGATCGAGGCGAACATCTCGCCCGGGCTCCAAGGCATCACGAAGTGCACGAAGGTGGACGTCGCCGAGATGATTGCGCAGCACCTCCATCAGCGGACCGATGCACTCCGCCGAGGGGAGCACGTCGTGAAGGCGGCGAGGGTGAAGCAGGATGCCGGGCTGGACGGGAACGATACCTTGATCACGACGCTCGACTTCCGTGGGATGCGCGTCCTCCTCCCTGAATTCATGGTGAGGAAGGCGAAGCTCGAGGAGGAGAAGGAGTACGTGATTACAGCGAAGCCGGATAGCTTAACGATCAGGAAGTTCTAGCGGAAAAGATAAATACGTCGTTCTTCAACGGACACGCAGGGAGTGGCGCGACGCGTTCAGGCAGGGCGAGGAGATCGTGCTGGCGACGAGTGGCCCTGACGGCAGGCCGAACGCGATCGTCGTCGTCTCGCTCGGCTTCGTCGAGGGGTAGCTCCTCGTCGGCGCGTGCCAAATGGACGCGACGCTCAAGAACCTCGCGGCGAATCCGCATGCGTGTGGTGTCTCGACGAAGAAGGGCCACTACCGGTTGCGCAGCCAGGGCGAGGTGCATCGTGACGGGAAGTTCCTCGCAC
>JBBIPM010000077.1:0-5524 GCA_037442865.1 Candidatus Woesearchaeota archaeon
GCATTATTCTTTATAAACTCAACGACGAGAAAACGCTTCAATCGGAACTACTGAGATTTAAATCTTTTTCTATTTGTACCACTAATAAATAGTATCTAATAGGCGTTCGGGTGCAACCATCTCTGAGTGAAGTGACATCTATAAATAGTCGGGGCGCGAAAAGAGGAGGATGGTGACCCGGCGGCTCAAAGAAGGCAAAAAAGGGGTGATCGCCTATTTCACCATGGAAATCGGCATCTCCCACACAATCCCTACCTACGCCGGAGGGCTTGGCATTCTCGCCGGAGACCTGCTCAAATCCTACGCCGATCTCCAGATCCCCGTCGTGGGCGTCACCCTGCTGAACGAGCACGGCTACTTCGCGCAGGAGATCGACGAGGAGGGGAACCAGGCAGAACGGCCCGTCCGCTGGAACCCCTCAGAGATCATGGAGCCGCTCCCGGGAACCGTGACGGTCGACATCGCAGGACGCGACGTGAAGGTACGGGCATGGAGGCAGAAGGTCCGCGGCGTCACCGCGTCAGAGGTGCCCGTCTACTTCCTCGACACGAACATCGAAGGGAACAACGAATACGAGCGGAGCCTCACCAGCAGCCTCTACGGCGGCGACCAGGCCTATCGGCTCGCCCAGGAGATCATCCTCGGCGTCGCCGGCGTCAGGATCCTCGAAGCAGAAGGCCATACCGTGATGAAATACCACCTGAACGAAGGGCACGCCGCCCTCCTCATCGTGGAACTCCTCCGCCGGACGTTCCGCGACGCGCCGAACGACGAGGAACGATACGATCTCGAAGCGGTCCGTGAACGATGCGTCTTCACCACCCACACCCCGGTGGCGGCAGGTCATGACCGGTTCGAGGAGAAGCTCTTCCGCCAGGTGACGGACGGCTTCGTCCCCGAACACGTGCTCCGCGACGCGATCCACGACGGCCTCGTCAACATGACGCTCCTCGCCCTGAACAACAGCAAGTATGTGAATGGGGTGGCGAAGAAGCACGGCGAGGTGACGAAGGAGCTCTTCCCCGGCCACCTGATCCACTCGATCACGAACGGCATCCACCCCCCGAGTTGGGTAAGCCCGGAGATTAAGAGGCTGTTCGACACCTACATCCCCGGATGGCAGGCGGACCCGTTCAGCCTCCGCTACGCGTTCGTCATCCCGAACGAGGAGCTCTGGGTGGCGCATCGCCAGGCGAAACAGTCGCTCATCGACGAGGTGAACCGGCGCTCAGGCCTCGGATTCCACCCTGACCGGTTCACAATCGGCTACGCACGCCGCTTCACCGAATACAAACGACCGGATCTGGCGCTCTTCGACGTGGAGCGGCTCAGACGCGTCGCGGAGACGGTGGGTGACCTCCAGCTCATCTACGCCGGCAAGGCGCACAGCAGGGACACGCGCGGCAAGGAGCTGATCAAAAAGGTGATTGCCGCCGCCCGCGCTATCAACGAGGCGGGAGGACGGCTCAAGGTGGTCTTCCTCGAGCAGTACGACATGAAGCTGGCGCGCCTCTTAGTAGTCTTAGTAGGCGGCTGCGACGTCTGGCTCAACACGCCGCAACGCCCCTTCGAGGCGTCAGGAACCTCCGGGATGAAGGCGGCGGTGAACGGCGTCCCGCACCTCTCCACGCTCGACGGCTGGTGGCTCGAAGGCCATATTGAAGGCGTTACCGGATGGAGTCTGGGACCCCATCCGCGGGAGGCGGGGTTCGCCGTCGACGATGATCCGAGCGATGAGGCGGCGAACCTCTACGCGAAGCTCGAGGAGACGATCGTCCCGACGTTCTACGGGCAACGCGACCGGTGGATCAACATCATGAAGCACACCATCGCGCTGAACGGGAGCTTCTTCACCACGGCGCGGATGGCGCAGCAGTACATCGCGAACGCCTACCTCGAATAGGCTCGATCCCTGCGCGGCAGGGAATATCTCCGCCCTCGGACAGAGCAATCACCCCGCACCATTTATAAATAGTACGGGGAGTATGGGGTGTGGCATGATTACTTCTCCGACAGCGACGCCACCGCGCTTACGGTCGAACTCCTTCCGTTCTCGACGGAGAGCGCGTCGCGGGGGGTTGCCCCCACAGGAAACCGTTGGTTTCCGTGGTGTGGGAAAAGCTGCTTGCCCCCACCTACGAGGAAGCAGCGCCTTGGAAGAAGCGCATGGAGAGTTCGAAGCGCGATGGCGTCATCGACAAAAAGGGCTTGGAGCATCAGGCCACACAGCAGGGAGTAGATTTATAAACAATCCTCTGTTCCACCAAAGACGGCTGAGCCGCCCAGAAAGGGAAGACCCGCAACCGTGAGACGGGTCGCAGGCTCGGGAGGCACGGACGATGGGACTGAAACTGAATATCGGCGACCCGAAGAGCAAGCGCACGATCCAAGCGGAACTGGACGACCAGGCTTCTGCGGCGCTCAAGGGGAAGAGGCTCGGCGACACCTTCAAAGGAGAAGCCATCGACAAGCCCGGCTACGAGTTCCGGATCACCGGTGGGAGCGACAACGCCGGCTTCCCGATGCGGAACGACGTCGAAGGCGAAGGGAGGAAGAAGATCCTCATCACGCACGGCGTCGGGAACCGGGAGCGACGGAAAGGGATGCGCCTCCGACGGACCCTCGCGGGGAACACCATCGGCCAGAACACCGTCCAGGTGAACGTCAAGGTGACGAAGCAGGGGAAGCAGCCGCTCTTCGAAGAGAAAGCGGCGAAAGAGAAGAAAGAATAGGCCCCTCAGAAACCCTTTGTTCCTATTCTCTCATCATCGTCGAGGACGGACGAGAGCGACAACGTCCTCAGCGAGCCCTTTCACGATGTCGAGGATCCCCGGCTCGAAGCCCCGCTCCCCGTACTTGACGATCTGGCTGAACATGACCATGCTGAAGAGCCAGAACGGGAAGAGGCTCCAGAAGGGGCGCGGCGTACCGAGGAGGACGAAGAGCGGGTACTGGACGAGGTTGAAGAGCGTGTTCGGCACGAGGTCCGCCCAGAAGAGGCGGCCGAGATGTGAGGAGCCGAGACACGCCAGCCGCTCCGCGATCTTCGTCAGGAAGAGATGATAGCTGAGGCTCAGCACGAGCCGAAGCGTGGCGGCGGGCCACGCCACGACGCCGGTGCCCCACCAGTTGATCGGGAGGATGAGCAGGGCGGAGACGAACCCGACCAGGCCGATCTCGAGGTTGACGACCCGCGAGGAGAAGCGGATGAACCGCGTATCAGAGAGACGAGCGGCAGCCATCGACGGGGAAGAAGAGCGGCGATTTATAAAATCGGCGGGACAAAACTTTTTAAGAGACTGCAGACCCGGGAGACAGATGGATATCCGGATGCGCGTGGCGGAGCGGCTCGCCCAGAGGCTCGGCAAGGAGGAGGGGCTAATCGGAGGGCTCCTCGAGATCCCGCCCGACGAGACGTTCGGCGACTACGCGCTCCCCTGCTTCTCCTTCGCGAAAGAGGAACGGAAAGCCCCGAACAAGATCGCGGAGGAGTTCGCGACGCGCATCCCCAGTACTGGGATCATCGAACGCGTCGCCGCGACGGGGCCATACCTGAACCTCTTCCTGAACCGGGCGATGATCATCCGCGACGTCGTCACCACCGTCCTGAACGAACAAGGACGGTACGGCGCCGGCGAGAAGAAACCCGGAAAGGTGATGATCGAGTACAGCCAGCCGAACACGCACAAGGCGTTCCACGTCGGCCACCTCCGGGGGACGAGCATCGGCGAAGCGCTCGCCCGGATCCTGCGCCACGCGGGGAACGAGGTGGTCCAAGCGAATTACAGCGGCGACACCGGCATGCACGTCGCGAAATGGCTCTGGTGTTACACCGCCTTCCACAAGGACGAGCGGCCGCCGGAGGAAGAGCGGGCGAAGGCGCGCTGGCTTGCGGGCATCTACGTCGAGGCGGTCCAACGCCTCGAGAAGGAGCCGGAACGCGACGCCGAGGTGCGCGAGCTGAACCGACGGCTCGACGAAGGCCGGGACGAGACGCTCCTCCGGCTCTGGAAGGAGACGCGCCAATGGTCCATCGACGAGTTCGAAGCGATCTACGAGGACCTGCAGGCCCATTTCGACGTCTGGTGGTTCGAACGCGAGTTCGACAGACGCGCCAAGGAGGTGAGCAAGGAGCTCTTGCGGCGAGGGATTGCGACAGAGAGCGACGGCGCCACGATCATCGACCTCGAAGATGAGGAGCTCGGCGTCTGGGTCCTGCTCCGCGAGGATGGGACGCCGCTCTACAGCGCCAAGGACCTCGCCTTGGCGGAGAAGAAGTTCAACGACTATGCGATCACCCGTTCCATCTACGTCGTCG
Source organism: Candidatus Woesearchaeota archaeon (assembly GCA_037442865.1). Taxonomy (GTDB): domain Archaea; phylum Nanobdellota; class Nanobdellia; order Woesearchaeales; family UBA525; genus UBA153. Next base: position 4,319 of record JBBIPM010000077.1, read on the forward strand.
GGAAAGCGCAGGCGCTCCACCTCCAGCAGCTCTTCGCGACGCTGAGACGAATCGGTTTCCGCCACGCCGGGAGATGCTTCCACCTCCGCTACGAGGAGGTCCGCCTCCCCGAAGGGAAGATGTCGAGCAGGAGCGGGCAGAACATCCTCTACGCCGACCTCAAGGAAGCGGTCTTCGCCCACACGGAACGGGAGATACGGTCGCGGCACGCGGAGTGGAGCGACGAGCGGATCGCCGCGGCCGTCCAGGCGGTCGGGGTCTGCGCGCTCAAGTTCGAGATGATCCTCCGTGACCAAAACAAACCAATCGTCTTCGACGCCGCGAAGGTCTGCGACTTTGAAGGAGACACGGGACCGTACCTCCAGTACACGCACGCGCGATGCAACTCGATCCTGAAGAAGCTGGGAATGAAGCCCGACGGGACAAAGGCGGAGTACGCCAAGCTCACCTCCCTCTCAGAGTATCGTCTCGCGCGGAGAGTGAACGGGTTCCCAGCAGTGATCGAGACCGTGGAGCGGACGCTCTCCCCGTCAGAGGTGGCGCGGTACGCGCTGGAGCTGGCCAAGGCGTGCAACACCTTCTACCACGAATGCCCGGTGATCGGCCAGGAGGAGAGCGTAACGCACAGACGCGCGCTGATCGTCGATGCTGCCAGGATCGTCCTAGAACGGTGCCTTTTCCTCCTCGGCATCGAGGCGCCGAAGGAGATGTAGGACTGGAGAGAGGACGGGAGAGGCATGGTGACGACCCACCAGTAGCACGAGCGGAATTTTCCTCAGAGAAGGTCATTTCCCGCTTTACTTCTTGACCGGTTTCCTCGCGGCCTTCGGAGAATTTTTCGTCGCACGTTTCACTTCGGGCGTGGCCACCTTCTTCGCCGGCGTGACGGACTTCGTCATCTTCTTGACGACCGGTCTCTTCGCTTGCTCCGCTTCGGCCTTCTTCGCCTCCTCGTCACTGGCCCTGAAGGCGCGCAACCGCTCGAGGCAGGCGTCGCAGTAGTACGTCTCGCTCTTCCCGACCACGCGCGCGCCGCAGTTCCGGCACTTCGAGACAGCCTTATACCCGGATATTTTCGTGAAATACTTCGACAAGGAGATGCACCTCTGAGAACGAGGGAAGAGAAACGATTTATAACTGTTCCTGTCGTAAGGTACAGTCAACTAGAGTGTGTTGCGGTTCCAGTGGTGGAACCACATGGCGAAG
>JBBIPM010000078.1:0-4264 GCA_037442865.1 Candidatus Woesearchaeota archaeon
TAGCGACCGCCGCGGCGCAGCGACGCTCCGAGCAAGGAGACCCGACGAGGAGCGAGGACGCCGATTCTCAGCGTGAACAAAGCGAACGCGGTCTGGTCTCTAGACCGGGAAGGGGAGAGCGTCAGCTCCCGCACGGCTTCCACGTGTAGGTGCGGAGCGTCACCACCTCGCCCTGATACCGGACCAGGCGATCAAAGCTGACCAGGTCACGCATGCAGCCGCCAGGGACGACAGAGGAGACGACGCGCGGCTTCGTCAGCGGGGAGGCGAAGCCGCCGCAGCACAAGATATATTGTGAGCCGTTGAGCCGCCACTCGCCAGGAAAGGCGCCGTCACAGACGTCAGGCACCTGGCCGGGGCAGAACGCGGTGGCACTACACGCGGCGCTGCACCGCCCCTCCCAATCCGTGCAGGATTCGCACGACCCGTTGGTCAGGATGAAGTCACGTGTCACCTCTGCCGAGCTGATGATAGTGATATTCACGACCTGGCTCCGGAATCCGGGGTGGAGTGCGGAACCGAACCAGGAGCCTGAAGGAATATCAGTTATTCGATAGCCACACGTCGCATTCGTGAGGAGAGAGAAGCCGGGAGGGGCTGCGACGGAGACGGTTGCGCCCCGGACGTTCGCCGGACAATTTCCGGGGAGATCAGCCCAGACGCGACCGGAGAGATTGCCCCGCACATCAGGAGTGGTGCAGTTCCACAACCTATCCTTCCACCGCCATACGAGGCCGCCATGACCATCCGGTTCCCGGCAAAGAGCGGCGACCCTGTTCCAGTAGAGCGTCCCGGGAGCGAGGCCGCTCACCGGATACGTGTCGTTGAAGAGCGGCAAGCCGGTACGGACCACGCAGGTGGTCGGGAAGGGACAGCCGAACTCCACCTCGGTCCGGTTCGCCCCTACCCTGAGGACCTGAGAATCATTGGGACTAAACCACGTGGATGTGGCATTCCAGTTGAGGCGATAACTCGACTCGGTCACCTCTGAGCAGGAACCGTCCCGTGGGCCGTCGAAGAAGTCAGTGCAAGGAGCGTACGGCGCGAAGGTCAAGCTGCCGGCGAGGTTTGAAGCAGAGATCATCCACGTCCCGATATCAGGCGTCCCTTGCCAGAGCGCACCGGCGGTCGCGGTGACGCTCTTGCCGCCGCACATCGGCGGGATGAAAGGAACCGTCCACGATGCGTTGAACAATCCGGCGCCAAGGCTCAACGACGAGTTGTGAATCCCCTGGATGTTCCCCCCGACGTATTGGACAGAGCAGGGGTATCCGTACGCATCAATCTGGACGTGCGTGGCAGCTGAGCAATCACCGGAGAAGTCTCCTCGTATCACGACCGTTTCGCCGATATCCGCGAGCGTGTTCCCGTTCGTGTCGTTCAGCGCGAAGGAGAGGTTCGTTAAGGAACAGGCCGGAACGACGCAGGCCGAGCCGTTCCAGACAAAGCCCGCGGCACAGAAGCAGGTCGTCACATTACAGTTCAGAACCGTCCCGTCGCACAGAGCACCGCAGCTGTTCTTGAGGCAGGAGTAGACTGAAGAACAAAAAGTGGGCTCAAGGCATGACCCGCTGCTGCTCGCGCTCTTGTTGCCGGAACAAGGAGCTGGCCAGCAGCAGCTGTTCGCCTCACAGGATGATTGGTTAAGATACCCGGAGCACGGAGTCGGCATGACCGTCACGGTCGCGTGAGGATCAAGAGTCGATGAGGGGGGAGTGCAATCATAGGAGCGCTCATCGTAGACGCCACACCGATACAGGTATGTGCCGGGCGCCCCGGGGGCGGTGCACGCGATACGGACTCGAGGAGGAGAGGCCAACCATGCATCGGTTCCGTCCGGCGGCGGATTCCAGCCGCAATCAGAATCAGCACCATCAAAGAATCCGTTGTTGTTCGCATCACGATACACCCTGATGCTGTTCAGCCCATGCACAGAAGCGGTGCAGGTGACGTTGAAAGCGGCGCCTGCGAAGACGGAAGAAGGCGCAGAAACCGCGGTGGTATCGACGCAGCAGGCACTATCCCCTTTCAAGCAGTCGTGCTGGGTGTCATAATCACACTCGAAATTATTATTCTCATCCCCTCGCGGCGGAACGTTCACATCTCCGGGAAGAGCACACAGCTCGCTGCAGACATTGTTAGTGCAAGTAGCGCTGCAACTCCGCGGACAAACACCATTCAACAACCCATCATCACATGCTTCACCAGTCTCAATGATACTGTTTCCACATAAGGGGGGGCATGGGCCGCAATCAAGGGGGCAAGAGGTGCAGGTCTCGCCAGAGTCACAATTACCGTTCCCGCACGCACCACCACAAAAGTCACAGTCAGCATTACAACTGTCATTCGAGCCATCACAGTTGGCATCGCAATCATACCCTGCGGTGACGGCGCAGTACCAGCCAGAAGAAGGATTACACGCCCACTCGCCTGCACAACCATCGAGTGGCGTGCAGGCTCCGGGGGGTTGATTCGAGATATCGCAGAGCGGAGGTTCAGGCGGCGGACAGACGTGGATGGTTTCGCAGACGATGACGCCGTCAACGGTCTTCGCCACCGTGTTGGTGGGGCAGCACCAATCACTGGCAACTGAGTAGGTTCCGTGCGGGCAGAGCTTCTCCGGGATACAGGACCCTCCAGCATCGTATCCTCCGACGCCGCACTTCTTCCCGCTCGGATAGACCGTCGCGGCAGGCGGATCGACCGAGTAAGGGGTGGGAACCGTTCCGCAGGAGAGCGAGGTGCAAGAGGTGCCCGCCTTGTAACAACCATACCCAGAGACGGAGTAGTTGAGCAGGACCGTGCCGACGGGACAGCAGCGCAAGATACCATCACGGCTCTGGAGGGTCGAGCCCCGCAGGCAGACGTCGCTCCGGCCGCAGAAGAGGATATTGGTCCAAACCCCTGGTACCGGGCATTGCGGCGCGGTGAAGTTCGCAGGACAGGAGCCGACGGAACAGACACTCTTCCCCCCCGAGGGGGGCGAACAGCTTAGAGGAGTATACACCGATTGCGCCAGGTTGCACAACGGATAATACGTGCACCCGTCCGTCGTCAAGGTGACGTTCCCCCGTGCATGGTTCTGGGCGTAGCAGAGCGCGTAAGGATACACCCGGTCAGGGGGGCTCACGAAGAGCCCTGATGGGCTGTACTGCCGGTCAAAGAACCAACAGGAGCCAGTAGGGGAGGAGAAACTGCAGAGCAATTCCCCAGTACAATCATTTCTCTTCACCTCGAAAACATACCCCCCGCTTCCTCGCTTATAGACCTGGCTCGCATCCTGGAGCGTCACGTTGACGCGCGGGTATGGCCGTACCGGCAATGGATTGACCGCCGGAGGCGGGAAATGGGCGAGGTTCACGTCGAGAAGCGCGACGAAGGAGCAATCAGCATCCTCCTCGTCGATGAAGCCATCGCAGTCGTTGTCAGAACCGTCAGAACAGTTAGTCTCGCTGAGTGGCGCTGGTTGGAACCGATACGTGCCGGAGACCTTGGCGCAACAATACGCGTTGTTCCCGTCAAGCTTCCCCCCGTCACGGGCGGCGCCGCAATTATAGAACGCCGGCACATCAGGAGACGTAACAGTCGAAAGGTTCAGGCACGCCCACCACGAAGCACCAGTGAGAATCCCCTGCGCATAACACATAGAACCGTTCACACACATGTTACCAGGACAAGAAACACTCTGCGCGCCCATATCATGAGCGACACCCCAATTGAGCCCGTCACTCCCGCCCTGATACTTGATAGCATTCAACGAAGGAGTCACCGTGACAGTGACGGAGTAATTACTCCCTGACTGGTACGACCGGCTCAGATTCACCGCGCAACGGAAGACCGCAGAGCCGACAGTGGAGCCGACCCCGCAATTATTGAACCACGCGGTTGAGCCGACCCAATCAGACCAAGAACAGAGAGTATCACCAGCATCATAGACCGCGTTATTGTTCGCGTCACGATAGACCACCAAGGAGTTCACGCCTCCAGGGCTGGAAGTATTGCAGGAGAGGTTCACGACGCCGCCGACAGGGACCGAGGAACGGGAAGCGGACAGTCCCGACAACGAGACAGGACACGCGCTGTCGCCCCGCCAACACTTTTGCGAATCATACTCGCACTCGCCATTACAATCATTATCAGAAGCATCATTGCAAATCTCGCCGCGAGCAGTAGTACTATCGAACCTATACTGCCCGCCCGACGCTTTCCCGCAACAATACGCGTTGTTCCCGTCAAGCTTCCCCCCGTCACGGGCGGCGCCGCA
>JBBIPM010000078.1:4364-5492 GCA_037442865.1 Candidatus Woesearchaeota archaeon
ATGAGCGACACCCCAATTGAGCCCGTCACTCCCGCCCTGATACTTGATAGCATTCCCCGTCACCGTGATACTGACCGAGTTTTGGGCGTAATCATACGTGACCGGATCAGGAGGAGGAGTGCAGGAAAAATCGCTGCATGGTTTGCAATACTGAGAGTGAGAGACCCACTCACTAGGATTGATGTACTGAGGTCGACAGTCAAAAGTTAAGTGACAGTAATAGTTTGTCGGACAGTCATTATCGTCATGGCAGTCATCTCCGATGCACAACGGCGGAGCGGCGACCATTGTCGCGAGGAGAAGGGAGGAGAGAAGCAGAGGGAGAAGACGGAGCATCCTCATGGCGGCGACCTGCAGTAGACATAGTACGTATGCGTCCCGTACGGGACATTCGTAATAGTTGCGGTGTGAGTCAGATTATTATTCGTTTGTGTCATCGTGGTGGTGAGCAAGTCAAAGCTTGCGGTGATGTTACTGTGCTTGCACGCCGCCCCGGAGTTCGTCGTCGCCGTCAGGGTGACGGTCTGGCCCGAGGCTGAGGCGACGAACGAAGTGACGTCGAACGAGGCTTGGCAGTCAGGATCAAAGCCATCCTTCAAGCCGTCGCAATCATTGTCAAGGTTGTCGTTGCAATTATTGGAAACAATGCGCTCAGCGTTACCCGGATTAACATTATTATTAGTGTCATTACAATCATATCCACAGACACGGAAATAAGCGTCAGCATCAGTATCAGTATCGTTCAGTATAAAAGGGCCATTCTCACTACTAGTTGATTTATAAAGACGACAATAAGTACTACCAAGTATACATAGAGTACACGTGTCAAGCGTACACGGTCCAGAGCTATCCGAGAAACACTCATAGAAAGGGCCGCCGCCGCCACCGCCACCGCCATTAATCTGCGCCGCGGAGACGAAGAGAGAGAGGAAGAGAAGAAGAGAGAGGAGTGGCAAAAGAGCGGCAGATGGACGCAGGATAGACGATCCCATGAAAACCCTCCGGAGCTGCTACCTGTTAAAGAGCTTTAAAAATATTACGGTTTTAGGGTGGGGTAGAATTAATCTCTCACTGCAGTCATTCTTATCGTTGGGTAGTTTCTCGTCGTGAGATTGAACACGGCGAGTG
>JBBIPM010000079.1:0-5467 GCA_037442865.1 Candidatus Woesearchaeota archaeon
GCCCCATCCGGGAAGGAGCCCCCACTATGGTGCACACACTACGCCTCGAAGCGCGACACAAAGCGAGCGGAGCGAACTTGTCTACTGAACCTTCTTTCCCGTAATTTTTTTAAATAATGACCAAATCCGAGGCAGTTATGACCAGTATCACGAAGCAGGTCTGGCGCCTAATAGATGAGGACCCTTCCGTTAGGAAAGACTTGTCCAGAGGGATAATCAATGTCTCCGGCCTGGCTCTCTACCTGAAAGAGCGCCACTCGATAAACGCGAGCGTCGACTCGCTCATAAGTGCAATCAGGCGCTACAGGGCGGACAAGGGCGTGGAGGAGGAGCACCTCGCGATCACCAAGGCGCTCGCCGAAGCCGTCGTCACGACGAAGACGCGGATCACCGCGTTGCGGCTGAAGAACAGCACCAACCTCTACAAGTACCTGAGCGAGCTGATGAAGGACCCTGAGTTCTACAAGAGCGAGATCTTCCGGTTGCTCAAGACCCGGAACGAGACGATCGTCATGATTGACAAGGAATCGTTGTCACGGGCGAAGAGCTTCTTCCCAGAGGGGAACATCGTCAGCGTCGAGCCGGGCCTCGCCGAGCTGAGCCTCATCCTCGCCAAGAAGGGCTGGCATTCGAAAGGAGTGATGGCCCGCCTCTCGAACGAGATCGCCAACTACGGCATCAATATCGTGACGATCATCAGCGCCGAGCCGAAGATCAGCCTCTTTCTCCAAGAGCAGGATCTCACCAAGGCGCACGAGGCCGTGCTCAGCCTGACGCGGCAGTAGGCATTCTTGAGCAGCATCGCCTCTGCCGTCCCCTTGGCGTGAAAGCGATGACCGATCGACGTCATGAAAGCTCGGGTGAGATGCCGATGCACTCGCGGATGAACGCCGCTACGGCACAGGCGCTTCTTGATTCCATGATCGCCAGTAAATCTTTTTAAATCGTCCGCGACCTTCATCCCCTTCCATGACCAACGGGAAAGCGACGAAGGACGGTGCTGCCGAAGTTGCGGCGAAGGGCGCGAAGCCAGAACCGCGGCGCTACGATCCGAGCGAGGCGGAGCCGCGGTGGAACGCCTACTGGAAGGAGCGCCGGATCTATGCCTACGACCCGACGAGCGGAAAGCCAATCTATTCGATCGACACGCCCCCTCCGTATGCGAGCGCCGACCATCTTCACGTCGGCCACGCGATGCATTACAGCCAGTTCGAGTTCGTCGCGCGCTACAAGCGGATGCGCGGCTACAACGTCTTCTTCCCGATGGGCTACGACGACAACGGCCTTCCGACGGAACGGTTCGTCGAGAAGAAGCACACGGTGAACAAGCAGACCATCTCGCGCGCCGACTTCATCAGGCTCTGCATGGAGGAGACGAAGCGGTGCGGCCAGACCTACTACGATCTCTTCACGGCGCTGGGCTTCTCCATCGACTGGGACCTCCTGTACCAGACGATCGGCGACCGAGCACGGACGGTGGCGCAGGCGTCGTTCCTCGACCTCCACAGGAAAGGCCTCCTCCTCCATGAGGATGCGCCGACGACGTGGTGCATGTCCTGCCAGACGACGATAGCCCAGGCCGATTTCGAAAACGTCGAGATGACGAGCAGCTTCAACGATATCGCCTTCGCAAGCGGCGGGAAGCAACTGGTGATCGCGACGACGCGTCCCGAGCTCTTGCCTGCCTGCGTCGCCCTCTTCGCCCATCCGGGCGATGAGCGCTACAGGGGGCTTAAGGGCAAGTTCGCGAAAGTCCCCCTGTTCAATCATGAGGTCCCGATCCTTTTCGACGAGAAGGCCGACCCTGAGAAAGGGACTGGCCTGATGATGTGCTGCACCTTCGGCGACAAGGAGGACATCGAGAAGTGGTACACGCACAGGCTGCCGCTCCGCATGGTCTTCACCGAGGACGGCCGCATGGATGCGAGCGTCCCCGTCTACGCGGGGCTAAGGATCAGGGAGGCGCGCGCCAGGATCATCGAGGATCTCAAGGCGGCGGGCTTCCTCCTCCGGCAGCAGCCGATCACCCATGCGGTGAACGTCCACGAGCGGTGCTCCACCGAGATCGAGTTCCTCAAGAAACGGCAATGGGCGATCCGCGTCCTCGACAGGAAGGAGGAGCTGATCAAGGCAGGCAGGAAGGTCCGCTGGTTCCCGGACCACATGCGCATCCGCTATGAGCACTGGGTCCAGAACCTGAACTGGGACTGGAACATCTCGCGCCAGCGCTACTACGGCGTCCCTTTCCCGGTCTGGTACTGCGCGAAGTGCGGCGCGGTGAAGCTCCCTGGGCTCTCGGAGTTGCCCGTCGATCCCCGTGAGGAGTCGCCGAAAGGGGCGTGCTCCTGCGGCTCTGTCGACTTCCGGCCGGAGATGGATGTCATGGACACCTGGATGGTGTCCTCAGTCACGCCGCAGATCAACGCCCATTGGACGATGGCGGACGAGCGGAAGGGCTTCCTTCCCATGTCGTTGCGGCCGCAGGCGCATGATATCATCCGGACCTGGGCCTTCTACACCATCGTCAAGTCCTATTATCACGACGACGCGATTCCCTGGAACGACATCATGATCAGCGGGCACGGCCAGGACGCGAAGGGGCAGAAGATGTCCAAGTCGAAAGGGAACTTCATCGTCGCGCAGGAGATGATCAAGAAGTACTCGGCGGACGCGCTCCGGTTCTGGGCCGCCGGCGTCAAGCTTGGGGATGATCTCCCCTTCATGGAGAAGGACCTCCAGACGGGGCAGAAGACGGTGACGAAGCTCTGGAACGCCATCCGGTTCTCGCTCACCCACCTCGAGGACTATCAGGGGTTCGAGGGCGAGCTGGCCCCCCTCGACCGGTGGCTCCTCTCGAAGTTCAATCGCGTCGTGAAGGAGGCGACGGAGTATTTCGACCGGTACGAGTACAGCCGCACCAAGCTCGAGGCGGAGAAGTTCTTCTGGCAGGCGTTCTGCGACAACTACCTCGAGCTGGTGAAGGACCGGCTCTACTCCCCTGAGAAGTACGGCGAGCTCTCACTCAGCGCCAAGCACACGCTCTACTCCGTCAGCCTCGGCATCCTCAAATTGTTCGCGCCGATCATGCCGCACATCACGGAAGAGCTGTACCAGCTCGGGTACAAGGCGCGGGACGGCGCGGTGTCGATCCATGTCTCGCGTTGGCCGGAATACCGCGAGGAGCTGCTCGATGAGGCTGCGGAGAGGCTGGGCGACGAGGTCGTCGCCGTCGTCGCTGCCGTGCGGAAATACAAGTCCGAGCAGCAGCTCTCGATGAAGGCGCCGCTCAAGAAGATCATCATCACGACTCTTCTCGACCTGACGCTCGTGGAGCAGGAACTCCTCGCAGTGACCGGTGCCGAGACCCTCGAGCACAGGAAGGGGGAGTTCAACGTGGAGATCGAGAATCAATGAAAACTACTAAAAAATGGTAACATATTTAAATCGTTCCTCGTTACATCATCACAGAATTGCGAGGTGTTATGATGACAATCAACCCCGATTCAGTTAAAGATACTAATCAGCTTTCGCATGTCGCAGATATGCTCTTGAGGGGCGATTCTGACTATGTTTGATGTGAAGACCTCTTCAATGCGGCCATGGCAGTCAGGCTCGCTGCGATGCGGACGGGCCTCGACACCCAAATCGTCGCTTCCTTCTACGTACGTTCGGCGGAACTCGGGGTGACGAATTTCTACGACGCTACCGCTAGGAGCATCGTTCTCGGCGAGCCGGGGGGCGATGCCCGCTTCCTTGCGATAATGAGCGCCGTCTTCAGATCGGCGGAGGAGACCGACAGGATCCCCCGTGAGTCGAGCAGTGTTGTCCCTCTCAGTTCACGTATCGCTTGGTGTGCGTTAGCCAGTCATCTGCCTGGTTACAAATCGGACCCGGTCGACACGTATACGGGGAACGAGTACGCGTTCGAGAACTATTTCCGCTTCAACGGCGGATAAAACCTTTTCCTACGTCTTCTTTATCTTGTATCCTTCCTTACCGTCGAGGATGTCGTAGCCTTTCGCCTTGATCTCGTCCCTGATCCGGTCGGATTCCTTCCAGTCCTTCGCCTTCCTCGCCTCTTCGCGCCGCTCCGCGAGGTTGATGATCTCTCCCGGAACCTTGACTGTCGCTTTCTCGAGGAGTTTGAGGCCGAGCACTGTGTCGAATCTCCCGATGAGTGTCCGCTTCTCTTCCGCGAGCATGCCCTGATCCCGTAAGACGTTCCAGAGGACCGCGAGCGCTTGGGGCATGTTCAGATCGTCGTTGATGGCATCGCTGAATCCCGCTTCGTACTTCATGCCGACGCCTTTCCTCCCTTCATCATGCTGGAGCTTCTCGATGATGTTCATCAGCCGTTCCCGCGACTGCTTCGCGCTCTCCATCGCTTCCCAGGAGAACTTGAGCTGCTGCCGGTAATGGGCGGTGAGGCAGAGGTAGCGGTAGTCCAGCGGGTGGTAGCCTTTCTCCTCGAGGACGCTGAGCGTGAGGAAGTTCTCCCCGCTCTTCGCCATCTTATCCTTCTCGAGCACGAGGAACTCCCCGTGCATCCAGTATTTCACCCAGGGCTTCTTCCCGAAAGCCGTCTCTGCCTGCGCGATCTCGTTCGGGTGGTGAACCGGGATGTGGTCGATCCCCCCCGTATGGATGTCGAACTGCTCGCCCAGGTATTTCGAGGACATGGCGCTGCATTCGATGTGCCAGCCCGGGAATCCTTTCCCCCAGGGAGAGTCCCATTCCATCTGCCTTTTCTCATTCTTGGGGCTGAATTTCCAGAGCGCAAAATCCGTCTTGTTCCGCTTCTCGCCGACCTCGACCCTCGCCCCGGCCTCGAGTTGTTCGATATTGAGTCTCGCGAGCTTGCCGTAGTCTTCGAGCTTCGTCGTGTCGAAGTAGATGCCGTCCTCTGTCTTGTATGTGACGCCTTTCTCTTCGAGCGTCTTGACTTGTGCGATCTGCTCCTGGATGTGGTCGGTCGCCTTGCACCAGATGCTCGGCTCCTGGATGTTCAGCTTCGTGATGTCCTCCTTGAACGCCTTGGTGAAACGCTCGGCGATGTCCCAGACGGACTTCCCTTCTCGCTTGCTCCCTTTCTCCATCTTGTCCTCGCCCTCGTCCGCGTCCGAGGTGAGGTGGCCGACGTCCGTGATGTTCATCACCTGGGTCACGGCGTAGCCGTTGTAGGCGAGGACGCGCCGCAGGATGTCCGCGAAGATGTAGCTGCGCAGGTTCCCGATGTGCGCGTAGTTGTAGACGGTCGGGCCGCAGGTGTAGATCCCCGCCGTCGGCGGGTTGAGAGGGATGAATTGCTCTTTCGTGCGGCTCATCGTATTGAAAAGCAGGAGCGGCTTCATGATCGAAGAAGAGGAAAAGGCAATTAAAAAATGTTTCTTTTAGCAGTCGGCGTCTGCGAACTGTGGTCGCTCATTGGATTTGTCACCCCCCCTTAAAGCTTAGGAGCTTTTGAGGG
>JBBIPM010000080.1:0-5278 GCA_037442865.1 Candidatus Woesearchaeota archaeon
TTTTTCTTTATAAACTCAACGACGAGAAAACGCTTCAATCGGAACTACTGGCGGCGAGAGGTTTATAAATTTTGCTACTTCTAAGTTAAAAACATTACGCCTTCTCGATCTTGCCGTTCCTGCCGGTGCTCGCCTGGAGGTTGCCGTTCCACTCCTTCACCCAGCAGTCGGTCAGCTTTAGCGTATCCCCTTCCTGGACTGCGTCGATAGCGTCATCCCAGAGCGTCAGATCCATTGTGCCGCTTGCATCCTTGATCTTCGCGGTGCAGACGCGGCCGAGCTTCCCCATCCGGGAGAATTCGCGTTCCGGCCCCTTCTCGGTCACCGTCACCTTGTCGAGCGTGATGTTCGTGTTCGGTTTCGCATCCTTAATCGTGGCCATGGTATCACCTCTTCGTGGGCGGCCGCTTTGTCATTATAAATGCGATGGTCCGGAAAGGGCGATGAAATAAAAAAATTTATATATTGGTATACTTAAAAGTATATTGGTAGTATTCGATTTTGTATTGAATACTTGATGAGGTGAAAAAATGGCTGAGAAGAGACCTGACGGGTTCTCGAACCTGAATATTGCCATTGTCTCCCTGGTGGCGCTCGTCGCAATCGTCGGGACGGTCGCAATTGTGGTCAACTCAAGCCCTCTCCAGTCGTCGACTGCGTCTGAGAATCTCGGCGGAGAAGCACGGCTCGGTGTCGCCGCTCGCAGTACCCCTGGCCGCCTGAACCCTGGGCCCGAACCGAACACCCAGTATTGCGAGCAGTGCAAGCTCGAGTGCGGTAATCCCGGCCCGGGTCGGCCATCCCCTTTCTGCCTCGAGTGTCTCCCCTCCTGCTCCCCGCCACAGACCAATCCGCCCGCCACTGTCTCGGAGCGGGTCACCTGCAGCTTCCAGGACGCGAACGGGAAGCTCCTCCACACCTGCCGTGCGAGCAACGGCCAATCCTGCTCCGGAATTGACGAGTGCTCAGTCACCGTTTCCGGGACGAATGGCCAGCGCCTCACCTGGAGCATCTTCAGCAAGGGGCCTTCCTGCACCCCGACGATGACGACAACGACTCTCGACGGGACCGCGGAGACTGTGGGATTCAACTGCGACGTCGAGCCGGATCCTGCCTGTGTCTATAGAAACGCCGATGGGAAACGGCGCGGCGCTGCGTCGAATACCTACTTAACGTTCTCGTCAGGGCAGACGATGCGCTGTGATGGCACCACATGGGTCGCAACGGATCGATGCGCAGTCACGGGACTGAAAAAGGTGGGGGAACAAATTATCCGCCATCAGACGATCAACTCCCTCTTCACCCCCGTCATCGAGAGGTTTACGTTTTCAGGATCTTCAGAAGTTTGGAGCGATAATTGGCAGACCTACGCTTGCACGAAGGCCATCTGGCAGCCGGTGACGAGCCACTGCTGGTATGGCTACACCGCTCCTGATGGAACATATGTCGAGAGCCGCTACACTTCCGACCAACGAGTCCTGAACGGCCTCTTCACGCTCATTTGCGAGAATGGGCGGATGAGGATCGACACCGAGAACTGCGTCCGGAACGACGGGAAAACGCCGGATCCGACGCCGAACGGCGACAGGGACAACCCGCTCATCGTCCGGATTAATGGGAACGATTACGTGACATACTGCGTTGCCGGGTACTGGACGCCGGACGGCGGCTGGGTGTAATAGTAAGGTGCTTATATTTTGGAACTCTTTCAGCGGTGCCTTGGAGTCACTCTAGATACTCCGGGGCTGTGGAATCGCGTCATCACAATGAGGGGAGAACCCAAAAAGGTGATTGCTCATACGCTGGTCAGGACGCTGTTGTGTATGATCCAGTCTCGGGCGGGTTTGTGGACGGCATTGTAGTCACTTGCTGATTTACTATCCCTCTTACAACCTCTTTTCTCATTATTTCTCTCTTTTTTCTTATTATTTCCCGGTCGTTGACGCTCAACGATCCGGAGCGGCTAGAAGTTCTCCTCGATGAACCGGACCATCGCCTCGTTCCGGGCGCGCCGGTAGAGCCGCTTCGCTTCCTCTTTCGCGCCGGTGTTGAGGCAGGCAGCCGCCACCCCCTCAACGATTGACGCGTCGTCGAGATGGCGCGCATACTGCGCAGCCGTTGCGGGCATGCCGTGGTTCAGGAAATACCTCGTCATCTCCCTCAGATGCGTAGTGCTGAGGAGCGCATACGCCTTCCCCGCCTCCTCATGGTTGCCCCGTTTCATCTGCGCCTGTCCTACTTCTTCAAGGACCTTCATCCTGAGTTCGGGCTGGAGCTTCGAGAAGTCGACGTTCGCCACCCCTTTCCGGAGGACCATGTCGCTGATGGGGCTTACCATTCGCACGCAAGTTATCCTTCGCGCTTTAATGCTTTTCGACCGGGAGACCTGCGAAATCTTTTAAAAGGGGCCGCTCCTGTTCTCATCAATGGGGCGTGGCGTACCGTTCAGGGTTGCAGAGGCGGACGCCTTCTTCCGGCGCGTACAGCTCTTTCTTCTCCTTCTCGGTTCGCTCCTCCTCTTCGGCACCCTCTCCTTCGCCCTTCTCGAGGACGCGGCTCTGCCGGATGCGCTCATCCTCACGTTTGAGACGCTCGCCTTCATGTTCCATGACTTCGAGGGCGTCGCGAAGGGGCTCCAGATATTTCTCGCCATCTTCGGCGTCTTCTTGCTGTGGTGGATCCTCTGGAGCGGGTTCGACATGCTCTTCGGAGAGGGGTTCGCCGACTACGTGCGGCTGAAGCGGCAGTGGCGGAGGTTGAGAACGATGGAGAACCATTACATCATCGCCGGCGGTGGCAGGGTAGGGGATGAGCTGGCACGACGCTTCGCGAAGCGCCAACCATGCCTCATCATCGAACGGGACGAGGAGAAGGTGGCGCGGATCCGGAAGGAAGGGTTCGACGTCCTGAAAGGGGATGTGACGGAGAAGGAGACGCTCCTCCTCGCGCGCATCGAGACTGCGAAAGCGCTCGTCATCGCGATGCCGGAGACCGAGGTGAATCTGCTTGTCACGCTCCTCGCGCGCGAACTGAATCCAGGGGTCACCGTCTACGCGCGGGCAGACAACCCGGAGTATGTGAGCATCCTGAAGAAGGCAGGCGCCTCGGCAGTCGTGGTGCCGGAGCTGGCCGCCGTCGAGCAGCTGCTCGCCGCGCTGAACATGGGTTAGTCGTCCTCTCTCTTGACCAGTACTTCATCTTGAAGCAGTCTCAGTTTCTCGAGGACCTGCTCCGCGTGGCCTTTCGCCCTGACCGTCTTCCAGTGCCAGGCTATCTTCCCCTCCGGGTCGATCAGCACCGTCGAGCGGACGATCCCAAGGAAGCTCCTCCCATAGAGGAGCTTCTCCTTGAAGGCGCCGTACTGTTCCATCATCTGCTTGTCCGGATCGCTGAGAAGCGGGATCCCGAGCCCGTGCTTCTTGATGAACGAGCAGTGGCTCTCGCCCGTGTCTCCCGAGACGCCGTAGACAATCGCGTTCCGCTTCTTGAACTCCTTCATCTTCGCCGTGAACTCGATCCCTTCGATCGTGCATCCAGGGGTGTCGTCCTTCGGGTAGAAGTAGAGGACGAGCCACTTCCCTCTGAAATCCTTGAGCGCGATCTTCTTCCCGTCCTGGTCAGCCAGCGTGAAGGCCGGCGCGGGCTTGCTGATCTTGAGGGTCATCAGCTTACCTCTTCAGCGCCGCTTCGTAGAGCCTGTTCGCCTCTTTCCAGTTCACGATGTTCCACCAGTTTTTCACATACCCGTCTCGTCGGTTGAAATACCGCAGATAATAACTATGTTCCCAGACGTCAAGGGTGAGGATCGGTGTCTTTCCTTCGCTTACTGGTGAGTCCTGGTTTGCGGTCGAGATAATCTCGAGTTCTCCTTTGTGCACGACGAGCCACGCCCAGCCCGAGCCGAACCTGCCCATGGAGGCCTTGGCGAACTCCTCCTTGAACGTGTCGAAGGAGCCGAACTTCTTCGTGATCGCGTCGACGAGCGGCCCTTTCGCCGGCACCCCTTTCTTCAGGAGGCGCCAGAAGAGGTCGTGGTTCGCGACGCCGCCGCCATGGTTCCGCACTGCTGTCCTGATATCCTCGGGTATCGACGGCAGGTTTTTCAGAAGCTCCTCGACCAGTTTCCCTTCGAGTTCGGGGTGCTTCGCGAGGGCCTTGTTCAGGTTGTCGACGTATGCTTGGTGGTGCTTGCTGTGATGGATCTCCATCGTGCGCGCGTCGATGTATGGTTCGAGCGCGTCGTAGGCGTAGGGGAGCGGTATCAATGTATGTGTCATCCGTTCGCCTCCTGTTCTCTTTCATTCTCGTCCGAGGACGGAGAGCAATATGTGTGAAATGAGTTTCACATATAAAAAGGTTGTGGAAGGAAGAACTCAGATCTTCCCGACGAGATCCATGCCGGGCTTCAGCGTCTTCCCGCCGGGCTTCCAAGAAGCGGGGCAGACGAGCCCCTTGTTCTCCCGGACGAACTTTGCCGCTTGCACCTTGCGCAGGATCTCGTGGGCGTTCCTCCCAATGTCGTTGCTGTGGATGTCCATGGCGACGAGCTTCCCGTCAGGGTCGAAGATGAACGTCCCTCGCAGGGAGAGGCCTTCTCTCTCGATGTATGTCCCCAGCGCCCTGCAGAGCTGCCCCGTCGGGTCGGCGAGCATCGGATACGTTATCTTCTTGATGCTGTCGCTGTTGTCGTGCCACGCCTTGTGGACGAAGACCGTGTCTGTCGAGACCGACATGAGCTCCGCCCCTTCCTCCTTGAACTCGCCATAGAGGGCTGCCGCTTCCGCCAGCTCAGTGGGGCAGACAAAGGTGAAGTCTGCCGGGTAGAAGAGGAGCACCACCCATCTTCCCTTCTGCTTTGCCAGGTCAATCCTGATGATGGTGTCGTTCTGGTACGCCTCCAATTCCATCGACGGTATCTGTTCCCCTATCCGTAGCATCGTTCCACCTCGAGAACGTTATGAAAAAACGCGATGCCTCACCGGTTTATTAATGTGCGCTTGAAGTCCCCTGCGGCTGACGTTCTGCCTACGGCCAACAACCTCGGCGATGACGCTCTCACCGAGAAGAAAAATATTTATAAACGCTTCTCATTCCACTCCCTGCCGTAAGGAGGTGTCGCTATTGGCGTCATGGATGAGTTCAAGGAGTTTCTCAACGAGTACAAGTAGGGTGGGGCAGAATTAATCTCTCACCTCAGTCATTCAGTAGTTCCGATTAAAGTTAAAGCGTTTTCTCGTCGTTGAGTTTATAAAGAAAAAAGCAAGGGATAGTGTTTATC
>JBBIPM010000081.1:0-5090 GCA_037442865.1 Candidatus Woesearchaeota archaeon
GGACCGCCGTGGACGGGACCGGGTACGCTCGCTCGTCACCGAGCGAGCATTACCTGCGGCGCATCGACGGGACTCGTCCGCAGGTCCCGGTGAAGCTGAGCATCCTTATCGACGAGTTTCCGCGCAAAGCCCAAGGAAGAGAGAACAATTATAAAGAGAACGCGATCGAACACGAACGAAAAAAAGAAGAAGAAAAGAAGAAAAAACGATGCGGTTTTCGCAACAACATGCCGCGAAGAAAAAAAGCGACGAAGAAGAAAAGAGAAAGGAAGACGATGAGCGCACCGGAATACACCCTCAACAAGTTGCTGACAACGATCCCGCGAGCAATCGCGGAATTCACGCAGCAGTCCTTGTCTGCGTTGAAGCGATTGGACAACGAGACGTATAACCACTCAATCAGGGTCGGGATCAACGCGGACCGGATTGCCAATTACGAACAAATACCGAACGGGCCGCTCATCGTCGCGGCGCTGCTCCATGACATCGGGAAGCTCTCAGTCGCCAGCAACCTGCTCCGGCTCACCGCGCCGACCAATGAAGAGATTGAGGCGATACGCACTCACGCCGAGCACGGGTATCGACACCTCTCGAGCGTGCTCGAACGGACCGCCAACGTCGTCGTGCGAGTCCACCAGTATCAATCGAAACCGTATCCTCTAATATTGCCACCGAACCGCTTCGAGAAAGAGAGCGAAAACTTCGACCGGTATGCTCGTTGCATCGCCGTCGCGGATTTCTATGATGCGCTGACGACGAGGAACAACTCATTCAGCCATCCCCTCTCCAAGCATGACGATGATTCTGTTCTCGCCGTCTTCCAGCAGAGAGCGGAGCAGCTCCTTCCGCTCGCCGAACGGCTCCTCAGGGCCAGAACGTTCGCGGACCGGGATGCGGCGTAGCGCGACAGAGCGGAGCATGACGGGGGCAACAACTAGAGCATCCGCAGCCCGAGACGCACCGTCTTCCCCCTGATTCTCGTTTCCGCGGTATGCGGAAGCTGGCCGAGAGGGCCGAGCCGGATCGTCTTCGCCCCGGTCCGGAGCAGAAGATCCTTCCTGAACGCGGCAACACTGCTCGCGAGCTCAGAGGCATCGATACACAGGTCGACGACGTCGCTCTTCCGGAGCCCCGCCTCTTTGCGGAGCTGCTGCACGCGTCTAATCAGCTCGCGAGCAAACCCTTCTGCTTCCAAAGCCGGCGTCAGCGCAGTCTTAAGGAAGACGCTCCCTTTCGGGAAAGCGCCGTGGCTCCACCCAGAGGGGAGCTGCCGCGTCACGACGAAATGGTCGGGCCGGAAGGTGTGGCCCTCCACCACGATGGTTCCGTCATGGGCCTGGGCGAGCAGCTCCGCCAGCTTCGCCGCATTCTTAATAATGAACGCAATCGCGTTCCCAGTCTCCTGGCCGAACTCTTTCCCCAAGGAGCGGAAATTCGGCTCGACTTGGAGCGTCGCCCCCTCCACGGTGCCGAGCGTGACGCTCTTCACGTTCACCTGCTGCCGAAAAAGCGTGTCGAGCCGTTTCACCGCGTCGCGCGTCGCCTCATCCTTCGTCTCGATCACCGCCTCAGAAGAGGGCCACCGGACGCCGAGCTTCGCCGTGTCGCGGGCCGCGAGCGCGGCGCCGATAACATCGAACAGGGCAAGGAAATCCTGCTCGAGCAGCTCGTCGATCATCGCGCCATCCCAGGACGGCCACGCGACGAGATGGATCGACTCCTCGCCGAGGCCGAACGGCCCGCGGAGGTCCTGATAGACCTGCTCCGCAAAGAGCGGAGAGACGATGGCGAAGAGCGTCATCGCCTTGATGTAGACGTGAGACGCGACGGCGAGGACCGTCTCCTTCTCCTCCTCGCTCCCCGCCGAGAGCTTCTCCCGGACGAGTCGGACATAGCTCCTGCTCATGTCGAGGAGCAAGGATTCGATGAGAGACGGCACCTCGTTGAGCCGGTAAGATTCCATCCGTTCCGTGACATCCCTGACAACGGTGTTCAGGCGGCTGAGGAGATAGCGTTCCTCGACACCGAGCGTCACCTCGTCGACGCACTTCAGCGCCACACCCTGCACACTCTTCACCTCGAGGAGCAGGTTGTGGAGGTTCCAGAAGATCGTGAGGTTCCGATGCTTCAGCTCGACGTCCTCGAAGTTGTAGTTCATGTCGAGCCCTGGCGCGGCTGCGCCGATCGCGTAGTACCGAAACGTGTTGGCGCCATACTTCTCAACCACTTCATCGGGGAGGATGTAGTTCCCCAGGCTCTTCGACATCTTCCGTCCTTGGCTGTCGTTGATAAAGCCGTGCATGTAGATGTTAGTGAAGCAAGGCTTCCCCAAGGCGAGATTGCTCGCCACGTGGAGCAGGTTGAACCAACCCCTGATCTGGTCCTTCCCTTCGAGGATGAAATCGGCGGGGAAGAGCTTGTCGAAGAGCCGCCGCTCATGAGGATAGTCGAGACAGTTCCATGATGTCGTTCCCGCGTCCACCCAGACGTCGAGGATATCAGGGATGCGGCGCATCGACCCGTTACAGCCCGCCTGCGTACAACTCCACGCGACAGCGTCGATCCACGGCTTGTGGAGGTCGGCAGGCATCCCTGCCTCGCCCACGTGCGTCGCGAGCTCGTCTCGGGAGCCGATGACGACATAGTGATCGCAGGCGTCGCACCGCCAGACGGGGAGGGGCGTCCCCCAGTAACGTTGCTTCGTAACGCTGTTGTCGCGGAGGTTCTTGAGCCAGGAGTCGAACGCGTTGTACGCCGCCCGGGGCACCCAGGAGATCGCGTCGTTCTGCCGGACCAGCTCCTGCTTGAAGTCCTCCACCTTGAAGAACCATTGGCGCGTAGCGCGGAAGATGACGGGGGAGCGGCAGCGCCAGCAGTGCGCGTAGTCATGCTCCACCTCCACAGTCGTGATGAGCGCCCCTTCGTCGCGGAGCGCATCGATAAAGAAGCGGTCATCCTTCTTTGCGTGTCTCCCGGCGAAGCACCCCATCCGTTCCGGGAAGCGGCCGTTCTCGTCGAGCGTGTTGTAGGGCGGCAAACCGTTGGCGAGCCCCACCTCGTAATCTTCGGGGCCGCAGCCCGGAGCGCAGTGAACGAGGCCGCTGCCCGCGCCGGTATCGACGTATTCGCCGCTCATGATGACGGTGTGGAGCGCGGGGTGCTCGAGACGCATCTCCTCGTAATCGAGCAGCCATTTGTGGAACGGGTGCCGGTACTTGAGCCCTGCGAGCTCGGCGCCGGGGAATTCCTCCTCCACCTCATAGGTGGCGTCCGCCACGTTCTGGATCACCGGACCGGCCAGCGCGGCGCCGAGAATCCAGCGCTCCTTTCGGCCTTCCTTGGTCGTCACGGCGCACCGGACATACGGGAGTTCCGGGTTGGCCATCACCGCCAGGTTAAACGGGATTGTCCACGGTGTCGTTGTCCAGATGATGAGGTAGGCGTTCTCCTCCCCCTGAAGCGCCAGCTTGACAAAGATGCTCGGCTCCCGAACTTCTTGGTATTCGCATTCGTGCTTCGCCAGCGCCGAGGCGCACTCCGGGCACCAAGTCATGGTCTTGAGCCCTTCGTAGAGCCGCTTCTCCTCGTGGGCGCGCTTGACGAGCCACCATTCGCCGTCGATGAAGCGCGGGTCGATGCTCTGGTACGCGTTCTCGAAATCCATCCAGACTCCCAAACGGCGGAAGCTCTCGTCCATCAGCCGCATGTTTCGGACGCAGAGCTCCTTGCACGCCGTGATGAACCGCTCGACGCCGTAGTTCTCAATCTCCTCTTTCGTGGCGAGCCCCAGCTCCTTCATCGTGGCGTGCTCGGTGGGGAGGCCGTGCATGTCGTACCCGGCCCGGTCCCAGACATCCAGACCTTTCATCCGCTTGTAGCGGAGCACCATGTCCTTGAGCGTCTTGTTCCAGGCGGTGCCGAGATGGACTTTGCCGCTCGTGTAAGGAGGGCCGTCGAGGAAGTAGAACGGCGTTTTCCCGTTGTTCCGTGCTTTCGCCCGCTCGTAGATCCGCCTCTCGTTCCAGAAGGCGAGCATCGCCTCTTCGCTCCGCTTGAAATCATAGGATGCCATGAATCTCACCTGCCGCGTCGTCTCGCCGATTCTTCCTCGCCTCTTCTCCTGTCATCATCCCGTCATCATCCCGTTCGCTTTCCAGCCCGCTTTTTATGGGTTTCCCTACTGCGTCTCGCGTCACCGGCCAGAAGAGGACCGGCTCTAAACAACGATAATGATAGCCTGCTGGCCTGACGCGTTCCGTACTGTGGCCGATGGCTCCATGAGGCTCGAAGTCCTCGACGATTTTTAAATCTTTATCGTTGCTCCGCGCCGCTCATCGCTTCTCGGGGATGCGTCTCGTCGGGAACGGCGCTCCGTCGGTGAGCGCCCCTTCCATGCCGTTGATGAAGATGGCGCGGACCCGGTAGATCTTGGAGAGGAGAAAGGTGAGGCCGAGGAAGACGATGTCCGAGGCGAGGAGCTGCGCGTCGGTGAAGAGACTGGGCTCGGCGAGGAGCGCGTAGAGGAGGCTGACCAGCTGGATCGTGACAATCGCGGCCGTGAAGAGGAGGCTCCGCCGAAGGAGCTCGTAGCGCCGTTTCAGGAGGAGGTATTTCGTGTAGACGCCCAGCTCGCCTGCTCCCTTCGTGGTGGCGAGGGAACGGAAGGTGAAGATCACCATGGTGAGCGCCAACGCCTTAATCACGAGACTGACGATGAGCACGATCGAGTCCATGAATACCTTCTCTGACCCCGGGATTAATAAAAGTACCGGCCAGTTCGAAGTCCGCCACGTGGTGTCAGCGGGGGTCGCAATGAAAAAAGTCGAGGGGCACCCGATCACTGGCGTTCGCGAGCACGCCTTCGGCGTTGCCGCCGTGGCGGCCTTTCAGAATGCGTTTCCACGAGGCTCGACGCAAACTTCGCTCGAACAGAGACCGGGGCGCCGTTCATCGCGACCTTCCCAGGGGGCTCAGTAGAAAAGTTCGCTCCGCTCACGCTGCGCCGCGCTTCGAGGCGTAGTGTGTGCACCATAGTGGGGGCTCCTCCCCGGCTGGGGCAACCCCCTCGTCGCCCTTCACTCTCCGAATCG
>JBBIPM010000082.1:0-5015 GCA_037442865.1 Candidatus Woesearchaeota archaeon
AACAGGTTCTCCCCCACCCCTAACGGGGTGGGTTAATATTTGTTTCTACAAAGCCCGAACAACAGCAACCTTTTTAAACAAACCCTTGTTCTCCGTCGTCGACAGAGACGAGAGACGGGCTTGGCCCTTGGGGCCGTTCTCACCATGAAGCCAGTGCGACCGACGTTGCGGGAGAAGAAGCGGTACCTCGTGTATGAGCTCCTCTCCGAGCGACCGTTGCCGCGCGACGCGGACCGGGCGGTGCACCAGCACCTCCGGGCGACGCTCGGCCTTTTCGACGGCGCCAAGGCAGGCCTCGTCCCGGTGAAGTATGACGCCCCCTCCCAGGCAGGCATCCTCCGGGTGAGCGTCGCGGGCACAGACAAGGCGAAGGCGGCCTTGCTCCTCCTCGGTTCGGTGGACGGCCAGCCCGTCATCCCCCGGGTCCGGGGCGTCAGCGGCATCCTGGCGAAGACGGCCCGTTTCCTCCCGAGTGGAAGGACCGTAGTCAAAGGGATCGGGGAGATGCCTGAGAGAGAACGAGAAGGGAAGCGTTCAAGCGAAGTGAGGTGAAACAGATGCAACCGGTGCAGCACCAGGTGATGGGATATGATCGCGCCATCACCATGTTCAGCCCTGACGGGCGATTGCTCCAGGTGGAGTATGCGAAGAAGACCGTCCGGCTCGGCAACACCGCCATCGGCATGGTCTGCAAGGACGGCGTCCTCCTCGTCACGGACAAGCGACTGGTGGACAAGCTCGTCGTCCCCGAGGCGATTGAGAAGATATGGCAGGTGGAC
Source organism: Candidatus Woesearchaeota archaeon (assembly GCA_037442865.1). Classification (GTDB taxonomy): domain Archaea; phylum Nanobdellota; class Nanobdellia; order Woesearchaeales; family UBA525; genus UBA153. Next base: position 780 of record JBBIPM010000082.1, read on the forward strand.
GACCATATCATGATCACCGCCGCCGGCATCCTGAGCGACGCCCGTATCCTCGTCGAGCGCGCCCAGGAGAAATCGACGGGCTACCGGATCACGTATGACAGCCCCATCGACCTGCTCAGCATCGTCAAGGATATCGCCAACCTGAAGCAGTTCTGCACGCAGTCGGGCGGCCTCCGCCCCTTCGGCGTCTCACTCCTCATCGCCGGCGCCGACGAAGGGGGGCTGAGGCTCTTCCAGACCGACCCCACAGGGCTCTTCTACCAGTACAAGGCCGTGGTGATTGGCGAGGGTGAAGCCGATGTGGAGGAGACCCTCCACAAGGAGTACAAGGAAGGGATGAACGTCGAGGAGGGGTTGAAGCTCTCTATCCAGGCGCTGAAGAGGACGATTGACGGCAAGGAGTTCAGCCCTGAACGGATCGACGCGGCAGTCATCATGGAGCGCGGCCGGGTGATGGAACGCGTCTCGAAGGAGCGAATTGTCAAGCTGATGAAGTAGTGATAAGAGGATATGGAGCAAAAGATGATGCGTGTTTGAAGCGAAGGCAGAAGCGGAGCCGTGGGGTGAGAGGATGAGGGGAGGACCAACATTCGATCAGGAACGCGTCACGTTCAACCTGGCGCGCCTCAAGAAGGGCGGCCACGTCTTCGAGGTGGTCGTTGAGCCTGATGCGGCGGTGACGCTGAAGGAGAGCGGCAAGGGCGGCATCGCCGACGTCGTCAAGGCCCAGAAGGTCTTCGCGGACGCGAAGAAGGGGCTGCTCGCCGGCGAGGAGGAGCTGATGACTGTGTTCGGCACCGCGGCGTTCGAGACCGTGGCGGCCCGGATCCTCGCGGAAGGGGAGATTCAGCTCACCACTGAGCATCGCGACAAGGTCCGCGCGGCGAAACGGCGGCAGCTCGTCGCGCAGATCCACCGGAATGCGATCGACCCGAAGACCGGGAACCCGCACCCGGAGAGGCGAATCGAGCTGGCCTTCGAGGAGGCGAAGCTCCACCTCGACGAGTTCCGGACCGTGGAGCAGCAGCTCCCCGATGTGGTGAAGCGACTCCAGCCCATCCTGCCCCTCAAGTTCGAGACGGCGAAGCTCAGGATCAGGGTGCCGAGCCAGTATGCCGGGAAGATGTACGGTGAAGTGGCCCGTTTGGCGCGGATCGTGAAGGAGAGTTGGTTGGACGACGGCTCCTGGCAGGCCGACGTCGAGCTGCCTGCGGGGCTGAAGCTCGGGCTGATTGACCAGCTGAACAGCATGACGCATGGCGGCGCCACCATCGAGGAGCGGAAGCAATAGCGAGTCGGGAGAGACGTGACAGAAGCACGATGATAAACAGGAAGGTGAACAGATGAGTGAAGCGAAAGAGAAGGGTGAGAGCCGGCTCCTCGCGCACGACAAGGAGGTCGTGACGCCGGGAGAGGTCCTCGCGGAAGGGATAGAGTACCTGCCGAGCCATGGCACGTACCGGAAAGGCGACCGGATCCACGCGAACCAGACGGGGCTGCTGGTCGTCGAAGGGAAGGTCCTGAAATCGATCCCGTTGGCCGGCGGCTACCTGCCGAAGCGGAACGACGTGGTGATCGGCAAGGTGATCGACATCCTCATGACGGGGTGGCGGTTCAACATCAACAGCCCGTACAGCGCAGTCTTGCCGCTGAAGGACGCGACGTTCGACTACATCAAGAAAGGGGCTGACCTCACCTCTTTTTTCGACCTCGAGGAGTATGTCCTCTGTAAGATCGTCCAGGTGACGAGCCAGAACCTCGTTGACGTCTCGATGAAGGGTCCCGGGCTCCGGAAGCTGAAGGGAGGCAGGATCATCAAGGTGAACGCCGCCAAGGTGCCCCGAATTATCGGGAAGCGGGGCAGCATGATGGGGATGATCAAGAACGCGACTGGCTGCCAGGTGACGGTGGGGCAGAATGGCCTTGTCTGGCTGAGCGGTGAGCCCGCGGACGAGGCGATTGCCGTCGAGGCGATCCGGAAGATCGAGCGCGAGGCGCACGTCGGCGGCCTGACGGAGCGGATGCAGGCCTGGCTCGGCGAGAAGACCGGGAAAGCGGTGGCAATCCCCTCAGAACAGGATATCCCTGACGAGTACCGCGACGAGCGGCGCGACGGCCCGCGGGAGTACTCGCGTGACGGTCCGCGCGACTACGCGCGGCGCGAGGAGCGGGGAGACCGGCGGGACGCTCCCCGTGACGGATGCCGGGACGGCCCGAGACGTGACGGACCGCGGCGTGATAGTGGCCGTTTCGGCGGACGCGGGTTCCGCCGTGACGGGCTGCCGCGTGACGGGCCACACGAAGCGGCACGGAGCGACGCGCGTGCGCCAAGCGACGCGGAGAGCTCTCCGCGCGACGAGAAATAGGTGATCATCATGGCATACACGAAACGACACGATGGGCGAAGACCTGGCGAGACGCGGCCCATCGTCGCGAAGGCGGGTGTCATCCCTAAAGCGGATGGGAGCGGCTATTTCAAGATCGGCAACACTGAGGCGTACGCGGCCGTCTATGGTCCGCGGGAACTCCATCCTAAGTTCCTGCAGAACCCGAAACAGGGCGTCCTCCGCTGCACGTACAATATGATGCCCTTCTCCGGGCAGGGCGACCGGGTCAGGCCGGGGCCGAGCAGACGCTCCAAGGAGATCAGCATGGTGATGGAGAAGGCGCTCCTCCCCGTCCTCGATCTTGACGCGTACCCGAACGCAGTGGTCGACGTCTTCGTCGAGTTGCCCCAGACGGATGCAGGGAGCCGGTGCGCCGCCATCTCGGCCGCGTCTATCGCGCTCGCCGACGCCGGGCTGAAGATGCGCGACATGGTGGCGGCCGTGGCCGTCGGCAATGTCGACGGCATGCTCGTCGTCGACCTGGACTACGAGGAGGAGGCGTGGAAGGAGGGCGAGGTTGCCGACATCCCCGTGGCAATGATTCCCTCGACGGGCGAGATTACCCTCCTCCAGATGGACGGCAAGGTCCAGAAGAAGGAGCTGATCGAGGTGATCGAGCATGCGCGGCCCGCGTTCGAACGGATTGCAGATATCCAGCGGGCGGCGATCAAGCAGCGCTACGCTGATGCGGAGAAAGGTGAAGGCAAATGAATGAAGCGCTCAAGGAACATATCAACCTCGCCCTGAAGAAGGGGCTGCGGCTTGACGGGCGGAAGCTCGACGAGTTCCGGCCCATCACGATCAGGACCGGCGTCTCCGCAACGGCAGAGGGGAGTGCTGAGATCATCTGCGGCGAGACGCAGATCATCGTCGGCATCAAGATGGAGCTGGGGAAGCCGTACTCGGACAGGCCCGATTCCGGCACACTCATGGTGAACGCGGAGCTCCGTCCCATCAGCAACCCGGAGTTCGAGACGGGTCCGCCGTCCATCGAGTCGATCGAGGTGGCGCGCGTCATCGACCGCACGATCAGGGAGAGTAAGACGATCGACGAGAAGAGCCTCTGCGTCACGCCCGGCGAGAAGGTCTGGATGGTGAACGTGGACGTCTGCCCGTTGAACCACGACGGCAACCTCATCGACCTTGGCGGCCTCGCGGCGTTAGCGGCGTTGAAGGATGCGCGGATGCCGAAACTCGTCAACGGCCAGCCCGACTACCACCAGCGCACCAAAGACGGGCTGAAGCTGGGCGAGACACCCATCCCCGTCACGGTGGTGAAGATCGGGGAGAACCTGCTGATCGACCCGACCGACGACGAGATGCGCGTCGCCGACGCACGAATCACGGTGGGCGTCCTTTCGGACGGGAGCCTCTGCGCCCTGCAGAAAGGCGGAGATGCCGCGCTCACCCTCAACGAGATCGGACGGATGATCGATTTGGCCGTGGCAACGGCAAAGAAGCTGCGGAAGTTCCTCTGAGGTGATGGCGCAATGGAGAGAGAGACGCACACGAAGTACGAGCGGGCGCGGATCATCGGTTCGCGGGCGCTCCAGATCAGCCAAGGGGCTCCGTTGCTCATCAAGCTCTCAAAAAAGGAGCTAGAGGAGCTGAAGTACAACCCCGTCGAGATCGCGCTGAAAGAATACGATGAAGGCGTCATCCCGCTTGACGTGAAGCGGATCCTGCCGCACGAACGGAAGTAAAACGTATTTTTTGTATTGTACCATTTAAAGTACTTTAATTCTGTAGTGGAGTAGGTTTCCCCACATCCAGACTTTCGTTGCGATGCCCTCCGCGATTACTGGCGTCAGTCTTTCTCGGAGTTTATGCATGAAATTCCAGTAGAACT
>JBBIPM010000083.1:0-4925 GCA_037442865.1 Candidatus Woesearchaeota archaeon
TGGAGACTGTGGAGAATGCCTGCGATCGGGACCTAATGCGAGCGCTTAAGGTTGGCAAAAGATCGCTGTTCTTGGTGAGACCCGAGACGTATGCTTACCGTGAAGATCAATGGGATGGAGCGCGATTCCTTTTCGAATCAACATTTCCAGGTACGCGCCACACAGGGGGGCGCCGGCACACTCTTGAGAAGCAGCTTATTGGAGTTGGTTCAGCGGGGCCCAAGTGCACTTGCCTGCGGTGGTTGGAGTTTGCGCGGACGCGCTGGCCAGGATGGGGTGTAAACGAAGAACTCTTGCTCCGGAGCTTCCCAGGAGCGCGCGTCTATCTGGTGGTGAGTCTATCAGCCCTGTGCGAACGCTACTACTGGTTGATCGTCGCCGGTGTGCACATGCTCCACGAGGAGAGGATATGGCTCTGAGACAGACCTATCTTAGCATGAAACGCAGGCTACCCCCCGGAGCGGGAGCCGTGCTTGTGATGCGCGGACGCGGGAACGATGAACTCGCCCCGACCGAGGGTCTCCTCCGCGAGTTCAATGACCTCAAGAAGGAGTTCTTCCCCGGGTGCGGGTATGAGAGCGAAGTTCACTATGCCTGGGAGAAGAGCGATTACGAAAGGCGCTTTCGAGCTGAGATCAAGGCAAGCGCCAAGGCGCTCACGCGGTTGAGGGAGCTGGCAGAGCGCGCCAAGACGTGCGACGTCTACCTGATCTGCTACGAGGGTGATGACAAACCCTGTCATCGAAAGCTCCTGCTTCGGATCGCCGAGGAGGAGTTCGGCGCGGTTGTGGACCCCACGCCGTTTCAACCGGGCCGGAACGGTGGCTGGAGCGGGCAGAGCGAGGGGCCAAGGCTCCTCTGATCTGAGCCAGCGCTTGCGCAACAAGCAGTGCGAGTGATGGCCCGTGTTGTGTCCAGTTCCGGTGGCAGGGCCTTACGCGCGCTGCGGCGAGCGCAGGCTCGCCAGTTCTTCCTCGACCACCAGGCCCAGCCGGCGGATCCCCTCCTCGAGTTGGTCGACAGTGGCGCTGGAAAACGAGAGCCGCATCGTGTTGTGGCCCTTTCCGTCCACGAAGAACGGCGCCCCAATCACGTACGCCACCTTGTGTTCGATCGCTCGGGGCAGCATCCGCTCCGTGTCCAGATGCTCCGGGAACCGCACCCAGAGGAACAAGCCGCCTTCGGGCTTCGTCCACGAAATCCCCTCGTCCTTGGGCATGTACCGGTCGAGGGCAGAGAGCATCGCGTCTCGCTTCTTTCGGTAGTGGGCGCAGATCGTGCGCATATGACCTTCCACGTCGTACTCCTGGAAGAAGCGGATGGCGAGCCGCTGGGTGAGAGAAGACGTGCAAAGGTCGGTGGCCTGCTTCATCGTCACGACTTTCTCCACGATCTCCTGGGGCCCCGCCAGCGCTCCCAGGCGCAGCCCGGCGGCGAGGGTCTTGGAGAAGGTGAACAGCACCACCACCCGGCCCTTCTTATCGAGGGACGCGACCGGGGGCACGGGCTTGCCGACGTAGCGCAGTCTCCGGTACGGCATGTCCTCGACAACCACCAGGTCCTCCCGGCCGGCGATCTCGAGCAATCCGCGCCGCTTCTCCTCCGACCAGGTGATCCCCGACGGGTTCTGGAAGTCGGGGACGACGTAGATGAACTTCGGGGTCTGCCCGGCCAGGCGGGCCGTGGTGATGGAGTCGGAGAGGGCGTGGAGATCCATCCCGTCGTCCTCCAGCGGCACGCCCACGAGCTTGGCTTGCATCGCCTGAAACGCTTGGATCGCCCCGATGTACGTGGGGAGTCCAACCAGAACGACGTCTCCTGGGTCGAGGAATACCTTGGCGACGAGATCCAGGCCTTGTTGCGAGGCGCTCGTGATGACGATGTGATCGGGAGGGAACTCCATCCCGTCCTCGGCGAACCACCGTGACAGAGGCTCCCGCAGGGGAAGCTTGCCCTCCGTGGTCGTGTACTGAAGGGTCTTGCCGGGGTTGTTCCGGATCTCGTCCGCGGCGACCTGGGCCAGGAACGCCCGCGGGAACGTGTCCGGATCGGGTAGTCCACCTGCGAACGAGATGATGTTCGGCTGCTCGGTGAGCTTCAGAAGCTCCCGAATCACCGACCGGCGCGCCGCTTTGGTCCGCTCCGCAAACAACGGGTTCATGCCATCCCTCCCTTGGGTCACTGCACGAGCCGAGCGAACAGGGGCAGGAGCCCGTGGGACACGCACGTCCCCAGCGCCGCCCCCCCCAGGACGTCGAGCGGGAAGTGCTCCCGCAGGTACACCCGCGACAGGCCGATCAGCGCGGCCATCGTGTACACGACGGCGATGTTCGGCCACCACGGGAACAGCCTCAACACCACGAACCCCATCGCGAACGCCGCCGTGGTGTGATTGGACGGGAACGATGAGCCAGAAAGGAACTGGTGATGGAACCCGCGGCGATGGAACTGCGGACGTGGTCGGCCTGTGATGGACTTCATCGTTTGGGAGAGAAACACCGCGACGATGACCACCCCCAGGCCGATGAGCACCGCAGCGTGGTCAGCCTTGGTACCGAAGGCGATGAGGGCCAAGGCGACCGCGGCCCACAGGTATCCGTACCCGAGATAGGTGGCGGACACGAGCACGGCGTCAAGGCGTTGGAGGAACCGCGCCGAACTCACCGCGTCCATCATCTCCTCGTCCCACGCCCACAGCCGATCCACCCACCGATCGAGGGCCCGACCGATGCGACCGAAGGCGAACGCGAGCGCGCGAGCAGCCATCATCGCAGGGGCGGGAACGCCAGCACCTCCCTGATCGAGGACATGTCGGCGAGCACCATGATCAGGCGGTCCAGCCCGAACCCGATCCCCGCCGCGGGCGGCATGCCCAATTCGAGATCCCGCAGGAAGTCCTCGTCCAGCGGTTGCGCCTCGTCGTCGCCCTCTGCCCGCAGCCCCTCCTGCATCGCGAACCTCTCCCGTTGATCGTCCGGGTCATTGAGCTCTGAGAAGGCGTTCGCCACCTCTCGGCCGGCCATGTACAGCTCGAACCGCTCCACGAGGTCGTCCCGGCCTCTCTTCCTCTTGGCCAGCGGCGAGATGTCGAGCGGGAAGTCGACGACGAACGTCGGGTTCCACAACGTGTCCTGGACGCATGTTTCCAGCAGGTGTTCGATCACCTTCCCCTTCGGTCCCTTGCGGAGGGGAGGCGGGAGGGGGAGCCCTCGGCGTTCGATCTCTGCCACGAGATCGGGGAGAGGTTTCTCCACGTCGCAGCCGCTCCCTTCGGCCACGAGGTCGAGGAGGGAGACCCGGCGCCAGGGTCGGGTGACGTCCACCGCGCGTTCCTGGTACGGGAGGCAGGTGGTGCCGGCCACGGCGAGCGCGCACGCTTCGACGATCCCCTCTGCCAACTCCATCGCCCGCTCGTAGTCCCCGTACGCCTCGTAGGCCTCGAGCGCGGTGAACTCCGGGTTATGCATGGAGGAAATGCCCTCGTTGCGGAAGTTGCGACCGATCTCGTACACCTTCTCCAACCCTCCCACGAGGAGCCGCTTCAAGTAGAGCTCGGGTGCCACCCGCAGGTACAGGTCGCGGTCGAGCACGTTGTGGTGGGTGACGAACGGTCGGGCTGTGGCTCCTCCATAGATGGGCTGGAGGATCGGGGTTTCCACCTCGAGGAATCCCTGGTCGTCGAGGTATGCGCGGCAGGCGCGTAGCGTCGCCGCCCGCACCTCGATTGCCCGCCGGGCAGCGTCGTTGGAGATGAAGTCGAGCGCCCTCTGGCGATAGCGTGTCTCCACATCTTTCAGGCCGTGCCATTTCTCCGGGAGTGGGCGCAGCGACTTGGCGAGAAGGGTGATCTCCCTCACGTCCACCGTCAGTTCGCCGGTCTTCGTCGTGAACAGCTCTCCGGCGACACCGACGATATCCCCGAGGTCGAGGTCCACGAACTGCTCGTAAAGCTCCGGTCCGAGGCCGTCCGCCGATGCGTAGATCTGGATACGTCCCGAGCGATCGAGCACGTTCCCGAACGCGGCCTTGCCCATCCGGCGCAGGGCGACCAGGCGTCCGGCGAGACCAACCCTCGTTCCCGTGCGTTGGTGAGGGCCGAGGGACCCGAAGGCTGCCCGTGCTTCCGCCGCGGTGTGGGTGCGGACATAACTGTAGGGATACGGACTTACACCCTGGGCGCGGAGGCGGAGGAGCTTCTCGCGGCGCGAGGCCAGGAGATCGGCTTCAGCCACGCAATTCTCCTTCAGATCTCCACTGCCTGTTTGCTGGAGCGGGATTCATGAGAAGTGTCCGCATGGGGATCACGGTCAGCGGCGCTCGATGCCGAGGATCTTGTACTTGATCTTCTTCCCCTGGGTCTGAACCGAGAGCGTCTTCCCCTTCGCGTACATCTGGAGGGCCTGTCCCACGGGCGAGTCCACGCCGATTCTGTTCTGGAGAAGGTCGACTTCAGCAGGGGGGACGAGGGTGTAGGTCTCTACTTCGCCAGTTTCGACATCCTCCAAAATGGCTTGGGAGCCGATCCCCACCTCGCCCGTACGGAAGTCCTCTTCCGTCATGACCCGGGCTGTCTCCAGAAGCTCGCGCAGAGCGCGGGCCTCGGCCTCGATCATGTCCTGTTCCTGTTTCAGGTACAGATACTCCCGGTTTTCCCGCACGTCGCCGCCTCCGTGGTCCTTCGCTTCCTTCAAGCGCTGCGGGATCTCCTGGTACAAGCGGTGTTCGATCCGCTCGAGCTCAGCCTTTTTCTGCTCGTAGCCCTCTTTTGTGAGAAGGGTCTCTTTGGCCATGGTGCACCTCCCGGAATTCCTTGACGAGTCGTTCGCTCAACTCCCGTGACCGCAGGCAAGCCACCGTTGGGCGGGGGATGATTTCCTAACCGAAGTCGAGCGGCGCGCCTTCAAGCAGGCGCTCTTCGCTGTACG
>JBBIPM010000084.1:0-1579 GCA_037442865.1 Candidatus Woesearchaeota archaeon
TCGACTATTTCAAGCTGAAAATCCTCCAAAGCTGCGGATTGGGGTCATCAAAATGAGGGAAGAACCCCTTTTAAATGCCCAAATAAGAAGATTCCCACTTAATCTGACTTAACCCTGTTGTTCGCGGCCGGCCGTGACGCTATTTGCGTATCAACGCCAGCAGCTCGTCCCGTCTCATACCCATCTCTGCCTCCGTGTCGGCCTCGACGATGAGCCGAACCACTGGCTCCGTGTTCGACTTCCGGACCGAGAGCCACCATGAGGGGAACTCGATTCTGATCCCGTCGATCCGCGAGACGTCCTGGGCGCCAGGCAGCGTCGCGTAGCCCTGCTCTACGGCCGTGACGACGGCATCGGCCTCCGCCACCTTGGAGTTGATTTCGCCGCTGAACGCGTAGCGCCGCAACGGCGCGACCAGGGTGCTGAGCGGCTTCCCCTCCTTCTCGAGGAGGTTGAGGAGCTGGAAGAGCGCGTACATCGTATTCTCGGTGTAGTTCGCCTCGCCCGGATAGAAATGGCCGCTCAGCTCGCCGGCGAGCAACGCGCCCTGCTCGCGCATCTGCGCCTTGATGTATGCGTGGCCGACGCGGCACATCACTGGCTTCCCGCCGGCGGCGATGATCGTTTCGCGGACGGCGCGGCTCGAGCGCAGGTCGTGGAGGATCGTCGCGCCGGGATGGGTGGCGAGCAGCTCTCTGGCGATCAGCGCGAGGAAGAGGTCTGCGCCGATCGTCTCGCCCTGTTCGTCGATGAAGACGCACCGGTCCCCGTCGCCATCAATGGCGAGTCCCAGGTTGGCGCGCCTTTCCTTGACGGTCCGCTTCAGCTCTGTCAGCGTCTCTTCTTTCAACGGGTTGGCTTCATGGTTCGGGAACGTCCCGTCAGGGTCGAAGAAGAGCGGCACGATCGTGACGCCGCGCGCGGTGAGAAGCGGGGCGAGCGCCCCGTAGGTGAGGCCGCCCATTCCGTTCCCGGCGTCGACGACGACGGTGAAGGGGCGCGTCGTCCGCAAGAACGTCAGGTTCTCCGCGAGGAAGGCGTCGAGGAACTCCTTCCTCTTCACGCTTCCCCGCCGCTCGGCGACCGGTTTCCGGGTCGCCTCTCCGGAGATGACGAGCCGTTCCACCGCGTCGATGCCGGTGTCGTAGCTCACCGGGATCGCCTCTTCGCGGCAGAACTTGAAGCCGTTGTACTCGGCAGGATTGTGGGATGCGGTCACCATGATGCCGGCGGCATACCCTTTCGTGGCGAAGTAGAAGAGCGGCGTCGAGACGAGGCCTGCATCCACGACGTTCGCCCCTTCGTCCGTGAGTCCCTTGATCAGCGCGTCCCCGTACATGACCGAGCTGGCGCGCATATCCCTGCCGACTAACACCTGCTTCCCGACGAGCCGGAGCGCCTGGGCATACGCGCGTCCAATCGCGTATGCAATCTTCGCATCCAGCTCCTTGTCGACCAAACCTCTGATGTCGTACGCTTTGTAAATTCCCGCGATCGTGGTTCACCCCTTCTCCTGACTGTTACCGTGATGCTTCTTCTGATCCTCTTCTCTGTTTGTTCTTCTCTGTTTGTTCTTCTC
>JBBIPM010000084.1:1679-4901 GCA_037442865.1 Candidatus Woesearchaeota archaeon
CGTGATGCTTCTTCTGATCCTCTTCTCTGTTTGTTCTTCTCTGTTTGTTCTTCTCGAATTGTTCTTCTCAGATTGTTCGTGATGGTCTTCCTGGTTTACTCGTCATCCTCTTCCCGGATCAGTCCCGCCATCGTCCCGGATTATCCCTCTTCTCCCTGTCAATCGGACTTTCTTTAGTTTATTCTTTCTTTAGTTTATTCTTTCTTTAGTTTATTCTTTCTTTAGTTTATTCTTTCTTTAGTTTATTCTTTCTTTAGTTTATTCTTCCGCTTTTCATGGCACCTTCGGCCCTTCGCGGCCATATTCGTCCTTCAGCCGCACCCCGTAGCGCAGCTCCAGCGTGCTCTCCTCGATGATCATGCTCTCCTCCAACGACTCCGCCTGATGGATTGTCACGGGCAGGAGGTGGAGGCACTCTCCGGGCGGGAAGAGGCCATCTCGAGCCTCTCCGGCGCCTTTTTCCGGCCGAGGGTGACGACGAGCAGTCCTCTTCAAAGGTGCTGGCTCTCCTCCTTCATCTCGTACTATTTCATCTCGTATTGGAGGCTGAACCGCGCCCCTTTCTGGAGATGGAGGAGCTTCAGCGCATACTTCTCCATGACGGAGAGACGCTCTTCCGACCCCCATGGCTTCACGACGTGCCTCACACGCGTCGAGAGGAGCGTTTTCAGTGTCGTTTCGTCGGCCATCATCGTTTCCCGCGTCTTCGCTCCTCTTCAGCCCTTCTCGTCGCGCAGTCCCGTGGCGTCACGATTGGTAGCCCTGCCACTCCTTCTCGATCCGCTCTAGGTACTCGGGGCTCTCCGGCACGAACCACTGGCCTGCGAAGGGGTAGCCAATCAGCTTCCCGTCACGCGCCAGCTTTGGGAAGACGTCGGTCTCCAGCATCGAATAGCCTTCCGGGATTAGCGCCAGCGCCTCCGGCTCGAAGATGTAGATTCCTGCGTTGATTAGTCGGCTCGGGGCCGCGCCAGGCGCCGGCTTCTCCACGAACCGGAGGATCTTTTCGCCGTCCAGCATGGCGGCGCCGAACAATGACGGGTCTTTCACCGTGGTGAGCGCGATCGTCGCCATCGCCTCGGTCCGGAGGTGCTCCCGGTAGAGCTTCTCGAGGTTGACATCCTTCAGCTCATCAGCGTTCAGGACGAGGAAGCTTCCCTCCTTGAGCTGTTCCTTCGCTTTCCGGAGCGGGCCGGCGGTGCCGAGGGGGCTGCTGGGATCCTCCTCGATATAGGTGATGGTGAGCCCGAATGCGGCGCCGTCCCCGAAATAGCGGATAATCTGATCCTTGAGATAGCCGACACTGATCAGAACGTCGGTGACGCCGAACCGCTTGAGCAAGTCGAGATTGTGCTCGAGGAGCGGCTTCCCTTGCACCTTGATGAGTGGTTTCGGCAGGTTCTCCGTGAGAGGGAGCATCCGCGTCCCTTTCCCGCCGGCGAGGATAATTGCGCGTTTCGGCGCACGGCCGCGCAGGGCGCGCCGCAAGTAGAGCTCGGCCGCATGGCTCCGGTTCTTGACGGTCACGCCATCAACTTTTCCGTCGAGCTCAGCCAAGAGATCCTTCTCGATCGTCAATGTTACCCGTTCTTTCATACGCGACCCCCTCCCGTTGTTTCTCACTTTCTTATTTAAACATTTCGGAAAATATGATGAGGTGTGAGTCTTCTCTTTGTTTCGGGTTCTCTCTTCGGGCGCGTCACCGCCTCACTCTTCGCGCTTCACAATCGGCTTCCCAGTCAGGAAGAACTTGTTCTCAGCAGTCACGTCGACAACGACCCACCGGCCCACGAGCGTTTCGTCCGGGTCGATGCCGTCCAGCTCCTCGCGGGGAACGACGACCTGCACGTATTCGAGAGTGTGGCCGACGATGCTGCCCCGTGGACCGCGAGCGGTAAAAAGCGCTTCTACCTTTCTTCCCATCCTGGCCGTGTTCGGGTCTTGGCTCTCGAAGAGCAGCGTCATCTCTCGCGAGCGGCGCTTCACTGTCTGTGACGGGACGCGTCTCATCCGTGACGCCGCAGTCCCCGGACGAGGATAGAACTGGCTGATATTGACCACAGGGAACTTCTGGCGCGCAATCAGCGCTAACGACGCCTCATGTTCCTCCTCCGTCTCGCCCGGGAAGCCGACAATCATATCTGTGGCGATCGTCATCTCCGGGACCAGGAGGCGGAGCCGCGCCACGAGCGCCTCGAACGCCTCCACGGACGATCCTCGCCGCATCCGCTGCAGCACCGTTTCGCTCCCCGACTGGATCGGGAGATGGAGGAACCGGAAGAAGCGGTCAGGGCGCTGCTCGAGCAGCTGCGCGATCCGCTCCGCCTGCGGCTCGACCCAGGCAGGGTTCGCCATCCCGACACGGACCATGAAGGAGCCGCGCACCTGCGCGATCGCATCGAGAAGCGCGACCAGATCGGTGTCGAGATCGGCGCCGTAGGCGCCGACATCCTCTGCGGTGAGCCAGACCTCCTTCGCACCCTCATCTCGCGCCGCCTCGACGGCGGCGACGACCTCGGCAACGGGGTGGCTCTCCAGTCGTCCCCGTGCATGGACTGTTTTGCAATACGCGCAACCGGAACGGCAGCCGCTCGCCACCGGGATGATTGCCACCAAGGGGTTGCGGCGCAGGCGCGGGAACCCCAATGGAGGATTCTTCCTTCTCAACAAGGAACGGAACGGCTCGCCGCGGAGCGTCGCCTCAGCCGCCTCCACGACCTTTCCGAGCTCCTTCGTCCCGATCGCGTTGAAGCCGGAGAGAGAAGGGTCGCGCGGACTCCCCTGCACGACGCACCCTGCGGCAAGCACCGGCACCGTCGCCTCCCTGAGATCGCGCCGGAACCGCTCCTCTGACGGGCTTTTCACCGCGCAGCCGTTCACTATGAGCAGCTCCTCATCCCGCTCGACGAGCCGATGGCCTGCGGCCGCGAGCAGGCCAGCCATCGTCTCGCTGTCCGCCCGGTTGTGCGCGCAGCCGTACGTCTTGATCCTGATCCGTGCCACGGCATCGGCAATCACGGCAGGTTAAAAAACGTTCTGGCGACGATGCTGCCGCGCTCATCGTTTGCTCTTTCGCTTCTGTACTCAGGATTCAACTAATCGATTCGGCATCGCCGCCAAGGCGTCGACGTCATCCTCTTTTCGAGAACCTGTTGGCGTACAGTCAATCGGCTCAGTAGAATGAGATTTTGATTCTCAAGGAAATGTTGTGGAGTATGAGTC
>JBBIPM010000085.1:0-4594 GCA_037442865.1 Candidatus Woesearchaeota archaeon
CGGGCGTTATCAAGCAGTTCCGCGCCGCGCGCAAAATCCAGGCGGCCATACGCAGATACCAAAGCCTCAAGCGCATCTTCGTAAGTCGCCGCCGATCCCGCCGCGTCGACGAGGGCGTCGATCTTCGCATCCATATCCTCCTGGGCCTTGCCCAGCAACGTTTCTTCGTAGTCGCCCAGGAGGGAGTCGTCCTTGGCGGCGGCCTTGTCATCCTTGGAGGCGAACAGGGCCGCGAAGCGCTCGGCCAGCCCCTTCGGTTTCTTCGCGGCAGGCGTAGCCGACGTGGCGGAAGCCGGTCGGTCGTGGCTATGGCCGGGGCGTCCCCCGACTTGCGCGGCAAAAGCCTGTTGCGCCTCGAAGAGGTCGAAGTCCTCTTCCTGCATCCCGTACTCGCGGGCGATGTAGCTCTTCTTCGGCCGCCAGCCGATGGCGTAGAGATCCACGTCGCGCTTTGCGCGGGCGGGCTGGAGGTCCTCGTCCTTCACGAACGAGAAGACCGGCGGAACCACCTCGGCGCCGAAGTTGTAGAACGTGAAGACCGAGGCCAGCCGGTTGAACGCGGCCGCGATCCGGCGGCGGTCGGCGGCGGCCAGATCCTCACGGACCATGTTGTGCGTCTTGGACGCGGCGTAGCTTCCCTTGTCGCCGATCTCGGTGGTCAGGGTTTGGCCGAGCACCGCCTTGGAGATCTCGGAGTTCGCCATGGCGATGTACTCGGCGTGAACGCTCGACACGCTGCCCTTGTTGGCAAGGGCCTCGATGGTGATGTCCGCGCCTTCGGGCGCTATGGCGACCGCGTCGGATATCATCTTCTCCAGGGCGCCGAGCAGCTCGGCCTTGTATTCTTCCCCAGCGTTGTTCGGGTACTTGCCGTACATGAACGCGCCGCCGTACTTCTCCACGAACACGGTCCACCAGCGGAAGCCGTTCTTCTTGAAGGTCACCGGCCAGAAGCACTTGGAGAACACCTTGTCCCCGTAGGGATTGGCGTAGCTCGGGCGATGGCGCACGAGGAGGAAGCGGTTCTCCGGAATCTCCTCGATGCCCACGGCGCCGGTGCGGAACACCAGACGGTTGTCCTGGTCGAACTCGAACCACTGCGGAGGCTTCCCGACGATGCCGCCGATTCCCCAGCGGACGCCGTCCAGCTCCCAGAGCACCTCCAGCGGCGAATAGCCGTAGGCGACGGCGTTCATCATCTCCTCGATGATGAGCGGCACGTCCAGGGCGGAGAGCTGCTCGGCGAAGGCGTCGGCGGCTTCCTTTTCGCGCTTGCCGTCGGCTCCGGCGGCCATGAACCATTCGGCGCCGGAGGCGGCGGAACAGCGGACGCTCCACACGCTCTCCAGGTGGCTATCGGTCAAAAGCTCCTGCAAGGCGGTAATGCCCCGGCCCATCTTCCGCAAGACC
This sequence comes from Candidatus Woesearchaeota archaeon, assembly GCA_037442865.1. Lineage (GTDB taxonomy): Archaea > Nanobdellota > Nanobdellia > Woesearchaeales > UBA525 > UBA153. Next base: position 1,411 of record JBBIPM010000085.1, read on the forward strand.
GGATCGGGATCCGGGAGCGTGCGCATAAGACGCACGAAGTCGTTGGCGCGGGCGCGGGTGGCGAAGTGGTCGCCGCCTGCGAGGTTCACCTCTGGCCGGTCGGCGAGCCCTTCCGCGACCTTGTCGGTCGTGGTGCCCGGCCCCCAGTTCTGGTAGTTCCTATGCTTGCGGCTCATTCATACCCCCGCAGTACCCGAGCCGAGGAGCGCGGGCGGCCCGTGGTGGGCATCCCCGCGCGGCGCTTGCGGGCGTACTCCTGGAGCTTGCGGACCACACCCTCCAGGGCGTCGGGGCCGTCCTTGTATTCCCCGTCGGGGAACTGCAGGAGCTGGTCGATCAGCTCCTTCTGGTCCGGGTCGGCCTTGTGGAAACGGATCACGCCGTTCTCGATGGGGGCGGAGAGCGTCCCCTCGATGCGGGTATCCTTGTGGATCGTGTTGGTCTCGGCGCGGCGCGGGATGTGGTACCCCTCCTGCTCCGCCTTGGCGTCCAGCACCTCGGCCAGGAGCGCCTGGCCGCCGTTGTCCTCGTAGAACATCCACGACGGATTGCAGGCCGTGTAGATGAGGTACATGCTGTCCACCATCCGGGAGACGGACTCCTTGCGGATCCGCGCCTTGAGGACGTAGATCGCCCCCTCGTCGGTGATGCCCGCGCAGATGGTCGCCTTGTAGCAGTGCTTCTCCTCATGCTTCACGGACGGGTCGGTCCAGCTGAACACGTAGGCGAACCGGACGCCGATCAGCTCTTCCGGCTCGTAGTTCTTGATGCACTCCTCGCGGAATATCTTCTCATCCAGGGCCTGCGGGATCAGGAGGTACTCCTGGGCGTAGGCCGTAGAACCAATGGTCTTCTTGATCTTGGCCAGGCGAGCGGCCGGGAATGCGTCCTTCCAGGTCGGGCGTCCGCGCTCCTCCGCCGGGAACTTGAAGGTCCGGACGGCGCCAACGTCATCGCTTCCCTTTTCAAGAGTGCTGGCCACGCACTGCGTATTGAGCGGCGTGGCGACGACCACGCAGGAGTAATGCTCGGCCAGGGCGGGCAGGAGGTCCTGGGTGATCCACTCGACGGCCTCGCGGACGAACTTGCGGCTCTTGGCTCGTTTCCGGCTCTGGATGTCGTCCAGGCGCACGTAGTCCGGCCGGTTCGGGCCGTGGACGAAGCCGCGCGGGTCCTGGCCGATAGACACGGCGCGGACGCCGACGGTCTTTCCGCCGGATCCGGGAATGTCGGCGGTGAAGTGGCGGACGCCGGGGTTCTTCCCCGGAAGTATGAACTCGCCGAAGTCGTTCTTCAGGCGCTGGTTGAACATCAGCTCCAGGAGAATGCGGCCAGTGAAGACGGCGCTCTTCTCCTCGTTGTAGCTAGAGAAGATCATGAAGGAGCGCTTGCCGTAGGCGATCTCGTGGATCGGGTCCAGGAGCGAGAAGTAGGTGGACTTTCCGCAGCCTCGGAAGGCCTCCAGGAGCACCGGCTCGTTCTCGATGGTACGGACCTTCTCCCAGTCCTTGTGGATCTTCGAGTACTCGGACGGGACGTAGTCCGGGAAGTAGGTGCGCCCGAACTCAAGGACGCTTCCCTCGCAGCGCTTCTTCCGCTCTTCCTTGGCCTTAGCCGAATTATCCAGGAACAGCGGTCGGGAGAGTATTTCTTCCTTCAGCTCGTTCCAGGCGGTTTCTAGCTGCTTTAACGTGCGTATCTCGCGCATTAAAACATCCCCTTCCTGGTCGAGTAGGAAACCAGCTCTTGATAGATGGCGTCCCAGAAGGGCTCCATCTTGGCCTTCATGTCGCTCTGGTGTTCGGCCAGCCAGCTATTGGCGACCTTGATCAGGTCGATGGCGACGCCGAGGTACTGACTGCGGGCGTCGATTTTCTGCATGACGGAAATATGCTTGGCGATGGCGTCGGCGATCTTCGGATCGGAGAGCAGCTCCGGATTCGTCTTGATCTTCACGAGCCAGGCTTTGACGCTCTCGGCGTACATGGCCACCATCTCGCGGGGGCTCATGTTGTAGATGCGCCGCTGGACGTCCCAGTCCAGGGACTCGCCCTTCTCGGCGGCCTCGGCCTTCCAGCGATAGACGGTGCCCTCGTTGACGCCAAGCTCCTCCGCGATGGCGGGGCAGGTCATGGAGAGGCGCACATACAGCCGCTCGGCTTCGTCACGCTTGTCGGGGAGGGCCATCAGGGCACCCCGAAGAGCTTGACCAGCGATACGGCCAGCCCGACAAGGAAGGTCATCATGGCGATGCCTCCCGTGGCGTAGATTATCTTCTTGGATACGTCGTTCAGGGTTTTCTGCATCCCGGTGATCTGTTTTTCCGTCACCTCGATGCGGGCGGTCAGGGCGGTAATGCGGAAGTCGATGGACTGGGCGTATTCTTCCTTCAGGTACGAGCGCAGGCTTTCTATGCCTTCGTCGAACTTGGCTTCAAAGCGATCCATCCGTTCCGCCAGATTTTCATAATTCGAGGCGATGGAGGCGAACTCCGCCGCGCAGTAAGGATTCATAGGGCAGGGATTCGGGGCGCTGTCCCGTATGTGCGGTATGTTTGGTTGGACGGTCTGCGCCGATTTTCTCGCTGCCACTATTCCCCCTTATAAAAACCGATGATGACTTCAAGCCGCGCGCAATATTCCCGCAGGGCTATCACGTTTCGCTCCAGCGCCCGGTAGTCGTCGTAGGACAGCCACAGGCCGCCGTCGCGGTCCTCGAAAGCGACGCTCTCCATGTCCGGAGCTTTCGGCATGGGCGGCACCAGGGCCGCCTCTACCTTTTCAAGCTCCGCGTCAGGAGCGCTTTTTACCGTCGCGCACGCCGAAAAGGCCATTAGCGCGACCAGCAAGATCGGAATCAGCCGTAGCGGCCAGGTCTTTCCGTTTTTCATCCGCCTCTTCCTCCGCCTTGAGATTTCCGTTCAAGGCTTTCTGCAGGCGCTCGGCGCGCTGCTCGACTTCCCAGAAGGCGTCATGGAGGCGCCTGGCCTCCGCCTCGGCCTTCGCGGCCCGCTTCGCTTGTAGCCTGGCTACGAGCACCAACACGGCGCAAGCGGCAGCCAGGACCAGGACGAGCACCAGGAGCGCCTGGATCATCGGTTTTCCTTCTTGCCGAAGATGTTCTCCAGCCACAGGGACACGTCCACGGTGGCGAAGATGCCGACCACGAAGGCGGCGGTCTTGAG
>JBBIPM010000086.1:0-4546 GCA_037442865.1 Candidatus Woesearchaeota archaeon
GAAAACGCTTCAATCGGAACTACTGGGTGGAGGAAATGTCGAGCCACATGTGGTGAAAGGAGACTGGAAGACTCTTGTCTCGGAGCGCTGGGTGAACAGGCGTGGCCAGCGGATTTTTATCGCCCAATACTTCACAGGTGAGGGCCGCATCACGAAGCCGGGTGGCTGGACCTACGAGGTGATGGTCAAGGAGAACCTGGTCAGCCTCGTCCCTTACTCGCAGCGGTTCAAGGAGTGAGCCTTCGCACAGGGTCTTTTCTCTGGTTTTTTGAGGTGCAAACCATCTTAATAGGCGTTACGGCGGATGTCCAGCGCTCGACGGAAGACTAAGAGAAATTATTTAAAGAAACCCGGAATCTTCCGAAGTATGGATTCCTTCGAAATTGATGGTCACATACTCGAGAAGAAGAGTGAAACAGTATGGACCATTGCTCCTTCCGGAAAGATGCGTGTCCCGGTGAAGATGTTCACGAACGAGAAGCTCCTTGAGAAGGTCTCGCAGGACGGTTCTATCCAGCAGGCCTGCAATGTTGCGACTCTTCCTGGCATCCGGGTTGCGAGTATTGTGCAATCAGATCAGCACTGCGGGTATGGATTTCCCATCGGCGGCGTCGCCGCCTTCGACATGGAGGAGGGCGTCATCTCCCCCGGCGGGATCGGCTTCGATATCAACTGCGGCGTCCGGCTCCTCGCGACGAAGCTCACGGCCGCGCAGGTCCGCCCGAGGATTGCAGAGCTTCTCGAGCGGCTCTACCAGAACTGCCCTGTCGGGGTCGGCAGCGAGGCGAAGATCCGGCTGAGCGACGAGGAGTACAGGACGCTCATGGTAGACGGCGCCGCGTGGGCGGTCGAGAACGGCTACGGCACCGAGGACGATCTCGCCCACTGCGAATCGAACGGCCGCATCCCCGGCGCGGATCCGGCGAAGACCTCTCGGAGGGCACAGGCGCGCGGCAGGAGCCAGCTCGGCACTGTCGGTGCAGGCAACCATTTCATCGAGGTCCAGGCCGTCGAGGAGATCTTCGACGAGGCGGCGGCGCAGGCCTACCGCCTCACCGAGAAGGGGCAGGTCGTCGTCATGATTCATTGCGGCTCGCGTGGCTTCGGTCACCAGGTCTGCACCGACTACATCCGGCGTATGGAGGAGGAGCAGCCCGCACTGGCAAACTCGCTCATCGACAAGAACCTGATCTACGCCCCTCTCGGCAGCACGCTCGCCGATGATTACTTCGCGGCGATGAATGCGGCCGCGAACTACGCCTTCGCGAACCGGCACATCCTCGCCCATTTCGTCCGGAAGAGCTTCGCTGAGGTTTTCGGTGAGGAGGCCGCCACCATCCGGACGGTCTACGACATCGCGCACAACATCGCGAAGAAGGAGATACATCTCATCGAGGGGAAAGAGGAGGAGGTGATGCTCCACCGGAAAGGCGCAACGAGAGCGTTCCCGCCCGGTTTCGCCGAGCTTCCCGAGGAGTATCGCCCGTACGGGCAGCCAGTCATCATTCCGGGGAGCATGGGTACCTGCTCTTACCTGCTGCACGGCACGGAGACGGCGATGCGCCACTCCTTCGGGAGCTGCGCCCACGGCGCCGGGCGGCTGATGAGCCGTTTCCAGGCGATGAAGGAGTTCACCCCGGACACCATCGTCCGGCAGCTCGAAGAACGGCAGGTGACGATTAGGGCCGCGTCGCGGAAAGGGATCGTCGAAGAGGCGCCTGGCGCGTACAAGGACGTCGATGAGGTGATCGAGGTCTGTCATGACGCGGGGATCGCAAAGAAGGTGGCGAAGCTCATCCCAATCGGCGTAGTGAAAGGATAACTGCTGGTTCGGGCCGCCGCTTCCGGTTCTTCACGCGCGCTTCGCCCTCGTCGCGCGGAAACGCGCGAAGCACGAGGGTACGGACGCGCGGTCCGAGCGAGTAACGCAAAGGAAACTCGCAAGTTTCCGTGCGCCAAGATCCTTCGAATCCAGCGCGCCACCGGCATCAGTCGGTGGATCGCTGCGCGTGAGTTCGCTGTTCTCAGAACTGTTCGAGCGCACACAGTATCGTTCTGCCGTCACGTATTCTCTTAGAGAGGAGTTCGCACTCCACGATAAGAATGGGAGAATAAGAAAAAAAGAGGAAGCGTGCCTTGGACGTTAACACACGACGATAAGCCTGAGGAAAGGGGGTGTTTAAAAAGTTTGCTCTTGGCTTTTAAGCTCAGCCGAAGTTGAGGTCTTCGTCGAGCGTCTCGAGGTCGGTGAAATCGAGCTCGTCGCTGATTGTCTCTATCCCGTCAAGGTCCGTCTGGATCTCTTCGAAGGGCTCGGCGTCGACATCGCGCTCTGCCTCGGGCGTCTTCGCGCAGGAGACGAGGAGCATCCCGATCGCGAGGAGCGCGATAAGCGTCATGCGTCTCATGGTCTCCACCTCTGTGCTCTGTTCCTCGCTTTCGTTTTTATATTTTTCGGGCAGGTCACGCATCACCACTCCCCTGCTCCGGAGTCCCATCGTCCGAGTTCTCGCCATTTTCGATCCTGAGCTCGCTCCCCTCCTGACGCTTGATCTCGTTCACGATCGTGCGGAGCGCGTCACGCACTTCTGCGAGGAGCTCTTTTGCTCGCTGGACGTGCTGCCGCGCCTCCTTCGCCACGGCGTCCATCTGTCCCGGGGCCGCGTCAGTGTAGAGGTCCACCGCGGTTTGCCATTCCTGGTTAGCGAGCCCGAGCTTCTGGTCGAAGATGTCGAGCTGCTCGTCGAGTGCAGCGACCTCCTTCCCCTGCGACGCCAACCGGTCACGCGTCCGGTGAATCCGTTCGCTCAGCCGCTCCGTCCGGTGGATGATGTTGCCGAGCTGCGCGTTCACCACGTGGCCCGCGCCGAGCAGGAGGACGTACCTGCTCTCCTGCCAGGCCTCCCTGATCGTCTTCGCCGCCTCCCGGATCTCTTCCGGCGTCGCCTCCTCGTCGAGCTCCTCGATTACGGCTCGGGCATCCTCGATCTCGGCTCGCTTGTCGGCGAGCCGGGTAAGGAGGTCCGCCTTGGTAGCGGTATCCATCTCCTCGCTCGCCTCGATCCTCATCCTGGTCCGTTCGAGAGCCTCAAGGACAAGGTCGGCGCTGCGGAGCAGGAAGGGCTTCCCGTGCTCCCGCATCTCCTCGTTGACGCGTTGACACTCGGCGCTGGCGTCATCGGCGCAGCCCGCAAACCGCTGCCGGGCCTGCTGCACCTTCTTTTTCACCTCCTGGTACTGTTGCCGCGCCTCGGCGTAGCGGACTCTCGTCTCTTCGTAGCGTTCCTCTGCCTGTTCAATCCGCGACTTCGTCATGTCTTCCCGTCGCTCTTCGAGCCGCGCCTGGAGCGCCTCTTTCCGCTCCACGAAGTTCTCCTGCCGTTCTCTCATCCGTTGGCGCTGCTCCGCGAGCCGCGCCTGGATCTTGGCGCGCGGTTCCTCCGCCTCTTCAAGTCGCTCGTCCATCTGGGCGGCGATCCTCGGGGCTTCCTCGGGGCGGTTCCCCTCGCTCTGGGCAATCGCCAGGGGCAGGGCGCTCATCACAAGCAGCGCGACTGCGAACAGACTCATCAACTTCGTCCACATTAGTCATCACCTCGGACTTTTCGTTTTTCCGTACATTCCACCAAGACGCGTTACTTTATAAGCATTCTTTTCGGATGCTTTATCGTGACCCTTTACGAACCTTTAGACCCCCGAGATTTACTCGGACGTTGTTCGAAGCCCAAACTATTTATAGCGCTCTTCCTTCCGGCGCCGGATGCGGTTGCCTCTCCGAGCGGCGCTCCTCTCGTCATTCTTCCTCCTCTTCTCCCTCTCATTCGTCTCCGCGGTGACGATTCATGGCACAGTCTATGACGCGGAGCTCCGCGTGGTGCAGGAGGCGGTCGTCATGATTGACACTGAGCCGCGGCAGCGGCTCCTCGCAGCAGGCGGTGACTACTCCTTCGAGCTCCCTCCTGGCACGTACACGCTCTCCGCCACTGCGAAGCAGGACGGCATCGTTTTCTCCGCGAGTGAGACTGTGACGGTGGCGCAGGAGGGGCGCTTCGCCTACGACCTCTTCCTTTTCCCCAACCTGGCGGAGGACGAAGCGCTCTCGGATGATATCGCCGCCGATTTCGGCGACGTGGACGAAGAGGAGGGCTCATCAGCTCCAGGCCCCTGGCCGCTCCTCTTCTTTCTCGTCGTGGTGGCCCTCCTCTTCCTCCTCCCTGTCCTCTGGCTGCGGCGCCGCTTCCGTCAGCTCGACGCAGCACCGGAATCGCCTTCTCTTTCCGTTCCTGAGCCACGCGACGAGCAACTCGACGCCGTCCTGGACGCGCTCCGGCGGGAAGGCGGCCGCATCACACAGAAGGAGCTACGGAAAGCGCTCCCCTACAGTGAGGCGAAGGTCTCCCTCCTCGTCGCGGAGCTCGAGGCGAAGGGGAAGGTCGTGAAGCTAAAGCGGGGGCGCGGCAACATCCTCGTGCTGCACGGGCTCAGTAGACCGAGATTTTGATTCTCAAGGAAATGTTGTGGAGTATGAGTCTCGTGAAGAGTTCTG
>JBBIPM010000087.1:0-4420 GCA_037442865.1 Candidatus Woesearchaeota archaeon
GTCACTCTACTCGCCGCTTGTCGTCGAACTGGTAATTTGTCGTCGAACTGGTAATTTGTCGTCGAACTGGTAATCACTGCTGGAGACAGCAGGGGATAAACACTATCCCCCGCATTATTCTTTATAAACTCAACGACGAGAAAACGCTTCAATCGGAACTACTGTATGAGAACTATGTGCTCGAAGAGTTGACTCTCGACTCACTCGTTCGTGCGGCTCAGTTCACGATGCGCCTTGCAGAAGACGCTCCCTTTCGCGGCCCGCTTCGCGCACCGGACGCAGAGTCCTTTCGCTTTCCGCGCGAGATAGGTCGCGCGTCGCTCGTTGTTGAGCCGTTCGCGGTGCTCATAATAGAATTTCTGGAACCGATCCTTAAATTCGTGCGGCACGCCGCTGAAACCCAAGGGACGGCCCCTCCTACGCGTCTCACTTTTCATGGCGTCACCTCAATCAATAGGAACATCTCACCCACGATGTAACAGTAAGTGAAACAGGTATAAATACCTATCCCTTAAGTGTAAAAAAGATGGTGAAAAGACGCGCGCAAGAAGGGGACGAGAATCAGGCGGATCTTCAACACCCATACAAGCCCAACAGTCTATAGCAACCGGGCAGTCTCACGTCCGTTCGACCTCCAGCGCGGAGCACTGGACAACCTCGCGCAGTGCTTTTAAGGAAAGCCGCCTGACCAAAGCCAACGAGGTGAAGAAGATGGAAGCCCACCAGGACCACGCATTCATTGAAGAGCTCTTCTACCAGCAGATCCGACGACTCACCATGGATGCGAACAGGACGTTCGAGCTCAAGTGCAGCGACGCTTGGCTGTAGTGAGAAGATAAGAAGGGAAGAAGAGAACGAGAAAGCAGGGGTGCACAATGAGCGCTGACACGATGCTTCAGGAACAAGACATCTATGCAGAACAAGTGAGCAGGCTCCTGACGGAGCAAGGGCTCCTCGACGAAAGAGGCGAGCAAGAGATGCGCCGCTTCCTCAGAGGGTGGTGACCATGGCCCGGGCAAGAGCCTTCACCTAGTTCCCGGATTTCCGTGAGCACCACCAACTACAGCGAGACGGATGGATTCGCGCTCCTCATGCACAGCCCTGAAGCAATCCCCGGGGCCGAAGCGCAAACGAGCGGGGTCGCGGCGTAGCGCACGAGCATTTTTTTAAATCGCCGCCGCTTCCGCCACGAGATGGCCCGCATCCTCACCAAGGATGATTTCCAGGCGCAGCGCGCCTCATTGCTCCGGGAGCTGCGCCGCGCAGTCTTCATCTACCCGACCGACACGATATACGGGATTGGCTGCAACGCACTCGACAAAGGGCTCGTCGATAGGATCAGGGGGATCAAGAAGCGCCACCACTTGCCGTTCAGCATCATCGCGCCGTCGAAAGAGTGGATCTTGCGCCATTGCCTCGTTCCGCAAGAAGGAGAGGAGTGGCTGGAGAGGCTTCCCGGTCCCTACACGCTCGTCCTCCGCCTCAAGAAGGAGCACCCCATCCCTGATGCGGTGAACATGGGGCTCGAGACGATCGGCGTCCGGATCCCCGACAACTGGTTCAGCGACGTGGTCACCGAGCTCGGATCACCAGTAGTGACAACGAGCGCCAACCTCACCGGGGATGATTTCATGAGCTCGTTGGAGAACCTCAATCCAATCATACGGAAGAACGTCGACCTGATCTTCTACGAAGGAGAGCTGAAAGGGCGTCCCAGCACGATTGTCCGTCTCGACGAGGGGACGCCTCAGCTCCCGGAGCGGTAGCGATGCGGATCATGGGCGTCGGGGACATCCATGGCGACCGCTCCTTGGCGCAGCGCCTGGCGCGTCGTGCGGAGGAGGAAGACGTCGATCTCATCGTCATCTGCGGCGATTTCACCTATTTCGACAAGGAGCCGAAGGGGATCATCGGCCCGTTCCTGGAACGGCGGAAGAAGGTGCTCCTCATCCCGGGGAACCATGACAGCTTCGCCACGACCGAGGTGCTGACGACGAGCTACTCAGTCAGGAATCTCCACGGCTACAGCGCCAAGTACGCGGATGTCGGCTTCTTCGGTTGCGGCAAGGCGAACATCGGGCTCGAACGGCTCGACGAGCAGGAGATCAAGGAGACGCTCCGGAAAGCACACGCCCGGGTCAACTATCTGGGGAAGCGCGTCATGGTGACGCACGTTCACCCGTCCGGCACGGTGATGGAGAAGATGACCCGTTTCTTCCCGGGCAGCGAGGGGGTGCGGAGAGCGATTGAAGAGCTCCAGCCGGATATCGCGTTCTGCAGCCACGTCCACGAGGCCGAGGGTATCGAGGAGCGTATCGGGAAGACGCGTGTCATCAACGTCGGCAGGAAAGGGTTCATCCTGGACATCTGATGTACTGAGACGGAGAAAACTTCTGCTCTTCCCTTCTTCTGTGACAATTGCACCCCGCCGTTGATCAAGCAGAAACGAGTTTTCTCGTCAAGAAACTCCTGTGCGCGAAGCACCTCCTCCGGAATCTCGTGATGAGAACCGAAGGGATTCTGAAACACAGGTTATAAGTCCCATAAGAGGGAATTCATGATTCTCGAGCGGGGTTCAAGGGGATGAGCCGCGGAGACAGAGCGGAGCGGCGCCCTGGACGCTTGCGCCCCCAGCACAGGCTGAGCCCTTGGCGACTGCGCTTCTTTGTGCCGTAGTTTCGGCCGCGGACCCGCGATGCGCGGCGAAGAGGCGGCTCCTCGGCCAATCGTCTTGGGGAGGCTCGCCGAGACGTTCATCGCGGGGAATCAACCGCTGTTCACTCGTCATACTCGACAATCTCGATATAGGCATCCTTGGCATCCTGCACGTCGATCTCCACAGTATCGCTCTCCCGGAGAAGCTCCTTGGCGCTCGGCTTACGAGTAGAGGATGAGGATGCGGCGTCCGGAAGAAAGAAGGGAGTTGAAGAGCCGTCAACCGTTGAGGGTGATGGCGAGACCGGGGAGACGATGCCGGTCACGTCCTCTCCGAAGAGCCCCATCATGTCGACGAACTCGCCATCCGGCCCGGCACGGGGGGAAGGAAGAGATGAGACGGGAGAAACGTCGCCTCCCACTAGCTGTTGCAAGTACCTGATTGTCTTCCGTATCTCCTCCGGCGAATCCTTGGCGGTGTCGATGTTGATGACAACCATGGTTGCTCAGCTGCAGCGCTACTATTTTAAGCTTTGGGCACTGGGTTCAGGAATTCGATCTCGATGGGGAAACTGTCCCAGGTCGGGTACTCGGTGACGATGGCGCATGGCTGGGCGATCAACTTCGCGTTCCTCTTCAGCCAGGTGGCTGGGACGAGGATGCGCGGCTTCTGGGTGTCGATGGAGAAGCGTTTCAGGCCCAGCTCCGCCGCCATCCGTTTCAGCCTTGCGACCTCTTTGGCGCGTGCCTCTTCCGGGAGGTTCTCGATCAGCTTCTCGTAGCCGAAGCCAGGGATAATGGTGGCGTAGATCGCGCCGCGCGTGACGAGCCCGTCCTCATCGACTTCGTCGAATGGGAGCTTCGTCTTCTCGGCCCGCCGTTTCAGGCGGTTCCCCATCTGGACGAGGTCCTTGAGGGTGCAGGTGCAGTAATGGACTGGGTAGGAGCGATTCCTCTTCGCGTGCTCCAATAGTTTCAGAGCTGCGTCATCGCTCCCCTTCACCCCGTAACTGCCATACTCCTTGGTCCGGTAGCCGAGCCGTGCGAAGAACGGCTCATTCAAATCGCTGATCTCCAGCTCGTTGAGGTTGAGGAAGTCGATCTTCCCCTCCAGGAAATCGATGAGCCGCTTCGTCGCAACCACCTTATCGGGCAAGACTGGAATCTCGACGCCCACCCTCCAAGAACACTTCCGCGCGAGCGCGATCCGCTCCCACCACCGCGGGTTCTCCAGCTCCGGGTGGAACCGTATCTCGTCGAGCCCGGCATCACAGAGCTTCGTGAGCCGTTCCTCGGTGACAAGGTTGAGTGGTGTGTAGAGATGGATGTGGAAACCCGTGCCGAACCACTGTTTGAGGAGGCGGATCCACGTGCAGGTCCGGTCGAGTCGCGCGAGTGGGTCGCCTCCGGTGAAACCGGCGCCGGTCGCGCCGCTGTCGCGCGCCTCCTGGAGGAGATCGAGATCGCTTAGAATCCTTCTCTCGTTCGCGTACATGATGTCGGACTGCTTCTTCCCTTCGCTAATAGGGCAGTAGAAGCACCGCGCCGGGCAGACGCCAGTGACGAAGACGACGAGCTTCTCCCCCTTGACGCAGCGTCGGCAGCCCTCGGTCAAAGGGCCAAGCCGCCACGAATGATGCTTCGTCTTCAGGATCGAACGGGCCATCAACGCCGCAAACGACGGGCGCTTTATTAAGGTTGCCGGAGCGCGGGCTTTGCGCGGAAACTCGTCGAATTAGTGATGTTTGTCCCAGAACCTGTATCG
>JBBIPM010000088.1:0-4385 GCA_037442865.1 Candidatus Woesearchaeota archaeon
TGATTGGGCCGCATATACGCAGGCACAAGTCGATGAGGTGGCGGGGACGCGCGACGCGCTCGCGGACCGGGCACTCGCAGAATTCAATATTCCTGTCCAGTTTCCCCCGCGATGGACGCTCGGCGAGGGCTCGACCATCATCAGGCATCTCGCGGATACGATCAGCCATCTCACAGACGACGGGATAGTGTACGGCGACTTCCGGCCGTACGTCATGGCCAGGGGGACGCTCGAAGAGAGCCTTGCGCGGTGGACCACACGATATCTCGGGAAGCTCGGCACCAGCCCGACCCTCGACCTTAACGATTCCGACACCTGCAAGAGTCTCCGACGCATTCTCAACAGCCTCTTCGCCGCAGCCATGCAAGACCATGCAAGAGATTACGCTCCAGACCGGCAAGCCAGTGTACGATGCAAGGGGAAGAAGTCTCCCGAAAGAGGAGGTCGCCCGGCAGTATGCAGCACGCTTCGGCCCTGAACCGATCCTCGACCAGGCGGTCGAGCTGTACCGAGCATATGTCGCGTTTGTGCGTTCCCAGCCGGACGACATGGACCAACGCTACGCCGCACTGGCGCAGCGGCTGAACAGTGCAGGCGACGAGGTGAACCTTCTCTGGCAGCGCCTCCAGCCCGCCATCGTCCTGATGAGTCCGACGCAGTCGAGCATTCAAACAGAAGTTTTGAATGAAGAAGCGCGGGTATAAATACTCCTCCGCACTCTTCTGAACCATAAACCGGGGTGATATGATGTTCTGGGATGATTTCAGGAAAGAGTACGGCCATATCGGCGGATTCCTCTTCAGGATCGTGGTCGGCTTCCTCTTCATGCTCCACGGCCTGAGCAAGTTCGGCCTGCTCGGCGGCGGCGTCAAGATGCCGGGCGACATCATGCTCGTTGCGGCGCTGATTGAGGCGATCGGCGGCCTCCTTGTCCTGCTCGGACTCTTCACGACCTGGGCATCGTTCATCGCCGCAGGGCAGATGGCGGTCGCGTACTGGTGGAAGCACGCGTTCACCAAGGGAGCCGGGCTCTTCTGGAACCCGTTGGCGAATGGCGGAGAGCTCGCGGCGCTCTTCTGCTTCGCCTTCCTCCTCATCTGGTTCTACGGCGCCGGGAAGTACTCGCTGGACGCGAAGATGAAAGGATGAGGAATAGGTCGCGTTAACCGTTTTCCTTCTTCTCATTCGCCCTTCTTCTTTCTCGCTCGACGCTCCGTCCGGTTCGCCGCTCCCCTTCGCGGAGAATCGACCGTCTCGTCACCAGTTTCGCCGTCCACGCCGCGGCGGCGGTGACGCGTTGCCGCGCGTCGAGGAACTTGATGAGGTAGACCGTTCGCCAGAGCCACCAGGCGAAGAATCCCTTGATGCAGAGCCGGCCGAACGGCGTCCTTATTTCGCCCATCGCGTCAAGCTGCCCGAGGCTGAAGAGGAACCCCTTGTCGCGATAGACGAACGGCACAGTGGCGCGGCCGTTGATCCTCCTGACGAGGTTGCGGGCCGCGTGCTTTCCCTCCTGCACCGCCGCCTGTGCCAAGGCGGGGAGGGGCGTCCGGCGAGCGTCATGGAACTGCGCGGCATCTCCGACCGCCAGGATACGGGGATCGTCATGGAGGAAGAGATCGGGCTTCACGTCATAAACGTCATAACGTCGTCGCCCGCCGTCCTCGACGGTTTTCGGGATGACCCCTGTCACCCAGACGATGAGGGAGGCGCGTTCGGAGAAGAGCGTCCCGTTCCGTCGATAGAGAAGGCCGTGCTTTGTGACGCGCTCGACGCGAGCGCCGGTGAGGACCAGCACCCCTTTTCGCTCGAGGCTCCGCGCAGCCCCTTCTTGGAGACACGGAAGGGCGCCGGGGAGGAGCGTCTCACCTCCTTGGAGGAGGATGACGCGCGGCGTCGAACCGGAGAGCGAAGGATAGAGGCGCCTGATGCGGTGGCGGAGGAATTGGAGGATCTCCGGAGCAAGCTCGACGCCGGTGGGGCCGCCGCCGATAACCGCGACCGTGAGGGCTCGTCGCTGCCCTTCGGCTTCCTCGGCACGGGCCGCGACGAGGAGCGCCTGTTCGAGCCGCAGCCGAATGGTGAGCGCATCCTGATCGCTCTTCAGGGGGAGCGCGTGGCGCTTCGCCGCTTCGTCGCCGTACCAGTTCGTCTCGCTCCCGGTGGCGAGCAGGAGGTAGTCGTAGCGGTAGGCGCCTTTCGCGGTCGTGATACGTCTCCGCTCGCGATCGATGGCGAGGACTCGTTCCTGACGATGATGGATCCGGCTCTTGCCTCTGTAGAGGCGCGCGAAAGGGATGGTGAGATGCCGCTCATCGAGGCCCGCAGTGGCATATTCGTGGAGGAGCGGCGTGAAGAGGAAGGAGTCTCGTGGCTCGAAGAGGAGTATGGTGAACGGCTCTGCGACGAGCCGTTTGAGCCGTTCGAGCTCTTTGAGGAAATGGGTGCCGCCGAAGCCGCCGCCGACCACCGCGATCGTGAGCATACGGGAAGAGGCGGAGAAGGCTTTTAATAACTGCTCCTGGAGCGGCGGGAGAGGTGCCAGACAGCAGAAGGCCGGCGTGGTTGAAGGAGTAAAAAGCTTTATAAAATACCCCTTTTTCTCGCGTAGCATGGAGTTGATTGTTCTCGAGAAGAAGAAGGCGCGGTTCGTCTTCGAGCTGCCAGGTGCCGACCACACGGTCTGCAACGCGTTGAAGACCGAGCTGTGGAATGATGAGGAGGTCAAGGTGGCGACGTATGTCGTGAAGCATCCTTTGTTGCCGGTGCCAAAGTTCATCGTGGAGACGAAAAGCGGCGAGGCTCACACAGCGGTCCTTGAGGCTATTGTTCGGCTCCAGAAGCAGTACAAGTCGTTCGCCTCCGCGTTCGAGAAGGCGTGAAGCGGCGGTTCTCGTCTCTTCATCAGTATCACCACCGTATCACCGTTCCGAGCAACATTTGCCTAAATATAGTAGTCGAAGATCATATATTTCATTTAATGATTATGTTCTCGTATTTTTTCCAGCTGAATAAAAGAGGATGAACAATTTTTATTAAACCGGAAACTTTACGACGCTCGTGGTAGGAACGAACGAGAGAGAAGAACGAAGCGGGAGAAGGAAGGGACGCGAAGCGCCGGACAAGTTCGGAGCGACGCTCCTCGCCCTCGCCCGCGACGCGATTGAGACGCGGTTCACCCGACGAAAGCTTAACCAGGCGCACTACGCCGAGAAGCGGGGCCTGCTCGCAGCGCCGCGCGGCCTCTTCGTCACCCTGACGAAGGAGGGGAAGCTCCGCGGCTGCATCGGCTACCCGCACGCACAGTTCCCGCTCTGGGAAGCGGTGATCCACGCGGCGCGGGCAGCCGCCTTCGACGACCCCCGGTTCGACGCCGTCGAACCGGAAGAGCTCGGATCGATCCGGATTGAGGTGACTGTGCTGACCGAGCCGAAACGGCTCATTGTCACGAAGCCGGAGGAGTACCTCCGCCGCATCGAGATTGGGCGCGACGGCCTCATCATCAGGCAGGGATACCGGAGCGGGCTCCTCCTCCCCCAAGTCCCGGTCGAGTACGGGTGGAGCGTCGAGACGTACTTGGAGCAGCTCTGCCTCAAGGCAGGGCTGCCGCGACAAGCGTGGCGAGAGCCAGGCGTCGAGATCGAAGCGTTCCAGGGCAGAATCTACGCCGAAGAATAACTCCTGAGCAAACGAAGCGAGCAAACGAAAGGAAGCCCGGAAACGCCCACCTAGGTATCCTCGACGCAGTCAGGACAGACCTTAAGCCCCCGTCGCTCGCGGAGCCGCTCAGAGTAGGACTTGCACAGGTCGCAGTCGCCGAGCATGAAACGCGCCGAGGGCTTCAGCTCCGCCTCACGGACATCATACTTCTCCACAATTAGCTCGAAGAGCTGCGGCTGGAGCTTCAGCACATCCTTCATCGTCAGGAACCCGACGAGCCTCCCCGCATCGAGGACCGGGAGGTGCCGGATGTCCCGCTCCCGCATCAGGTTGAGCGCATCGAAGATATCCATGCCCGGATCAGCTACAGCCATCTCGGCCGCAGGGGTCATCACCTGCTCCGCCGTCGTCCGCTCAGGGTCGAGACCGAGCGCCAGGGCGCGCCGCACCAAGTCCCACTCTGTGACGATGCCGACAAGCTCGTCGCCACGCTTCAGGAGCATGCTCCCCACGCCCTTCTCCCGCATCATCGCCGCGAGTTTCCGCACCGACAAGGAGGGATCGGCCACGTACGGCCGCTTCGTCATCGCATCGATCACCGTGTAGCCCGTCCGCATCAGGATCACCCGGCTCGTCACAGATTCTTGACTATAAAAAAGTGCCGACACGTGGGTTAAGTCAGATTAAGTGGGAATCTTCTTATTTGGGCATTTAAAAGGTTGTAT
>JBBIPM010000089.1:0-4335 GCA_037442865.1 Candidatus Woesearchaeota archaeon
CTTTTTTCTTTATAAACTCAACGACGCGAAAACGCTTCAATCGGAACTACTGGGTCTCTGGACAGTAACGCCGCAGCAGTCGCCACTTCATGGATTGTCTGGTTGCGCAACGATCATTCATGAGGCCCGCCGTATGCCCAGAAGAGCGACCGGTGCGGCGGCGTTACCTACTTTTTTACACACCCTGTTCAGACACGGGAGCCGCGGAGAATCGGTTGCTCGGTTCCTCGCGGGCTTGTGTGGGTGTCGTGGAGAATGGGCCCGCGAGGATTTGAACCCCGGTTATCAGGTGTCTTGATCCCGGAACAGTTGGCTCTGTCTGGTGATGCCCAAACCTGATGTGATACCAAACTACACTACGGGCCCCTGTTGCGACGAGTCTTCGTCGAGTTATATAATTGTTTCGTAGGGGTGGCTCAGTAGAAGAGTCAGTGCCGCGCGTAAGGTCGCGGCGTGCGGACGCATATGCGGGCGCGTCGCGGCGGCGGCGGGGGTTGCCCCCACTGGAAACCGTTGGTTTCCGTGGTGTTGAAAAGCTTCGCTTGCCCACTCCTACGGGGACGCAGCTCCTGCTGACAACCGGCGAACGCCGGGAAGGCAGCACGACCGCACGCTTCTATTGATCCGTAGGGGCACGGATGATTCAACGGAACCCTTTGGCGAGGAGAACCGCGCAGAGCTCGTCATGCAACTCTCCCCGCGAGAAGACGGACGCGCCCATCAGCGGGTCGGCCGTGTTGAACCGGAGCGGCCTCCCCTCCGTGTCGGAGCACCTGCCTCCCGCCGCGCGGACGAGAAGGTCTCCTGCGACGAGATCCCACGCATACGTGTTCATCCGGACGTTCACGTACGCGTACGCGTCCCCGTCGAGCACCTTGGTGAAGAGCGTCACCGATGGGTCGCTCGGCAGGAACAACGCCGTAGGGACGGAGTCGGGGACGCCTGCCGCTTCCAACGCTCGGAGCTTCTGGACCCCTGCGAGGACGATAAATGGCGGCTCATGCCTCGGCGTGAGCGGTCGCCCGTCACGCATCGCGTCGCGCCCCGTGATGGCCGAATAGGTCGTGCCACTCGTCGGGAGATGGATTACGCCGAGTTCCGGCGAGCCGCCACGGCAGAGCGCCACGATGATGCCCCAGCCATCCTTGCCGTGGAGGTACGGCTTTGTGCCGTCCAACGGGTCGACGACCCAGCACCAGGCGTCGTCGGGCCACGGCGACCAGCCGGACTCTTCGCCGCGGAACTCCGCCTCAGGGAGTATCTTTGACAGTCCTGCGCGGAGGAGCCGTTCCGCTTCCCTGTCCGCTTCGCTCACCAAGTTCTCCGGACCGCTCTTCTCCTCCGCGACCACGTTGTGCTGGACCTTGAGGAGATACTTGCCGACACTCTTCACTAACGATTCCGTCCCGGGAAGCAGCGATGCGAGGTTCATCTCCCGCCGTGCTCGTCCTTTCATTATATGCCTTTTGTTTCTCTCTTCCGTCTTTTCCGTCTTTGCTTCAGGATCCCTACGCGCGCGTACGCGTACGGCGCAGACGTTATGTGAAACTCACAGGAATTTTTTTAAAGGGCCTGCGTCCCCCGGAGCGGATGGCGTATGAACTAATTATCAGCGAGAAGCCGAGCTCGGCGTTGAAGATCGCGCAGGCCCTCGCCGACGGGAAACCGGTCAAGAAGGACCTCGGTGGCGTCCCATATTATGAGCTGAGCCACAACAAGAAGGATGTCGTCGTCTCCGCTGCGGCAGGCCACCTCTACGGGGTCGGCGAAAAGGGCGAGAAGCGGACCTATGACTACCCCGTCTACAGCATGGAATGGAGGCCCAACGCGGACCTCGACAAGAGCGCCGCCTTCTCCAAGAAATACATCACGGCGCTGAAGAAGCTTGCGAAAGGCGCCGAGGAGTTCACCGTCGCGACGGACTACGACATCGAAGGGGAGACGATCGGCTACAATATCGTCCGGTTCATCTGCAAGAAGAAGGACGCCAACAGGATGAAGTACAGCACGCTCACCAAGGAGGAGCTCGTGGAGAGCTATGCGAAGAAGCAGCGGACTCTCGACTGGGGACAGGTCCACGCGGGCATCACTCGCCACGAGCTCGACTGGATCTACGGCATCAACCTGAGCCGCGCGCTGACGCAGAGCGTCAAGGCGGCGGGCAGCTTCAAGGTGCTCAGCATCGGCCGGGTCCAAGGCCCAGCGCTGAAGATGGTAATCGACCGCGAACGCGAGATCGCGGCGTTCGTCCCCAAAGATTACTGGCAGCTTGAGCTCCTCTCAGAGAGAGAGGGGTTGACGATCAGCGCCTGGCACGAGCGGGAGAAGTTCTGGGAAGAGGATGAAGCAACAGCAGTGGAGCGGCGCGCGAAGGCCGCCGAGGAAGCGCTCGTCGCCGCCGTCGACGCCAAGTCCTTCCAGCAGAGCCCGCCGACGCCGTTCGACCTCGGCACGCTCCAGACCGAATCCTACCGCTGCTTCCGAATCAAGCCGAAAGAAACGCTCGACATCGCGCAGAAGCTCTACAGCGGCGGATTCCTCTCCTATCCAAGGACGAGCAGCCAGAAGCTTCCCGCAAAAATCGGGTACGCGAAGCTCCTCGCCGCGATAGCGAAGCAGGAGCGGTACGCCGAGATGGCGAAGGGGCTCCTCGCTAAAGGTTCGCTCCGGCCGAACGAAGGGAAGAAGGAGGATCCCGCTCACCCAGCCATCTATCCCACCGGTGTCATCCCGACGAGCGTGACGGAACGCGACCTCAAGGTCTATGACCTCGTCGTGAAACGGTTCCTCGCTACGTTCGGCGACCCCGCGACGCGGGAGACGATGACGGTGGCTCTCGACGTGAACGGCGAACGGTTCATCGCGAAGGGGACGCGGACGACGAGTCCCGGCTGGCACCCCCTCTACGCGCCGTATGTCGGCCTCACGGAGGAGGAACTGCCGACGCTCGTGAAGGACGAGCGTCTCCCCGTCACGGGGTTGACGCTTCACCAGAAGCAGACGCAGCCGCCGAAACGCTACACGCAGAGCAGCATCATCACCGAGCTCGAGAAACGCGGCATCGGGACAAAGGCGACCAGGGCTGACGTCGTCGAGGCGCTCTTCAAGCGGAACTACGCGAAAGGCGACAGTAACATCGAAGGGACCGAGCTCGGGATGCGGACGATCGAGACTCTCGAGAAGCACAGCCCCGAGATCATCGATGAGGAGCTGACGCGGACCTTCGAGGATGCCCTCGAGGATATCCGCGAGAAACGGAAGACTGGGGAGCAGGTCCTCGAGGAGGCGAAGAAACCCCTCGACAAGACGCTGAAACGGTTCAAGAAGGAGGCTAAAGAGGTCGGCGCCGAACTGATCGACGCGTACCGCACCGAGCAGGACGTCCAGGCGACGCTCTTCGCCTGCCCTGTCTGCAAAGAGGGGATCCTCAAGATCAAGTTCAGCCCGAAGAACAGGAGCAACTTCATCGGCTGCGACAAGTACCCTGACTGCGACTTCACCTTCCCGCTGTCAAAGACCGGCCTGCCGAAACCGGCGGGGAAACCGTGCGAGCACTGCGAGGCGGAGCAACTTATGATTATCAGGAAAGGGCGGCCCCCGAGCGTCGAGTGTCTCAATCCCGGCTGTCCCGCGCGTCGCAAGATGGAGCAGGATCAGCAGAAGCTCGCTAAGGCGAACGGTGAGGGGAAGCCCTGCCCGAACTGCAAGGAGGGGAAGATGACGCTCAAGAACGGCCGGTTCGGCATGTTCCTCGGCTGCGACCGGTACCCATCGTGCAAGACGATTATCAACCTCCCGAAATCAAAAGAGGAGCAGAAGGAGATGGCGGAGATGAAGAAGCTCGCCGAAGCTGCCGGTGAGGGGAAGCCCTGCCTGAAGTGCGGCGAAGGACGCCTCAAGTTCCGCCAGAGCGCGCGCGGCCCGTTCCTCGGCTGCGACCGATACCCTGCTTGCAAGACAATCGTCAAGATTGACGGAGAGGAGAAAGAGAGGTAGGACCTCATAGCTCTCATAAACGCTTCTTGTTCCATCACGAATGTGGACTGCTCCTGATGAAGTTACCTCGTTCGGGAGGCGTCCGTCTCTCCTCCCCGAATTCTTTTTTTGAGGTTGAGACTCTTCGGTTGTGGCCAGAAGCGGAGTTGGATTATGGTGATTGCCCCCCTGGCCGCGAACTCCAACGGAAGAACAGTTGTCGGAGCTTGAAGTCCTAAAAGAAGAAAAAAGGTATTGTACCATTTAAAGTACTTTAATTCTGTGGTGGAGTAAGTTTCCCCACATCCAGACTTTTGTTGTGATGCCCTCCGCGATTGCTGGCGTCAGTCTTTCTCGGAG
>JBBIPM010000090.1:0-4275 GCA_037442865.1 Candidatus Woesearchaeota archaeon
TCACTCGAAGAGGCCGAACGACTCACCGCGGCGGCGCGACCTACGTTCCACACACCCTACCTGAACGGAACACATAAATACTCTTCCGGTCGTGGTGAAGTGATGGCCGTTCCTCCTCCTCGCTTCGCCGCCGCCATTTTCGACCTGGACGGTACGATCACAGACAGCGGCCAGCTCCACTGGGAGACGTTCAACGTCGCGCTGCAGCCGCATGGCATCGTCATCCCGCGCGCCACCTGGGACCGCCTCTATGAAGGGACGGGCAGTCAGCACATCTTCGAGGATGCCCTGGCGAAGCGCGGCCTCCTCGGCAGGGTCTCGGTCGAGGAGCTTCACGACCGTCGGCAAGCGCTCTTCAAGGAGGCGGCCATGAAGCGGCTCATCCCGATCACGGGGTTCGCCCGTTTCTACGACGAGCTGCACCGTCTCGGGGTGCCAGTCATGCTGGCGACAAACGCTGAGGAGCGGACCATCGCGCTCTCCCTCTCTCTGCTGAAGCTCGAGGAACTCCGGCGTGTCAGCAGCAGGGATGTGGGGAAGGCGAAGCCGGACCCGGCCGTCTATCTCGCCGCGTGCGCCAGGCTCGGCCTCCCCCCTGACCGCTGTGTCGTCTTCGAGGATTCGGTCTCGGGCGTCCTCGCCGCGAAACGCGCGGGGTGCTACTGCGTCGCCCTCCTTACCACGACGACCGAGGCGCGCCTCAAGAAGGCTGGTGCCGACCTGATCGTGAAGGACTACACGAAACTGTCTGCTGGTTTGCTCTTCTCGAAGCAATACTGAAGATTGCTGAGAAATAGTGGATGAGAAGAATAGTCGAGGCGGACACAGTCAGGAGTAGTTGTAGATGCTCGCTCTAGAACCGACGACGTCAACGCAACAAGAATGACGTTCTGAACAGCAAATCTTATAAAAGATCGTGCGCCGAGCAGCGCTATGGACATCGTCGCCTTCGTCGTCGCCTGCCTCTTCCTCGCCGCGGCTTCGATCGCGGACTTGCGGAGCCGCGAAGTCCCTGACCTGCTGAGCTACGGGCTCATCCTCTTCGGCGTCTCCTACGGGTTCGGCAAGGCGCTCCTCCTCCTCTCCTGGCTCCCTGCAGCCCAGATGCTCCTCGGCGGAGGTGTGCTCGGACTCCTGGCGGCACTCCTCTTCTATACTGGGCAGTGGGGCGGCGCGGATGCGAAGCTCCTCCTCGGCCTCGGCTCGCTTCTCGGCCTTGGCTTCGGCTCCTTCGAGGCGATTCTCTTCCTCGTCGTCGCGCTCTTCGCAGGGGCGCTCTATGGCCTCCTCTACGCCGGCTTCCTCGCCGTCAAGGAGTGGACGCGGTTCCGGGAGGGGTTCGTCGCGACGATTCGTTCGAAGCCGATCAGTGCGGCGCGGCGCATCGTCGTGCTCGCCTGCTTCCTCATCATCTTCGCAGTCATCCTCGTCCCCTGGGACCTGAAAGGGCTGGTCGCGCTCTTGGGACTCCTGATCTACGCGTTCTTCTACCTCTGGCTCTTCATCCGGACAGTGGAACAGGCGCTCCTGATCAAGGAGTACCCGGTCCGAGCGCTCACAGAAGGGGATTGGATCCTCCATGATATCGTGGTGGACGGGAAGCGGATCTGCGGCCCGAAAGATCGGGGCATCTCCGTGGAGCAGATCGCTGAGCTGCGCCGGCGCAAGGTGCGCAGCGTCACGGTTAAGGAAGGGATACCGTTCGTGCCGAGTTTCCTCCTCGGGCTTGTCACGTACCAGCTCCTCGCCGCGCCGCTCGCTACGACCCTCACCTCGCTCTTCGGCTGAACCAAAGAAAAAGGTTACGCACGCTCGTCTTCCGCTCGTTGCTCTTCCTTCTTCTCACGGAATCCTGATGAGCTGCTTGATCAGGTAGTTCTCCGTCGCCTCGGCTTCTGTGACGCCCTCAACCAAGGGCGTCGTGTCAGGAGGCGGGTCCGGCCCTCTCTTCCTCTCGTTGTTGCCCTGCGCGCCCTTCCCGATGGGGAAGGCGGCATCCTTGATCCGCTCCTGCGCATCGACCATCACCGCTTCGTCGAGCTTCCGGGGCTCCCAGGTAAAGGAGAGGCCGTCAGAGGAGGAACGGGCGACGACGTGGGCGGTGAGCCGCTCCTCTTCCTCATTGATGATGATGTTCGTCCCTTCTGCCTTGAGGCCTTGGAAGAGGATGGCTGCGGCGTAGCTGGCGACGAGGAAGAGATGGTCGCTCTCCTCAGGGGTCAGCTCGGAGAGGCGCCGCGTCGGGCGCTGGGGCTGGACCAGGACGTGCCCGTTCGCCGCCCCGTTCACTGCGAGGAGTGCGCGGACCACCTTATCCTCGTAGAGCAGGGTCATCGTCTCCTCCGCGCGTGGTCGCGCATCTCCTCATACGCATCGTCCTCCTCCTCGCGGGAGGGCCCTTCTGGCTTCCGTGCCGGTTCGCGCGGCCGAGCCTCGGCTTCCGGCTCCACCGTCACCCTGACGCCATGTCGCTCCTTCGCGTACTCCTGGTACGCCTGGATGATTGCGTTGACGTTGGACCCCTCGAAAAACCATCGGAGCCGTTCCTGCTCCGGGATGAGCCGTTTCAGCCGCTCGGGATCGGTGATCATCAGTTCGCGGAGCCGCTCCTTGGCGTCGATGAAAGCGAAGAGCTCCCTCATGGTCAGTTCCCGGGCCTGTCGATCCGGAAGGACGGAGGCGCCGCGGGGAGTCTCTCTGGCGTGCTCCCGGTATGCCTGGATGATCGCGTCGACGTCGCTCCCTTCGAAGAAGCGGCGGAGCCGTTCCTGCTCCGGGATGAGCCGTTTCAGCCGCTCGGGATCGGTGATCATCAGTTCGCGGAGCCGCTCCTTGGCGTCGATGAAGGCGAAGAGCTCGGTCATCGTCAGATGCAGAGCCGGGATGAGGCCGTCTCCAGGGTTCTCCCGTGCCCCTCCCTCTCTTCCGGCGTTCGCCGCTTCGCTCTCGTCATCGTTTTCCGCATCCTCTTCCGCCGGATCGCTCGGCGTTCTCCTCTTATCCTGTTGCTCCTCGGTCGCCTCTCGCCCAAACCTCCTTCCTTGTCCGGCCTGTACTCGGGGTTCGTGAGTTCCGCGGAGTTGCGCGCTCAACGCGATCAGGTCGATGCCGCGGAACAGCGACGAGAGCTCGGGGTTTTGGCCGAGGATGGCCTTGAGCCGTTCCGGCTCTTCGATGATGATCTGTCGCAGCTCAGGGTTCTGCTCGATGATCCGTGCGAGCTCCGCAGGGCTCGGACTCTGGTGCGGAGGGGAAAAGGGGACGAGGGGCGTGCTCTGCGGCGACGCGGCGATGGGGGCGTCGG
Source organism: Candidatus Woesearchaeota archaeon (assembly GCA_037442865.1). Classification (GTDB taxonomy): domain Archaea; phylum Nanobdellota; class Nanobdellia; order Woesearchaeales; family UBA525; genus UBA153. The sequence goes on from JBBIPM010000090.1 coordinate 3,305, forward strand.
TGGTCGGCTCCGCATCTCGGGGGCGCTCCTGCGATGGCGGCTCCGTCGTTTTCTTCTCGACGGGAGCTCCCACTTGGAGGAGATCGAGCTTCCCGGTCTTGGTGAGGTGCTGCCGCATAATGGCGTAGAGGTTCGCCTTGATCATCCCGGCGGCGGCGCTCTGGTTCACCCCTTTCTCAGGGATGGCGAGGCTCTCGAGCCCGTCGCCCTGCTCGCGGGGAATGAGGTGGAAGAGGAAGTGAGGGCTCTGCTGCCCCGCAACCGCGCCATTGGCGATGAAGGTGGAGCAGCGCGGCGCGAGACTCCCCTTCGCGACCGCGCCGCTCAACGCTGCGGCCGTGCCGAAGAGGTGGCTGAACTCCTCGGGCGGAAGGAGCGGCATGATCGGGTAGTGCTCCTTCGTCATGACCAGGACGTGGCCTTTCGTCGCCGGATTGATGTCGAGAATCGCCACCATCCTCTCGTCGACGTAGACCTGTTTGCTCGGGATCTCGCCCTTGACGATCCGGCAGAAGATGCAGTTGGCCTTCTGCTGCTGGAGCAGCTCCTCCTGGCTCGGCTCGTCAGGCATGCCGTTCCTCCTGGAGAAGGTCTATAAAAAGGTTTGTGCGTCGCGGAAAGAAGAACGCCGGGAGTGTCTAGGGTGTGGAGTTCCGGATTCACTCCGTCGCGTCTTCGATAACGATGGCGTACACGGGGCAGCTCTCCGCCGCCTCCTTGTTGATCAAGAACTCTTTGTCGTCGACGATCAACTCGAACTTGCCGTCGTCGCGCTTCGTCGCCCCTTTCAGGTCGACCTTGCCGTCCTCGGCGAGCAGCCAATAGTCTGGCGCGACGGCGTTGCACGCCAATGCGCCGATGCAGATGTTCCGGTCGAAGATGATCCTGTGCTTGGCCATGCATGCACCTCGTAGTTCCTTGAGGACGAGGCCTCTTTTTAAAAGTTCCGGAGAGCGCGACCGCAAATGAAA
>JBBIPM010000091.1:0-4239 GCA_037442865.1 Candidatus Woesearchaeota archaeon
GTTTATAAGTGGTGCGGCGACGCACCCCTTATCTTAGAATTCTGCCCCACCCTAGCTTCTAGATATCATCTCTCTGCCGGCACCAGGCGGAGCAGCGTCACCTCGTTCCGCGATCCGAGGCGCATCGGTGGCCCCCAGGTGCCGGTGCCGGGCGAAGTGTAGAGCTTCATCCCCTCCACGTCGTAGAGCCCCCTGATCCGGGGGTAGAACGGCTTCACGAGGAGGTTGAACGGCATCAACTGCCCGTTGTGCGTGTGGCCGCTCAACTGCAAGGAGAAGCCGGCAGCGGCGGCATCCTCCGCTCCTGTCGGCGGATGATAGAGGAGGATTGCTGGCTTCCCTTCCGCGAGCGGAATGCTTCTCGCCACAGGGCTGTCGCGCCGCAGCTCCTGCGCCGGATGGTCGATGCCCGCCACCTGGATGGCGCCGGCGTCAACCACCTCGTTGCGGAGGAGGCGGACCTTGGTCCGCGCCACGACCTCGGCGATCTTGTCGACGCCATCATACACCTCGTGGTTGCCCACCGAGAGGAAGACCGGGACGCCGAAGGAATCGAGCGGCGCCAACGTCTCAGGGGAGACGATCCTGCTCCCGTCGAAGAGGTCCCCAGTGATAGCGACCAGGTCAGGATCCTCTTCCTTCGCGAGCGAGACGGCCTTCTCCAGCCAGGCCTTGCCCCTGACCGAGCCGAGATGGACGTCGCTCAGCTGGACGACGCGGACCTCCTCGGTGAGGTGCGGGATAGGGATCTCCACTTCCTTCAAGACCATCGTCTGGCCGTTAACCAGCGCGATGACGGAGAGCAGGGCCGCGAGGCCGAACGCGAAGAGCGTCACGACCCTCGGATCGAGGAAGAACCGTGCCGGCTCTGTCACGACGAAGCAGCAGACGAGGAGGAAAAGGAAGCCCCAGTAGGCCATGCCGACAATGTAGAGCCCCTTCGCCAGGCCGTTCGCGAAGAGCCTATCAGCCACTCCCATGAGGAACGAGCCGAGCGCCACTGCCACGAGGATGAAGAACCAACGCCACCCCGGGCCCAGCGGCGTGAGCCGCCACCAGACGTAGAGGTTGGCGAGGATGATGATCCCGAAGAAGACGAGGAAGAAGAGGAGGAACCGCCACTGCATGCCCTGAGGGGACGAAGAGGCGTTTTTAATGGTTTAGTTGGATGGTCCATCCCCCCTACACCTCCTTCTCGAAAGATTTAAATAATTATACACACTCATACACACTAATTTGTTGACTCTGAAGGATATCGTCGCCATTAACGAGGAGTTCCACGACGGCAAGCTCGCGAATGCGGGGAGCCTGGATTTCGCGTTGACCTACGCGAAACGGACCACGAACTGGACGAAGGCGCTCGCATACCTCGTCCGCGGCATCCTCATCGACCACGCATTCGAGGACGGGAACAAGCGGACTGCGGCCGCATTGATACTCCTGGAGGCATACAACAACGACTTCGTCGCCGACAAGGACCGCGTCGCGAAGCTCATCGTCCAAGCCTTGCGGAAGAACGTCACCAGCATCAGGAAGCTCGAGGAGATGATCAAGGATGCCATCGCATGACGTCGAGACCGCGAAGCGGCTCATCAGGGAGAACAGCGACCTCTTCGACGCGCTCCTGGAATTCGAGCGCACGAAGCGGCTGCCGAAGCTGCAACGGAAGGTACGAGCGAACTTCACGCTCGACAGCGACCTCTACCGCGAATTCCGCCGAGAGTGCGAGAAACGCGGCCTCAAGATGAGCAACGTCCTCGAAGCCTGCATCCGCGAGAAAGTCAAGGGGTGGCGCTAGCCTGCTGCCAGAGCATCTCGAAATAGGCTGCGTAGCTCTTGGCCGCCTCCTCCTGATGGAGCAGGACGCCTAACGGGCTCGTGCCGCTTACGCGAGTAGATGCAACGACAGTCATTGAAGCGGAATCTCTTCCCTCTTTTTCTTTCTTGTTCCCGCCTCTCGGCCGAACGTTGTCGTGAAGGATTGCGTGCTAGAACCACTTCCCCAGCCGCATCTGGACCTTAATGTTCTTCAGGAGGCGGCTCTTCGCCTCGAGCGTCGAGGTAATGTCGAAGCCGAAGCGGCGTTTGCAGTATTCGACGGCGTAGCGCTTCATCAGCTCCCTGTCGGCGAAGAGGAGCGGCTCCGCCGCCATCGCCTTCCGGACAGCCTCCCGCACCACCCAGACGCCGAGCGGCGCGCTATACTCTTCGGTGACGAAGCGGAGCGCGAGCACGGATGACTGGCGTTTCATCCCTTTCAACCGCTCGAGGATCGAGAGGCGCGCTGCATAATAGCCGCCAACGGTCTGGCTCGCATACTCAATACGGCTGTTGTAGTTCTCATAATCCGTCTCCCATGCATCGGCTCCTCGCTGCCGGAGGAGCGGCAGATACCCCTCGAACAGTTCGTAGCTCCAGAGGTCATCAAAGAAGAGTATGACATAATAGTTGCCGAGGTAGCCGCCTATCTGGATCCGGCAGTCGCACTCCGGGAACCCTTTCAGCTCTGTGATGAGCTGCTTCCCGAGCGTGTCATCGACGGCCGTGATGGACCAGCGCGTCGGCACCAGCTTCCTATCCGTCTTGACGCCGAGGTTCCCAACGCTGAGCAATTTCGTCAGGAGATGCTCGTCGAATCCCTTCCGGTAGAGCGAGCCGATCGCCGGCGCGCTCTTCAGGTCAACGTCATCAACCACCTTCTCAACGCGGGTGTCCACCTTCACGTTCCCGATGAGCTGCGCCCGCTCCAGGCGTACCGAGGGGCCGTGAGGCTGCGCGTCCTGGTTGAATGTCGTTGCGAAGATCGGCCGTTTCGCCAGGGCGAGCTCGATCTCCGCCGGACGGGAGGCCATCGCTATCTCTTGCCCCATCCTGATCAGCCGGTCAGAGAAGCTCTTGATGCCGTGTTGGAAGTGGGAGTTGATTAACGAGGTACGCAGGTCGAGGATCTCCGGGATCTGCTTGTTCTCCCGGCTCCACTTCAGCGGCTCGTCCTCCTCAGTATACTGTTCCACGTTGAGGAAGCCGACGTTCACCTTCGGGTAGCCGTAGTAGCCGACGAAGACATTCGGACTCTGCCCCGCATACTCCTGCTTCGCCGATTCATTCTTCATTTTCACCGATTTCATCCGGAACGCCAGCGGGCAGTTCCGGTAGGTGTGATGCGCGCTCTTGCAGAAGATGCAGTGCTGCTTGTACGGCAACGGGCTTGCCATCATGCTAGGAATCGGTTAGTGTATTTATGGGTGCCGGCCATGATGAATGAAGAGATTCCTGATTATCGACCCAGCCGATCCTTCTGCGCAGCCATCACTTTGCCGGGATAGGCTTTGTTCTCGCGGTTCTGTTCGAGTGTCCCCTCGCGCACTTTCGTCTCGCCCCCGTTGTAGGAGCGAAGGACTTTGATGAGACTCTCCTCATCCTTGTTCATATCATATCTCTTGAAAAGTTCGCTCAGGAAACAGACACCCGCATCGATGTTCTGCTCAGGATCATGGATTTCATGGCGCTTGTGCTCCTTGCCTTCCTCTCTCGTTGGATGGAAGAGCGTGCTCCGATGATGATATGCGCTGAATGTGGCCGGCATCATCTGCATGTAGCCCTGCGTCCCTTTCCGCGATGGCCGAGGACGATAGCCGCACTCCGTCTCGATCAGCCCATGGACCAACGATGCGTCTCAGAGAGTATCATTCCCGAACGGGTAGCGCGTGACCGCTTCTCTGACGAGCCGATCGACCTCCTCTAGGATAATCCTCACAGACCCGCCTTTCACCGGGCGTTGCGCTTCTTCGCGCACGTTCTGCGTGAACCGGTGCGGTCGTTCCGGCGCTCCTTGTCGTTCCTTGACAATCTCCTGGACGCGATCGATGATCCGCTCCTCCTACGTCTTGAGCCACGTCGTCGTCCGATTAGGGTTCAGCCGCACGACGCCCGCGCTGGGCGGTATGTTCTCCAGTTCGCAGAGCGCCTCATTCACATCCTCGATCGCTTCGTAGCGACGCGGAAGGAGCGTCTTGTACCAGTAGTTCCGATTGAACGTCTTGTTTTCTGTGCCGCCGTGGGGCGATTGTCGGAGAACGGGCGAGCTGCAGGGTCCTGACCCGGCACGTGCGAGCCTGTTCGACGCTCTTTCCTGGCACCGGAGCGTCGGTTTATGTCCCGCGGCACAGACTTCACACTCAGCAGGGAGATGTGGTGTGCAGCGAAAAATCTCAGCCGTACTCGTCTTCCACGCTCATG
>JBBIPM010000092.1:0-4078 GCA_037442865.1 Candidatus Woesearchaeota archaeon
TTTGTCGTCGAACTGGTAATCACTGCTGGAGGCAGCAGGGGATAAACACTATCCCCCGCATTATTCTTTATAAACTCAACGACGAGAAAACGCTTCAATCGGAACTACCGCAGATCGACGAGGGGAGGCGTGATTATCTTGTTGTGGACGAGGAGTCCGCCGGCATAATAGGTGTTGGCCGGCTCGACGTGGAGGTTGTAGACCTCACCCCGGTACGGCTCCTCAGCCATGCTCGTGATCAGGATAGCCTCGCCGTTCGCTCCGCGAAGCTCGTCGCCGAGAAGGAGTTCGCGTGCCGGGAGCCAGCCGCGCGCCGTGTGGAAGGGATGCTCCGCCGTGACGCGGAGGCGGCCGTTCACGACGAGGATGGCGCCGTCGTGGATCCGGGGATAGACGGCCGTGACGCGCGCCACGACGTTCTCGCCCCGCTCCTCGTCGTACGCCAGAACCTCGTCCCCGACGGCGAGCCGGCCGATCGCGGTCTCGCCGCTCGGCGTCAGGATCGGCGTCTCAGGGGAGAAGCAGTAGGTCAAGGGAAAACAGCACTGCGCACCGTTAAAAATCCGACATGCCTCGTCAACCAGGCAATCAACATGAGCAGTACACGGAGTAAGACCGCCACAAGTCCCAGATGATGGAGCACTACAATCAGGATCCGGGAGGCAGGGAGAAACGCCACACCCAGAAGTGCATCCGCCATCCGAAGCGCAATTCTTCTCACAAATCGGGACGACGCAGATTACAGGGCACTGACCAGTACTCTCACTGCACGAGGCAGGAGTAAACTGCTCCTCCTCATCTTCTTGACAGACGTCGCCATCCTTACAATTATTATCTTTGCCGTCGCACGGCACATCTGATGCGATGCCGGGGTTGACGCACTGAGGACACACGCTCCAATTACGAGCAGAACAACTATTGGAGCCCCGTTCAGAACATTTTTTCAGGACGCCCCCGTCCAGAATGGAATATAAGGCCGGGTTCATGTCGAAACAATCCTCTGGGCCGCACGTCGCCCCGCCGACTGAGACGTTGTAGCCGTCGTCATCGAGATCGAGGCAGGTCGGGACGCACTGCGAATAATTGTAGAGGCAATCGGCGCCGCACCTGATATTCTTCAACGAATTCCCAGGGCAACTCCTTATTATGTTTCCCGGCTGATCGCACTCTATAAAATATTGAACGGGGCGACCTCCGCAGCGTTCTGTGAATAAAAGAGGCGAGGCTTCGAGCGAGGAGAGCCGGAGCGCGGCGGTATAATTCATGAAGAGCGTCGGGGAGGGGGAGAGGCGTTGCGCGTACCCGGCCCCTCGCCACCCCTGGTCGAGGCTGCTCAGGTTGGTGAAGTTCGTGAAGAGGATCTCCGACCGGGTGTCGTTGACGAAGCCGACGACGCGCCTATTCGCGCGCTCCGCGAAGAAGGCGGCGTCGAAGTCCATGTCGGGCGAGCTCGGAATGATGGGCGGGCGGAAGAGGGCTTTGACCCAGTCGAAGATGGTGTCGTGCCACCAGCCGGTTGTCAACGGGTCCCGGTCAGGGGAGAAGAGCAGGACGCCATACTTCTCGTTCGCGAAGAGGTGAAGCCTCTCGTAGCTGGGGAGACCCTTTGCTGACTGTTTGAGACTGATCTCGCCGCAATGCTCGAGATTGTTAGTAGCTATTGTATTTATCAAGGCAGAGTTACATATGTTAACATTCGAAAGCTGGGAGATGGTGGTTCCGCTTTCTCCTCCTTTGAAGGGGTAGTACTCGTTCAGGTTCTTGATGATGCACGGGACAACATCATCATTATTACAACTAGTTTTTTGAAAATTTTTGTCATAAACGAAGCCGATGAATCGCTGGTTATTCTTCAGGAGGAGGCAGGCTTCCGGCGCCGCGGTGGGAAGCGGACTAACAACCAGAGGAAGGATCGTCGTCGTTGCGCCGCAGAGCAGCGAGTAGTCGCTGCCGGAGATGTTGAGGAGCGCGGCCGCGAGGAAGCCGAGGCCGGAGACGGTGACGGAGGAGGGCTGCGCGTTTACGGTCTCGTCCTCGCACCGGAGCGTCTCGGTTGATTGCGAGACATCCTTGAGTCCCTGCCACTCCGTCGCGGAGAAGTTGAGGATCACAGTAGGAATGATATCTTGTCCATTGAGGGCGAATGGTTTGGTGAAGCGCCACGTCGACCCGTCACGCCAGAGACGACGAAAGGCTCCTTCGGTGATGTTCCGGAACGAGGCGGAGGGCTCTGCGAGGTAGCCGTTGATGGTGGCGGAGAGGTTCAGCGTATACTCATACGTACTGCCGGAGATGTTCGAGACGTAGGTCACCTTGTTGTTGCTGAAGGAGAGCGACGTGTTCCGCGACGCGTTCGCCAAGATACAAGGATTATCAGGACAACCTAAAGTTTCGAGCGTGCCGAGGTAGGTTGCAGGGAGTATTTCGACGGAGTAGACCCCTCTGTCGGGGTCGGTCCCTGAAGGGAACAGGACGAAGCCAGCAAAACTCCCCACTATCCTTTCGCGGAGCCAGGAGGGGAGTTTGTTACTCCTCGGCGCGTACCGCTGCGTGACGTGCGTCGCCTCTATCGGGCCGAGGAAGCGGAGCAACACCTTCGTATCCTCGTGAACGATGAGAGCCGCGCGCTTGTCATCAGAGACTATGACGTCAGTCACATCCCCAATCAGCGCGTGGGGCTCCCGGCAATTCTCAGCGGCGATCCGTCCGAGCACCACCCGTTCAGAGAAGAGGAAGGACGAGCCAGTCCGTGACTCCTCTGAGACGTTGCTGACGCGCGAGGAGAGTTCGATGAACGATCTCGGCGTAAACGTGATCTTCGGCTCGCTCGCCCCCGGCGCGTCGAAACGGTGGAGCACCCCTCCACGCACCACATCCTGCGAGGCGGCGAGGGTATACGTGGACGTCGCAGACGTTGCCAGGATGCTCTTGTTGGTGGTGTTCTCATAAAGCTTCACCGTGCTCCGCTCCTTGTTGATCGCTACGGAGACGAGGTGAGGACAATACCCCGCAAGTGGCGCCGCGGGCTCGTTGAAGCGGATCGGCTTCTCAGCCGTGTTGAAGAGGAGGTAGGACCACCCCATCCAAGGGGGGGAGCGGTACGGGTCGGCCCGGCCCGGTTCGTTCCCGGCCGTCGGAGCCGCCCATGCGCCGTCGACGCTCCCGGCCGCAAAGCGAGTGAAGATGAGGTCGAGGTTCATCTCGGCCAGCTTTCGGACCGTGAAGTTGTCGCTCTCGGCGTAGAGGGCGAAGAGGCCGGTCACCGCGTCCGCGAGGCGCCACGGATCCTGCTCCACCTCCCCCGGCCACCCATCCAGGCCATGGGTGCGGAGGAGCGTGATCACCGCGTCGCGCCTCGACGTATTCGTCCTATTCTCCAGGTGTTTCGCTGCCGCGACGAGGAACACGTTTTCGGCGCCGGACGGGGAGTTCGGCCAGATCAGGAGGTCGTCGATGACAGGGGCCGCGGCTTCGAGCGTGGCGACGTTGTACCGCGCCTTCATCCATGCGAGGAAGAGGATGTCGCGCGGCGAAGGGACATTCGCGCCTCGCGAGCTGTTCTGTTTCGCGAGAATGACTCGGGCGGTAGGAGGAGTTGAATCGAAGAGGAGGAGTGCGGCGGGGAATGCATCAGGGTTCCACGTAGCATAAGCTCCTCCGTTCTCTCTGAAGGTGAAGAGGGTCGTCGCGGCAATCCGCGACTCGAGCCGGCGCTCGGCAAATCCCTCGTCACAGATGTTTGTCTCGTATTTCGATGGGTTGGCGCAGTCCGCGAGAACCGCCCCTCCGAGGAGGAGCAGGCAGAGTGATGAGAACGTGAGAAGCGATGAGAGCCGTGCCGCGCCACCCATGGCTCTAGTCTCACCGCCGCGATTTAAATATGTTGCGGCGAGGTCGCGCAGGGGAGAGAAAAAATAGGTTCATCCCTTCTTTTGATGAAGTCTTAAAAGGCTGAAACCCCTGAATTCTGCCTTATGGGGACGTATAAGCAGCGTTTTCGCTTCAAAGAGTTGTATCGATTTAAAGGATGCAAATTCAACGACAGCTACCTGGCGGACGACGCCATCGTCGTCGAATT
>JBBIPM010000093.1:0-4028 GCA_037442865.1 Candidatus Woesearchaeota archaeon
ATGCACCCCCCTCAAAAGCTCCTAAGCTTTAAGGGGGGGTGACAAATCCAATGACTCACCACACAGAGAACGACAAAACACTGAGAAAACTGCTGAGAAGTTATAGGCGGAAATGAAGAACAAAGAAGAACAAAGAAGAACAAAGAAGAACAAAGAAGAACAAAGAAGAACAAAGAAGAAAAGCGAGGGACTGCAAACAGGAAGGAAACATCAGATAGAAAAGAGAAACGCCAGAGAAAAAACGCCGAAGAAAAGAGACGCGAATCAGTCGGCGAGCGCGAAGTAGACGCGCCTGTTCTTCGCCCCCTTGTTCTCCGCCTTGAGGAAGAGAAGAGGGCCAATCTCCTTGATGTCCTTCACGTGGGTGCCGCCGCAGGCCTGCCGATCGAGACCGGTTATCTCGACGACGCGGATCCGCTCATGCTCCGGCAGGCCCTTCGCCAGGCCGACCAGTTCTGGCTGCTCCACGGCCTCCGCCCTGGTGACGAAGGAGAAGGATAATGGCGCGCCCTTCTCGATGAGGCCGTTCGCCTCCTCAATGATACCCTCGAACATGGCCGGATCATACTCGTCGAGACCGAAGTCGATGCGCACCTTGTCAGTCGCCAACTGGTTGCCGGTAATCAGCGCATTCGTCCGGCCCCGGATCAGGGCGCTGACGAGGTGGGCGGCGGTGTGGCTCCGCATCAGACGATACCGACGGCCCCAATCGATGGCCGCCTCCACCTCATCCCCAGACACGAGCCCCGGAACATCCACCTGGTGGAGGATGCCCTCCTCCGACTTCTTGACGAGCAGGACTCGGAACGCACGGCCGTCGCTCTTCCGCCGCAGCACACCAAGGTCGTGCGGCTGCCCTCCGCTCGCAGGATAGAAATACGTGGCGTCCAGGAGGAGAAGGGAGCCATCGCGCATATCGACGATCCGCGCGATGAACGACGAACGATAAGAATCAGAAGTGGCGAACATATGGGCCCGGCCGGACTCGAACCGGCGACCTTCGCCGTGTGAAGGCGACGTCATCTATGGCGCAACGCCCCGGAGCAGGAACGCCCGCGACTGCGTAGCCACTAGACTACGGGCCCGTGAAAAATGGAGAGAAAAAGGCTGTTTTTTAAACGTTCCGTTCAGATGGGGCGATGAAGATAGGTCGCGGGCAGGAGTCCGAATGCGGGCCGAGCGTTTGGGGCGGGAACAGCGGCAGTCCATGCTTCATCCGGAAAAGCGATGTTGCAGCGTCGGCAGAAATCCTCCGAAAGATAAAAAACACGGCCGTCGCCAGGCAGAAACGCTGTTTCAATATTCCCGCGCCAAGACCACTCGCACAGAGCCAAGCCCACCAACCCCGAGAATCCCCGAGGATTTTTTTCGTACGCGGCCTTAATTGCGCGTCCCGCACCGTCGCGAGTATTCTTCTTCAAGAGCGCGTCTGCGACTTCGTCACCCGTGACCGGAAAACGCTACGCGAGCAAAGTCACTTCATTCAAGACAATGACGAGAAGTTGGTGCTCGGGGCTTGTTTTGGCGTCGCAGGCGGGAAAACGCCACCGTTCTCGATGGACAGCTTTATACGTTCCACTCATCCACAAACACCGGAGGACAAGAAAGAGAGGCTCGTTTAAATTCTTATCGATGGGTGGAAACACTTCGTTGTGGACACTCCTTCGCGACGGGGCACGTCGAGCACTTCGGGCTGACCGGGACGCAGTGATTCTGGCCGAAGGTGACGAGGAGGTCGTTGTACTCAATCCAGTACCGCGGCGGCAGCTTCTTCCGCAGCGCCTGCTCGGTCTCGTCGGGGCTTTTCGTCGTGACGTAGCCGAACCGGTTCGAGATGCGATGGACATGAGTGTCGACGCAGATGCCGGGCTTGTTGTAGCCGAGCGTCACGACCAGATTGGCGGTCTTCCGGCCGACGCCCTTCATCGTCGTCAGCTCCTCGACGACGTCGGGAACGGCGCCGCCGTACTTCTCGATGATCGTCCTCGTCACGTCCTTGATCGTCTTCGCCTTCGTCTTGTAGAAGCCGGCAGGATAGATGATCTCCGCGATCCTCTTCTCCGGGAGCTTAAGGACCTGTTCCGGCGTGTACGCCGCCGCGAAGAGTCGCTCCGCCGCTTTCGACGTCACCTCATCCTTGGTGCGGAAGGAGATGATCGTCGTGACGAGGACGTGCCACGGGCTGTGATGGTTCCGCGCCACGAGCGTCACCGCCGGCACCGCGTACCCGCGGTTATGCGCGCTGATGAGCGCGATCACCTCCGCGATGTTCCTCTCGTTCACCGTCATGGAGGAGAAGAGGGGAAAGAAGATAATTTAAAATGGCTCCTCCACCAATCAGAGTCATGGTGGGCACATCGATCAGAGGCATGGCAGGCATATCGCGGCACGGACGATGGCTGAAGACGAGAATGCGGCGGGCATGGCACCGGTTCCAGTCATGGCTCTTCGCCCCTCCCTTCGATCGCGCTTGGATCGAGGAGGAGGTCCTCGAGGACCTCTGCGCCCTCGCGAAAGGGAGCTATCCGAAAGAGATGGTCGCGTTCCTCACTGGCGAGATTAGGACCGAGCGGATGACTGGACAGACGACCGAAGAGAGGGAGGCGAAGGATGAAGGGGGAGAGACCGGGGCGGGAAGAAGGAAGGAGGGCGGACGCGGCCGGAGCACAAAGGAGCGCGTCCTCGTCATCAACGGCCTCTACGTCAAGGGCTATTACGCCGACCACGCCAGCACGCAGTTCACGACGCACGACCTGCCGCTGCTCGACGTCTACGGCACGGCCCACAGCCATCCCGGCGGCGACGTCCGGCCAAGCGGCGCGGACAAGGAGCTCTTCTCCCAGTTCGGATGGTTCCATCTCATCATCGGCAAGCCGTACACGCTCGACACCATCGCGGTCTACGACACGCGCGGGCGACGCATCGGATCAGGAAGAGGAAAGATAGAGGGAAAGATAGATATATAGCGAAAGAGCGAACGACCACGCGTGGACCGGAGTGCCGATGGGCGCAGGGGACCGAGTCACCCGTGAGCAGCTTCAGCCCTTCCTGCCGCGTCGCTCCGCCCGCGGATGCTCCGGCACCTCCAACGGCTCGGTGCGGCGCGGCTTCTCGCGGAGATAGGTGTTGATCCCGCTCTTCTCGCTGAAGAACTTGAGGCTGTGCGTGACGCGCGCGACCCTGACGAAGCGCGCGACGCGGATCGCCTTGAGGACGCCGAGCCCCGGCAACGGGATGGCGGCGATGATGTCGATCCAGCAGTTCTTGAAGAAACCGCCGCGCTCTTTCCGGTAGAGGATGACGAGATCGACGAGGAAGACGCCGATCACCGCCCATTCGAGGAGGCCGAGAAGCTTCGCGAATCCCGTGGGGACGGCGTAGAACGGCAGGCCGAGGAGGAAGACGATGAACGCCGCTGCGACGGCGAGGAAGACGACAAAGTGCCAGCGCCGCATCGCCGGGGTGAGCTGCCAGTCCTCGATCCGCGCAGTCCGGAACTCCATACTCTGCTTCGGGTCCGCGACGACGTTCTCGCTGCCGTACTCGACGATGGATTTCAGCGCGACGATGAGAGCCATGCTGCCGACGAAGGCAACGGCATTCTGGAAGAATCGGACAAGACCGTCGAGGAGGGCGTGGCCGGCGAAGAGCTGGTTGAAGGCGAGCACCACAATGAGGAAGACGCCGGCGCTGACGAGGAAATGGTGCTCCTCGTCCGGGGTGATGTTCAGGATGCCGGCGAAGACGCCGAGGAAGATGAGGACGATGTAGACGAGGCCGCGGAGCCGTGCGTCGGCGAGGAACGCTCCGTCGAGGACGGAGAAGAGCGCGCCGACGATGAAGGAATACATCCCGATCCGCGCGTAGAGCCCCATGCCGTTCACCTCACGCGCTCTCCGGACCGAGAATTTATAAATGTTGGGTTTTGTTGAAAGGTTCATAAGAATTAAATAGCCACTTATCGTCGACAAAATGTCAAATCTCAGACGACAACAGAGGTGGCTACGATGACTGTTATTGCAACTCCA
>JBBIPM010000094.1:0-4016 GCA_037442865.1 Candidatus Woesearchaeota archaeon
GAAGCGACAGGGGAGAGCCGTTCTCTCAGACGGATGCTTCAAAGACCGAGTAACAAGTGGCGTCTCGACGAGTTCCTCACCATGGGCTACCCCGGACCCCCGCCGCACCAGATCGATGAGAACTCATATCGGACGTACCGCGAATCCGGCTTGCGCTGCATGCTCCCGTCAGACATATTCCCTCTTCCGAACGACAGGATCCGAGAGAACAACCTCCGGATGCTCGACATCGCCAACTCTTCGGGGCTGAAGGCGTTGGTGGTGGATCTCAGGATTCCGCTGGCGCTGACGGGAATCCCTGACGCGGCGACACACATCGACCAGGCCCTCGCGGACTATGCCGGTCACCCTGGCCTGCTCGGTTTCTTCGTCACCGACGAGCCGCACGCCTCACAGTTCGCGGGACTCGGAGAAGTCATCGGCTACTTGCGCGCCCGCGACCCTGGCCACCTCCACCTCATCAACATCTTCCCGAACTACGCCACCCGGACGCAGCTCGGGACCGAGACCTACGAGGAGCATGTCGCGGGCTTCCTCGACGTCGTCCGACCCCAGGCGTTCATGGCGTGCCATTACCATTGGCGTGAGGCCGATGACGGCGTCGAAGGATTCATCGACAACCTCGCGACCGTGAGCCGTCTCGCCGACAGCAGGGGAGTGCCGTTCCTCCAGGCGATCCAGTCGGCCTCCTGGGCCTCACATCGGGACGTCACTGAAGGAGAGAAGCGATGGGACGCGATGCAGACAATCGCGTTCGGCGGACGCGGACTCCTCTATTTCACCTATTGGACGATTGTGATCGATGGTCAGGGGAACTCCGGCGTAGGCATCGTCGACGAGAATGGCTGGCCGACGGTCCAGTACGAGGAGGTGCGGCGGATCAACGCGGAGACGACCGCTATCGGGGATGCGCTCGTGGAGGCGCAGCACGAAGCGACCTACCTGACCGGGAGCGGCCTTCCAGAGATGCCCCCGCCGCCGAAAACCCCTGTCAACATCGGCGGGGGCGACGCAGCCGTGGGGCTCTTCCGCTCCCGGCTCGACCCCGCGTTGCGGTTCGCGTTGATCGTGAACGGCGATTACCGATTCTCGCGTCGCCTCGTCGCGTGCATCGAGACGGATGGCGCGGTCCTCGAATCGCTGGATCCCGGGTCGGGAGCATGGGCTCCGGTCTCCCCGAACGTCGGCCTCGCGTGTGGGGTCTCCGAACCGTTCGATCTCGTCGCGGGCGGGGGGAAGCTCTACCGCTGGACGACGAGCGCCGGGCGCTAATGGATTCACGGCCACAGTGCGAAAAGCATTTAAAAGAAGGGCGTCAAGGAGTGGGCAGGATGCGCAGCGCATCGAAGAGGTGTTCCATGGCCGATCTCGCCCCCCTGCCCCACGAATGGATGCTCGTCAGCATCATCGGTTTCTTCATCAGCCTCTTCCTCGTCTACGGGATGAGCAAGACCTGGGGGGTGACATTCATTATCTTCTTCCTCGTCCTCTTCCTGGCGAGTATCTCCTCGATGACAGGGGCGGGGACGTCAGAGGAGGAGCTGGTAGAGCTCGCAGTCCACCACCCCGAGGTGCGCCGCGGCCTCCACCGGAAGGGGTAAACATTTAAACATCGCCCCCCCCCTCATTCTGTCGGAGTGATCCTATGAATCGAACGCTGTGGCTGGCTATCGTCTTTGGCGTCCTGTCGCTCTTTCTCCTTCCGGCCTGCGCACCGAAGGGTGTTGTCTGTCCAGACGGGACTGTCGTCAAGAGGGCGGAGCTCTGCCCCGAGGTGCAGGAGGCGCAACGGATGCTGGAGGAGTATGAACAGCTCGCCACGGACGCGACGAGAAACCTCGGCAACGCGCGTGATGGCCTGACGGAGACGACGAAACCGTCACCGGGAAGGACGGCGTACGACGAGAAGCTCTCCGCGCTCCTCGCCCTGAACAAGAAGGTGACGAGCATGCGGTTCATCTACGCCCCGATCGAACTGACCCCGACCGGGTCGCTCACGAAAGCGAAGGATACCTATCTGAAGCGGGGGAGCCGAGCCAAGGCGGAGATCCTCTGGGTGACCAACACAGACCCGAAGACGTACGTCGACACTGCCTACCTCGACCTCGGAAAGCGTTCCGTGGAGGGGTTCTGCCTCGACCGGAAGAGGGGGACATGCAGCGTTGTTGAGCGGCGCCCAGCGGCGTTCGAGAAGTATGATATCATCTACCCTGATGATTGGGCAGTCAGGATACCGCCAGATGCGGTGCTGACCGGTTCGCGCTCCTTCAAGAACCGGGAGGTGAGTGTGGTGAAGTACCGCGACGGCGATGAGTGGTACGAGCTGCTGATTGACATCTTCAGCGGACTCCCAGTCAGGGTCGGGATCTACGCGGATGAAGAGTACACGCGGCTCGTTGGCGGCGCGGAGTACCATGAATTCGCAATCAACACGGTTCGCGAGGCGGACGTGACGCCCCCCGCGATTGGCTAAGATGGGCGCTCTCCGACGGTGGCGACTCCGGCGCTCGCTGATATCGGGAGTCCGCGCGCTGCAGCTCCTCTCCGTCGGCGACGTGATGACTGAGTACGTGATGACAATCTCGCCGGAGAGGAGCGTCATCGACGCCGCCTCGATTATGATCGGCGAGAGCGTCTCCGCGTTGGTCGTTGAGTGGAAAGGGAAGCCGATCGGCATCCTGACCGAGCGGGATTTCATCTCCAAGGTGCCGGCGGCGAAGCAGGCTCTCGGCCTCGCTGTGAAGGATATCATGAGCTGCTCGTTCGGGGTGGCGCGAGAGAAGACGTGCGCCGTCGAATCGGTGACACCGCAGGCGTCGCTCTTCGAGGCGAGGAACCTGCTCCGACAGAAGGGGATCCGGAAGCTCGTCATCACGAACAGCGAAGGGCTCGTCGCCGGGATAGTCACCCAGACGGACCTGAGCAAGGCGCTCTACGGAACGATGGCTTGCGTCGCGCGGTTCTCCGATGGCCCATTCCTCGTGAAGGACGTGATGACCGCATCGGTCGCGTCTGCGCCGCGCGATGCGACGTTCGCGAAGGCGAAGGAGGTGATGAAACGGAGGAACGTCAGCGCGCTCCCCATCGTGGAGAAGGGCGCGTACGTCGGCGTCGTCACCGAGTATGACGTCGTGGCGCAGTTCTACGATGCCGGAGGGAAGCTCGACGTCAAGCGGATCGAAGAGATCATGAAGAGCCCGGTCAAGGCGATTCCTGTCGATCTGAACATCTTCGACGCGAATACAGTGATGCTCTTCGAGAAGGTGCGTCGACTCCTTGTCGTCAACCAGGGAAAGGTGGTGGGTATCGTCACCCAGACGGACCTGGTCCATGCGTGCTACGCGTACGCGGAACGGCTCTTCGCCGCCGTGAAGGAAGGGACGCGGTTCCAGGAGCGGGACCTCGTGCAGCTGAAACGGAGCAACGCGATTATCTCCGAGTACGCAGGCGAACACCTCCGGAGCTACACGGTGCGATGAGAAAACTCTTTGACCCATACTGGTCAGACGACTGATGAAACGACCGCTCCGCAATTCATCTCTTGCCGTACGCCCTGTCGAACTTCTCCTTCACCGCCTCCTCCTTCCAGTAGACTGCGTGACTCGAGCGCTTCTCGAAGAGGGCGATGGCGAGCTGCACCACGTTGGTCTGGAAATCCTTCATCCCCTGCCCCTTGACGATCTCCTCCGCGTCATGGAGGCAGTCCCGCATCAGCGCGAGGTTCTCGGCCCGCTGCTTTGCCTCGATGGCGCGCTCTTCCTCCTCAGAGAGATAGTGCTCCTCCCAAACCGGGTAGGGGCTGCCCTTCACATCCCTGGGGAATCGCCTGCTGAAACCCATCGCTCCCGGAAAGGGGATTGCGTTAATAAAAGTTTGGCGAAGCAGTAGTTCCGATTGAAGCGTTTTCTCGTCGTTGAGTTTATAAAGAAAAAAGCAAGGGATAGTGTTTATCCCCTGCTGCCTCCAGCAGTGATTACCAGTTCGACGACAAATTACCAGTTCGACGACAAATTACC
>JBBIPM010000095.1:0-3944 GCA_037442865.1 Candidatus Woesearchaeota archaeon
AGAAGAGAAGAAGAAAGAGAAGAAGAAAGAGAAGAAGAAAGAGAAGGAGAAGAGAAGAAGAAAGAGAAGAAGAAAGAGGAGGAGAAGAAAGAAGAAGGAAAAAGTTTAGACGTCAACGAGTATTCGTCGTCCGTCTTACTCGCTCGGGGCGACCGGCGTCACGGCCTGGACAACGATGTTGCTCAGGCTGGGCGCCACGACTTCGACCTCGGCTCCCTTGAGCTTCGTCGCGTAGTCCCCGTAGTTGGCGAGGACGCGCGCCGCCGCGTGGGTCTGGAGGCCCTCATAGCCAGCGACGAGGAGGGCGACCTTGCCGCTCTGCTCGAAGCTCTTGATGAGCGCCTTGCCCGGGACGAAACCGGCGGTGCAGTCCGCGCCGCTGCGCATCAGTTCGGCCGCGACCGTGTTCACGCACGGGCCACCGACGACGATCAGGTTCTCGCTCCCGATGGAGGGCGCCTGGCTGTCGAAGATGGCGAAGCCGACGCTGATCGGGTTCACGACGTCTGTCATGACCGAGCCCGCGCCGCCTTCGGTCCGGGTGACGGTTCCCGCCACGACGAAGACCTGCGCACCCACCTGCACTTCAGGGTAGTGGATGACCAGGTCCTCGGGGTTGTTGCTCGGCTGGTTCAGCTCGACGAGGGCGCCGAAGCTGGTGTGGGTCCGGGAGACGTCGCCGCTCTTCTCCTTCAGGAACTCGACCAAGTTGTACTTGGCAACTCCTGTCAGGTAGCTCGGCTCCTGGATGTCGGCAGCCGTCAGGCTGAGGTCCAGCTCGTAGTCGCTCGCTGCGCCGTGGGTCACGTTCCAGGTGACGTTCTCGTTGCCGCTCTGCTGGTCGAAGAGCCGCTCAGCAGTGACGAGGCGCTGCTGGATGAAGTTCGTCGCGGAACTTCCCGGGAGGCTGGTGCCATGGCCGTTGACCGCTGTGAAGAGCGGATTGCCGCCGGTCACGTTCGTGCTGTTGTAGAACACGTTGTAGCCGAAGTCGAGGACGCCGCCGCCCTTCACCGTGAACTTCGACGTGGCGCCCTTCGTCAGGATGCCGTCGGCGTTCAGGTCCACCGCGATGGGGTAGAACTCCGTCTCGTTGTCCTTGATCCAGACACGGAACGTCGCCCCACCCAGGGTGAGCTGGTCGGTGTAGCCGAGCACATTGGCGTACGTCGTGTCCGGCGTCCAGGTCACTTCCTTCTTCCCCTGTCCGAGGACGGTGAAGCTGATCGTCTTCGTCGTGCCTGTCTTGATGCTGTCATACGTCAAGACGAAGCTGTTCGAGCGATCGGCCTTGTTGTCCCAGACCAGGAAGTAGTCGTCCTGGCGGATGTTGAAGGCGTTCGGGTTGACGTTCAGCGTCTCGCTCTGGTTCGAGTTGCTCGTCGTCACGCCTTCGACGAAGACGAAGTAGTCCGTGTCGTCGCCGTACCGGAACGTGCCGCCGTCAGAACTGACCAGGGGCCAGTTCATCTCGGTGCCGTACTGGTTGGTGGCCGTGATCCAGTACTCGTCGTCGCCGATCGGGGTTATCTCGATCGGCGTTGTCGCGACCTGCTTCAGCCCTTCGTACCTGACGTCGAAGCTCGGGCTGAACAGCGCCTGGGGCTCGTCCATGAACTCACGGACACCCTTGCCGGCCGGGATGTAGAACGTGTTCCCGGTGGACGGGTTCGCCTTGAGCCGATAGCTGATGCTCCGGACGTTCACTTCGCCGCTGGTCGCGGACGTCGCGGTGTTGGTCGCGTCGATCTCGCAGTACGCCCGGGTCAGCTCGTAGTCGCCCACCTCAACGACGCAGTTGCCGCCGAAGTCGTTGGTCGAGAGGTCGCTGTCCCTGAAGCTCACCTTGTCGGCTCCGAGGTAGATGGAGGCGATGCCGGCCCGCGGATTCGCGAGGACGTCACGCACCCCTATCTGGAGGCCGCCGCTCAAGCGCTCAGTCTTGCCGACGCTGAGCGATTTGGTCGTCTGGCCGTTCACGCTGAACTTCGCCTGCGGTCCGGCGGTGCCGGTCTGCGGGTCGCTCACGAAGACGAGCGTCACGGTGTAGTCGACGCCGTCGATCGTGAAGGTCTTCGTCTCGCCTTCTGTCAAGGTAGCAGGGTAGCTACCGCTCATCAGGTCGAGGACCAGACCGTCATCAGCACCGGCAGCGTACGTGAATTCGCTGTTGACGAAAGTATACTCGCTGCCGAACACGTTGATCGCCTCGTCGTCGACATCCTCAAGCTTTGAGTTGCCGTCCAGGTTGGACTTCAGGCCCTGGTTGAAGACGATCTCCCACTCGAAGAACGACAACGTGTTATCGATCACGAGGTAGTCAGCGTCGACGCGGTCCTTGTTCCGGGCGTAGTTGACGCCGATCGGCTGGAGCGTGCCCGTGCCGTCGTCAAACCGGATGTACTGGTCGTACGTCGTCGTCGCCTTCGCGTTGACCGTGCCGCTCGCCAAAGCGGGCAGCTCGTTCTCGGTCAGGGAGCTGAAGACGTTCCCCATCCGCTCGCGGATCTCGAGCATGTCGTTGCTCCGCTCGAAGCGGAACGCGTTCTCGCCGAGGTTCACCTCGCCGGCCTGGCCGGGGACGTCGACGGCTTCCTTGGTGACTGCGGTCGCCTGGAGGCTCGTCGCAATCTCGAGCGCGCCGATGGTGTCGACGGACTTCGCCGCCTCGCCGAGGACGATCTTGCCGTTGAAGACGCCGTTCTGGATGAACGGTGCCGGGTAGTTGGCAAGGTCGTACGCAAGCGCGCCCGCGAAGGTGGCACCCACCATCGTGACGCCTGCGCCCAGCGCCAATATCTTCTTTATTGTTTTCTTCGCGTTCATGGTATAAACACCTCCGTGTTCTACCAGCACGGATGTTCGTCCGTGCATCCTTGTCCCGTGAGGGACCTGTCGTGTGTTTGTCCATATGACTAGACGTTGGCGAGTCTGCGCGGTTTGCACTTGGCAATCGTCCGCGATCGCCATTTTGAGCCCGCGCCTACTGCCGCTGACCGTTAGTCAACAGGCCTACGGGGCTTCTGAGGACACTTTCGTTTTATAAACTTTGTGCCGGATTCCTAGTCGGAGAAGAGCCGAACCCGCGGAGAGGAGCCGTAGCCCTCGAATTCGACCTTTTTCGTCAGTCATCACTTTAGAGTGGGTTTTTCTTTGGGCAGCATCTGCTTTTAAACAGAGACCCAAATGAACTAAAAGTTTTGAGCACGATAAAGTTCCATTTAAATAGAGTATGACTGCGTATGAGCGGTTTTTCGACCTGAAAAGGAGCGATGTTGACGAAAATGAAGCGGAGGGGAGAACCTCCCGCGTTCAGAGCCCGGCCTCCAAAAGCACAACCAAGAAAAGCCAGGATCGATGAGGGGGCAGGGATTTGAACCCTGGCAGGCACTCAGCCACTGGGGATCTCAGCACGCCGCTCTGGCGCGACGCGCACCTAAACCCAGCCCAGTTGACCGCTGTGGCACCCCCTCAACAAGCGACAGAGAGAACACCGAACGACACCGAGGCGACTCCCCGAACACTGAAGAGAAAAAAGTCCGAATCATTTATAAATATTGGTTCTTCCCTCATTTTGATGACTCCAATCCGCAGCTTTGGAGGATTTTCAGCTTGAAATAGTCGAGGTCACGATAGCCGTAGGCTCGTCGCGTGATGCTGTTGATCTTGTTGTTGAACCCTTCACTCTGCCTGTTCGTCAACGGGCAGTCAAAATAATTGATGATGCCGTAGAGGTAATTCTTCATCGTCGCGACGACGCTGCCGAAGGCGGTGATGCCCGCGTCGGCGACGTTGCGAAACCATTTCTTGCGTCGGGCGAGCGCGACGTCTTTGTTGCGCTCGTCGAAGATGTCGAGCGCCTGCTCCTTGAGCAGGTACGCGGTTTCCAGCGTCGCGTTGATCGCGATGAGATCGCACAGGGTCTCGCGTTTTTTCGTCGTCGA
>JBBIPM010000096.1:0-3871 GCA_037442865.1 Candidatus Woesearchaeota archaeon
AGAGATAAACCACGCGAATATTGGAGGGGGTGACATTTCCTAGGACCTAGGACAGCGGCGGCGTCACCCTCTCGCAACCCAACCTTTAAATATCCTTCCTCGTTGCGCACATTCATGGCGTTCCTCTCCCTGATGGAGCTGTTTGACATCGTCGTCATGTCCCTCGTGGTCGGTTTCATCTTCAAGGACATCCTCCGGCCGCAGCGCGGCCCCGCCGATCCCGATGACCTGATCAGGAACGTGACGCCGGGGAAATCCCCTCGGCTCTCCGACTTCTGGTTCGCCGTGCTGCTCGTCGCCCCTGCCATCATCTTCCACGAGTTCGGCCACAAGTTCACCGCGATGGCCTTCGGCCTCTCCGCGACGTTCCACGCCGCATACGCGTGGCTCGTTATCGGGGTCATCCTGAAGTTCGTCCTGCCCGGCTTCGTCTTCTTCGTCCCGGCGTATGTCAGTTACCCTCTATCCGCCTCCCCATCTATGAGCGCGCTCATTGCTTTCGCAGGCCCGGCGGTGAACGGCCTCTTCTGGCTCGGCTGCTTCCTCTACATGCGGTTCTCTCTCCCGAAGCGACGGCTGCGGCGGAAGGATGAGGAGAAGCTTCGGTTCCTCGTCCTCTTCCGGCGGATTAACGGCTTCCTCTTCGTCTTCAATCTCCTCCCCATCCCGGGTTTTGACGGCTTCCACCTCTTCAGCAGCCTCTGGCGGCTCGTCGCTTGATGGCAATGGTTTCCTCACCATCACCGAATCCGGAAATCTTACGGTCCGGGAGGAGCTTTCTTTAAATACAAAAGTCACCTAAATATTTAAAAATGATTTCTCGGCTCTCTCCATTCCGTATGGGGACGCCTTCCTGCAGAGATGCTTCTCGTTCCGAGAAGAGGAACGGATCAGAAACGCCAGTCCGCTCCTCTCCCCGCGCGCCACGAGAACGGCCGCTCAAATGGATTATCGTCACCGGCGGTGTCCTTTCAGGGCTCGGGAAAGGCGTTGCGGTGGCATCCATCGGCAACCTTCTCGCTTCCAAGTACAAGGTGGTGCCGATTAAGTGCGACGGCTACCTCAACGTCGACCCCGGGACGATAAACCCCGTGGAGCACGGAGAGGTCTTCGTCCTCGACGACGGCGGCGAAGTCGACATGGACTTCGGCCACTACGAGCGGTTCTTGGGCGTCACCTGCAAGTTCGACTGGAACCTCACCATGGGGAAGGTCTACCAGCGGATCCGTCGGGCGGAGCGGCGCGGCGACTACTTGGGAAAGACGGTCCAGATGATCCCGCATGTCACCGACCTGATCAAGGCGTGGTGGCGGAGGGTGGCGGACGAGGAACAGGCGGATGTGATTCTCCTCGAGATCGGCGGCACGGTCGGCGACATTGAGAACGAGCTCTACATCGAGGCGGCGCGGCAGCTGAACCGCGATGAGGGGAAGGAGAACGTCATGTATGTGCACCTCACCTATGTGCCGAAGCCCGAGCATGTGAACGAGCATAAGACGAAGCCCACACAGCAGTCCGTCTCGATGCTCCGGAGCAGGGGCATCTTCCCTGAGGTGATACTTGCGCGGTGTCATGAGCATCTCAGCGCTAAGGAGCGGGAGAAGATCGGTGTCTTCTGCGACGTCAAGCCCGAGCGGGTCATCTCCGCCGTCGACGTCGATTCGGTCTACTGCATCCCGATCAATTTCGCCGAGCAGAGGCTCCTCAAGATCATCGACGAGGAGCTCCAGCTCAACCACCTCTCAGAGAGCAAGGAGTGGCGCATCCTCGTTGATCGGATGACGGCGAAGCATCCGAAGCGGATCACCATCGCCATCGGCGGCAAATACACCTCGCTCGAGGACAGCTACGCTAGCGTGATCGAGGCGCTTCGCCACTGCGAAGCAGCGTTCGACGTCGGCATCGACCTCCGCTGGCTCGAGACGAGCGAGAACCACGACTTGGCGCGCGAGATGGCCGGTGTGGACGGCGTCATCGTCCCAGGCGGCTTCGGCAGTCGCGGCGTCGAAGGGAAAATCGGGCTCGTCAAGCATTGCCGGGAGCACGACATCCCGTATCTCGGGCTCTGCTACGGTCTCCAGATGGCGGTGATCGAGTTTGCACGGAACGTCTGTGGCCTCGCCGGTGCGCACACCACCGAGGTGGACGAGTCCACGCCGCACCCCGTCGTGGATATCCTGCCTGAGCAGAAGGGTGTGACGGAGAAGGGCGGCACGATGCGCCTCGGCGCCTATCCTGCCCTGCTCAAGACCGGTTCGCGGGTCCATGCGCTCTACGGCGCCAACGAGGTGAGCGAACGCCACCGCCACCGCTACGAAGTGAACCCCCTCTATCATGAACTCCTTCAGAGGCATGGCCTCCTCTTCTCGGGCGTCAGCCCGGACGGGATGCTTGTCGAGTTCATCGAGAACCCGACGCTCCGTTACTTCGTCGCCACGCAAGCACACCCTGAGCTGAAATCATCGCTGGTAAAGCCCGCGCCGCTCTTCTCCGGACTCGTCAAGGCATGCCTGCGTCGATGATCGTCTCAGCAGTGCGATGAAAGAATAATTTCAGATTCATATTATTCTTTTCAGACTCATCCTTTCAGGAGTGGTTATGAATGGTCATCGCGAGCGGCAGAGAATGATCGCGGCAGACGGCCCTTCTGAGGGCAGAGAGGGACCCCCGGACCTTCTCGATGACAAACAGGGAATCTGGAATCCTCTCGGAGGATCTTCCGTTTCGCCGGCCGAGATCGCCCGCGCCCGTCCGCCCGTGCCGCAGTTCAACTACTTCATACACTGCGCGGTGGACGGCCGTGCCGATCGCCAGGTCTCAGTCTACCGCGCGGAGCAGGGGATCTCTGCCCTGGTCTCAGGTCCGGGCGTCAGCTCCGACTTCTGGTACCTGAACGGCCGGGGGCAGCTCCTCATCATTCGCGGTCTGCGGAGTAATCATGACTGCGTCCAGGCGACAGGCCTCTACCGCGCAGCGCTTATCGGGGCGTTCTCGCCGAGAAAGAACGGTTCGACGACCGTCGCCGTTTTTCCCGGTGGGCTTCCGGATTCAGAGGTGCGTCGCATCCTCTCCGCCGCACTGGATATCACTACCGGGCTCGGCTAGCCTCTCGTCAGGAGATCATGCTCGTTCGTCGCGACCCGCCGCATTGAGTTCTCGCTTCGTTCGGTTGCTCCCGCGTCCCTGCGTCTTCTCCCTCTTCATGATGGAGCCGCGTAGGGGCCCCAACTTCCTCATCTCATGCGGTCGCCGCCACAACTTGCCCGCTCCGGCAACGGCACTTTTTACTGCAGTCTCGCAACCATCATATTTAAAAAAAGCTCCCGGTTCTTGTCCCTATCATCCTTCCGAGGTCGATACTCATGGAAACGAAGAAAAGCACCGCTACCGGCGCCAGCGTCGTCAACGACAAGGGGAGCGTCTCCTTCTTATGCCCGAAGTGCGGCGAGACCGAGATCGTCCGGAGCCGGAACGAGCGGGAGAACGTCGTGAGGTACGCGTGCGAGAAGTGCGGCTTCACCGGTCCGAACTAGGTGACACGATGGCGCAGGCGATCATCACCCTCAAGATTATGCCTGTCTCGCCGGAGGTGGACCTCGGCGCGCTCGAGGCCGCAGCGGTGAAGGCGATTGACGCCTTTGTCGGTGACGGCGGGGAGAAGCGGTTCGCCGTCGAGCCGATCGCGTTCGGCCTCAAGGCGCTCAAGATTACGTTCGTCATGGATGAGGCGAAAGGCTCGACCGAACCGCTCGAGGAGTTCATCGCCGGAATTGAGGGGGTCAACAGCGTCGACGTCGTCGATGTGCGTCGTGCGGTCGGTTAAGGCATAATATTTATAAACACCTTCGGCTCTTGGTTTCTCATGCTCCGC
>JBBIPM010000097.1:0-3862 GCA_037442865.1 Candidatus Woesearchaeota archaeon
GGATGGCGATGATGAAGCCGTAGAGCGCCTGCGTCTCGGGCAGGACAGAGAAGAGGATCGCCTTGCCGAAAACTTTCCCTCGGTCCAGCACCGCTCCGATGCCACCCGCGGCCGCAATCCCTTGACCGATGGCGCTCAGTGCAGCGATGCCTGCGGCGAGGCCAGCCCCGATCGCGGCCCAGCCCATGACGATGGTCACCTCCCCTCTCGCGGCGCCGAAGAGGCCCATGCCGATGAGGATGAGGATGCTGATGATAAAGCCGTAGAGCGCCTGCGTCTCGGGCAGGACAGAGAAGAGTATCGACTTGCCGAAGATCCGCTTCTCTTCAGAGGTTGCGCCGATCCCCGCGGCCGCGGCCAGCCCTTGGCCGATGGCGCTCACCGCGGCCAGGCCGACGGCGAGACCGGCGCCGAGTGCGCCGAGCCCTTGCGCGACGCCGATCTCTTTCGGCGCGCCGACGATGCCGGCGCCCAGGAGTATGAGGATTGCGATTAGGAAGCCGTAGATCCCTTGGGTCTGCGGCAACGCCTGGAAGAGGAGCGAGGTGGAGAAGCGTCTCGGGTCCTCGGCGACGGATTTGGCGCCGGCCGCGCCGACGATGCCTGCGCCGATAGCGCTGGCCAGCCCCGCGGCGCCGACCGCGATGCCGGCTCCCACAACCGCGAGCTCCGCGCCCGAGAGGCCGGAGAAGAGTCCTGAGAAGAGGTCGCCCGAAGAGACTGCGGAGGTGACTGCCGAGGCGACAGTTCCGGAGACGTTAGTCGAGGAGCCAGCCGAGACCGTGGCGGAGGTCGAGAGGGCTGAGGAGAGGGATGGGGAGAGCGCCGAGGCGTTCGAGACGTTCTCGACGAGAGACCCCGCCGTCTCGTTGATCCGCTCCACCGCGAACGCAGTGATTGTGGGGATGCTCATCGGCGCGCCTCCGTCTCGCCACTGATCTCCGTGTAGATCCGCTCCTCTTTGAACGGAGTGAACGTGTCGCCGCCTCCTTCATAGAACTTCCCGAAGAACTCGACGAACTGGAGCCTGATGCTATGAACGAAGCTGCCGAGCGAGTTCATCGCGAAGCTGAAGAGGTGGCCGATGAGGAAAATGAGGGTTGCGCAGAGGAGCCCGACATACGGGACGCCGCTCAGCATCTCCGCGAGGAGATTCACCGTCATCGCGATGCCAGCGGTGCTGAGCGCGAGGGCGAAGAGGCGGCTGTAGCTGATCACATCTCCCATGAAGCCAGTCATGCCGAGGAGACCGAGCGGGCCATTCATCGCGATGACGAGGATCACAGTGGCGATGAGGAGGAGCTTCCCGAGGAGGCTCGCCTTCAGCACGAACGCGAGAATCGCCGCCTGGAGGAGCCACCAGATGACGCGGTCGCTGATGAGGGTGCGCCACGCCCTCTTCCGCACGGCCTCGATGAGGCCGAGGACGAGGCCGATGTTGAGATGGACGAGGCCGACGATGAGGCTGATGATGAGGAAATAGAGTGGGTCGGCCAGGGGATCCCTCCAGAGGGCGAGCTGGCTCGTCTCGAGCCCGAGGAGATATTTCGGCGCGTCGCCGAGGTAGCTCCCGGTGAGGACGCCGAAGACCATGCTGATTGCCCCGATGAGGATGATGCTGACGCTGATGTCGCTCACCCCCCGGTCGCGCTTCCGGAAGAGGGCGAAGAGGGCGCCACCGAGGACGACGAGGCCCAGTCCATAGATGAAATCGGTGAGCATGAAGCCCGCGTAAAGAAGGAAGAGCGGCGCGACGATGAAGGTCGGGTCGAGGTCACGGTACTTCGGCAGCGCATAGAGCTCAGTGAGCATCTCGAACGGCTTGAGCCATAGGGGGTTGTCGAGCCGGACTGGGGGTTCATCAGGTTCCATGACGGAACGGGCGGGAGGCGAAGAACAGTGGGGAGACGATGACTGCTCGGCGTCCGACATCTTCAGGACCCTCTCCGATACATGGGCGTCACTGTCGTGTCGCCCGCCCGGATCGGGCGTGACGCAGGATTCCTCTTCGATGATCCCGAACCCCCGCATCCTGCGACGGAGGAGGGGGAGCTCTGAGCGCGGGACCCATCCTTGGAGGAGGAAGAACCGCTTCCCCTGCTTGATCTTGTTCACCGCTTCGAGCCGCTCCTTGACGAGCTCCAGCTCTTCGCGGAGGAAGATTGACTGGTCGAGAAGAGACGGCTGGAAGCCGGCGATCGTCGCGCGGCACCGCTCGATCCGCTCCTCGGCCTCGGCCAACTGCTCCTCCACCCATGCGAGCGGGCGCTCCACAGGAGGGAGGCGACGGAACGCGAAGGCGGCGAGGCCCGACCGCTTGACGAGCGCATCGAGCGTCTCCGCATCCTCTTGCAATGCGACCACGACGACGACAGTCGTCTGCTTCCCTTCCTGCCGGGCGTCGAGATGGAAACGGCCGCGGAGCCCTCGCTGGAGCTCCGTCCGGAAAGAAGGAAGGTTTGCGGTCGGCAGTTTCCCCGCCTGGAAACGGATGCGTCGGGTCTCGCGGAGCACCTCGACGGGGATGGTATGGGCGAGGAGGAGCTGGATGACGCTCCGGTACTCGCCGAACTCTTCCCACTCCTGGAGTGCGCGCTCATAGACCCGTTCCGCCTCGAGGAGCGTCTCTTCGTTCATCTCGAGGAACGCGCGCGTTTCGGCGAGGAGGGCCGCTTTGGTCCGGCGATGCACGATCGCCTTCCGGTCCGTCTCGAGACCGAAGAGCTTCTGGGTCCACGACTGCTTCACCGGCGAGAGTTTCAAGATGCTGTTGACATGGCCCACCCGGAGGAGGAGGTCGCTCACTTCCCGGATCTCGTCCGCGGGAAGACCGTTCTCGAGCGGAAGGCCGCTCCGTTTCAGATCGATGAGCTGCATCGCGCCGAGACGGTGGAGCCGTTCCACGGCGTGTTCCCGTTCCTCGGCGTGGCCGAGGAGAGTCACTTTCGTCATCGCTTCTGAACGGAACATGGATGCGTCAACTCGTGGTTATCTGTCGACAGGAAGGCAAAGCCGATGCTGGAGAGTCGGTGATGACTACTCTTCTGCGAGGATCCTCTCGGCGATCGCGGCGACGAGGGTTTGATGTTTCGACCTCTCCACAGCCATGAGGCGCTTCGCCTCAGCAGCCCCTTCCGCGCGTATCTTCTCGCTCTCTTTGGCGAGCTGCTTCTCGAGCGCGGAGAACCGCTTCTCATGGTCAGCGGAGAGCTCGTTCCGGAGCCGTTCCAGCTCCTGCTCAGTGACCGCGAGCGCGTCGCTCGTCGCTTTCTGCGCGGTCTCTGCCGCTGCGCGGAGCCGTTCGTCCGCGGCCTGCTCAGTCTTCTTCAATCCGTCGACAATCTTATGGAGCTGCATGGTACACCTTCTTGTCGGAGCTTCGAGGGTCGTTCGGGCGAATCATCCGGGAACAGGTTCTCAGAAGGCGTGGTCCGACGCCGGATAGCGACATTCTCGCCATGAGAGGTTGAGTCGTAATCGTGCGTCGTGACACTCCCTATCGTCATCATCATACCCTGGACCATCGTCCGAAGTGAGAAGCCGTACGGGCTCTCCCGTCTTGAGGTGAACCAGCATTTCCTATATAAACTTAGCGGTGGTTTTTTCGGAAGAAGGAGGGGATTCTCGACGGCAAGAAGGTACCGCCCCCCGTAGGCAGCGAAAAATGGGTGGGTGGGGGCTGGTGAGAATGAGGATAAGAGAATCGCGAAAAGGAGGTGACGAGAAGGGGCAGGTGAGAACTGAAGGAGAAGATGGAGGGAGGAAGAGAAAACGTGGACGAAGATGTGGTGAGAGCTAATATGTGGTGAGAACCAATATGTAGAGAGAACCAATATGTAGAGAGAACCAATATGTAGAGAGA
>JBBIPM010000098.1:0-3711 GCA_037442865.1 Candidatus Woesearchaeota archaeon
ATAAGCACCACTATAGTAAAGTATCTTAATTAAGACAATACCAGAAAAACTGTACCAGAAAAAAGAAAACCGATTCTTCGACGGAAAGCCTCGCCTACTTGCGTTTGCTGGAGGCTCTCGCTCTCGTCCCTGTCCTGCTCGGCGCGCTCCGCGCCGGCCGTCTCGCCGCTGGCATCTCGTTTCACCTCGCCATCATTGTATCGCTCTTGAGCAATAGTTATTATTTATACTTGATGTTATTATTGTAACTTTTAATCGCCAGGCCTCCGTCGGTCTGAGCGCGCGACGCCTCTCCGCCCATCTCGCCGGCCAGGAGAGAAGATATAGCTTCTCAGGCGCATTCCCCGAGAACGAGCATGGATGGAAGAAAAAAGAAAGAGGAAAAATTTACCTTCTCTTGACGGCTTTCTTCTTCACCGCCTTCTTCTTGACGGCTTTCTTCTTCACCGCCTTCTTCTTGACGGCTTTCTTCTTCGCTGCCATGGGTGAAATCACCTCACCATACAATTGTAGAGCGTATACCGGTAGCCATCTTTTTTAAATGTTCCTTTTTTCGCGACGATGAAGCTATGGAAAAAATCTCCGCGACGCTATGACTATTGGAAAACCAATGATATTCTTTCGCTGCCGATCTCCGCGGTCACCATCGAGCGAGTATCAGATCTCATGGATGGTGTACGACGCGCTCCGCTGCATCAACGCCACGGCGCGTGGCCAAGATGGAGAAGCAGGTCGAAGCCGAGACGTTCCGCGTGGAGCGGCACATCGCATGCGCCGAACGCTGAGCCGGACCAGAAGAAGAGTTCGACGTCAGGGAGGGCGTCGACGACGGCGCGTCCGATCCTTTCCGCTTCGGGCTTCAGCCCGTCAGGCAACTGGACGAGGACGCGCTTCGCCTCCGACGTCCGGATCGTCTCGATGATCTCCCCGAGCGAGAGATCGTAGGCATTGTCACTCATGAAAGGGGAGAAACACGAAGAGGTTTTAACGTTTCCGCTCCGCTGCTCAGGCGAGGAACGAGCGGAGCACCGCGAGGTTCTCCACGGCGTACGCGAAGCCGGGAGAGAGCTGCTCCGCCTCCTCGAAATGGGCGAGCCCCAGCCAGAAATCCGACTCTTCGCCTCCGGCGCGGAACCGCGCGATGGCGTTGATGGCGAGGTCGTAATGGTACGCTGGCGCCGAGGGATCGAGCGTGACGAGCTCCTCGAGCTGCGCAATAGCCTCGCCGTTCCGTCCCTGCTCGAAATAGAGCGTCGCAAGGTTGTACCGCGCGCGCTGATACGAGGGCTCCTCCGCGATTGCGGCGAGATAGAGTCGCTCCGCGCCCGCCCGGTCGCCGGCACGGTACCGGTGATACGCGGCGTCGTTCAGTCCTGCCTCCTTCGTCGGCGAGACGATCAGCACGCCTGCCGCGGCAACGCTCGTCACGACGAGCAGCGACAGCAGCGCAATGGCAACAGTTTTCCTCATATGGTTCACCCCCTTCAGGAACATGTTTTCTTCTCTTTATGAAACTATCGCTTAACAGGGCTCTTCGGCCGATGGGTCGCGCTCCGGCGCAACGGCCGCTCGCCCGTCCGCGAGAGGATCGTGACCGCGCTGTCCGCGTTATTCTCCGATGGCTAACCGCCTACCCGTGCCGCGGACAGCTACCCGCTTCAGTGCGGTCATCTCATTCCTGCAGAGAACTGCGTCGTTGCGCCAAGGGAGCGCTTTTTGCCGAAGAGCCGCTTAACCGCATCCCAAAAACATTGATTCCCAAACTGGACAAATGGGATCCGTCATGCTCAGACGGTCACCTTCTTCTTCAGCGTCGCAACGCGTTCCTCGGTCACGGTGTCGAAGAGACGCACCTCGACGAGGAATCCGTCCTGCGGCCGGTACCGGTCGCTCGGGCTCCAGAGCGGCACGGCCTGAAGGACATCGAACGTCGCCGCGAGGCTCTCCCCCGAAGCGATCCTCGGGATCGCGATGGTCGCGTACGGTTTCTCGTCGCCGCCGAGCTCGTTCCGCATGACCTGGTTGAGGAAGTAGGCGTCGCTCGCCGTCTTGACGAAGAGCTCGGCGCGGAGATCGACGGCGGAGCTCTTGCCGTTGAAGAGTGAGAGCCCAATCCCGGTCACCTTCGCGCTCGTGTTCCGCGTCCCGTCATGTTCGACCGCGGAGAACGTCGCGTCGACCGTGCCGGTCAGCCGCGGAGCGGCCATGCACTTCCCCGACACGCAGGAACCGCTCCGGCAATCATCGGCGACGAGGCACCCCTTCCCGTCCGCGCACGCCGCGCAGACCCCGCCGCAGTCCAGGTCCGTCTCGTCCTGATTTTTCTTCCCGTCGGAACACGTCTCGTTCGCTCGCGTCACGTTCTCCGTCACAGCCTCATCGGCCTCCGCCTCCGGGCTCTCAGTCCCCTGACCGAGCGTCAACTCTTCGCTCGTCGTCTCGGCTCCTGCGTCGCATGACGGTTGGCGGAGCCAGAGAAAGAGAGAGAGCGCGACGAGCACCATGATAACGATGCTGAACGTAATCCGCTCCACTGTCCGATACCTGATCACGAGTTCCGGCACGGGCTCACCTCTTCCTCTCGCTCTTCCGCTCCTTCTTCTCGATCTCTGTCATCAGCTCGGCCAAGACCGCGTTGACATCGACCGTCTCGGGCTGCTCGTGCTGCGTCGGAGCACTCTTCCTTTCCGTCCGCTTCTCGCCGTCGAAGAGCGAATGGAGATCCTCCTCGCGCATCGGCTCAGCGTCTTCCTCATCTTTGACGAACCTGATCCGGAACCAGGGATGCGTCTCTCCTTGATCATCCGAGAGGCCGCTCTCCCTCTTCTTTCCTTCTTTCGTCGCCGCCTCGTTCCGCCGTTTCGGCGGCGGACCGGCCTTGAGGCTCAGCTCGATTGCGCGGTCACGCACCAGCGAGAGGAAACGGGCGAGGTCCCCGTTCGCCTCCTTCGCGATCAGATCCACCTCCTCCTCGGTGAACGGATGGAGGCCATCCCCTCCCGCGGCGGCTAGGCGCCGCTCTAGGAGAAGCTGCATCTCGCCAGTGGCGAGCGGCTCGAGGACGAGCCTGAGCCCCTCCTCGCCGAACCGGTCATACTCCTTCAGCAGCCGATCCACCGCGAGGATGAGCTGGAGCTTCGGGCACGAGCCGAGTAAGGATCGCAGCAGCCCCTTGCTCTCCTCCGCGAGGAGGTGGGCATCATCGATGAGGAGGACGAACCGCTTCTCGCCGATTCTCGCCGAGAGGAAGGAGGCGCGTTCCTCGGCCGAGAGCTTCGCGTGAGGCTTCGTGATCCTCCGTTCCATGAGCGAGAGGCGGGACGCGACGAGATCCTCGAGCACCGCGGCGTGATCGCCTGCCGCGGCGACGAGGAGTGCGTCGACGCCGTGGCGCCGGAGCTCCTCCGCGAGCCATCTGAGGAGCGCGCTCTTCCCGCAGCCCCGCGGGCCGCTGACGAGTCCGAAACGCCCGTGCTTGATTAGGAAGAGGTTGAGCCGCTCGCGCTCCGCCTCGCGGCCGACGAACCATTCCTTCGCGGTTCCCTCGTCGGTGAAGGGGTCTCGCGAGAAGCCGAGCTGCTTCCGCCAGTCAAGGACGATCCCCATGCAACTTCACCGTTGATGAGAAGAAAAAGGGTGTTTAAAAAGGTTACTTAGGCCCGGTTAAGTCAGATTAAGTGGGAATCTTCTTATTTGGACATTTAAAAGGTT
>JBBIPM010000099.1:0-3628 GCA_037442865.1 Candidatus Woesearchaeota archaeon
TGAGCGTGGAAGACGAGTACGGCTGAGATTTTTCGCTGCACACCGCATCTCCCCGCTGAGTGTGACGTCTGTGCCGCGGGACATAAACCGACGCTCCGGTGCCAGGAAAGAGCGTCGAACAGGCTCGCACGTGCCGGGTCAGGACCCTGCAGCTCGCCCGTTCTCCGACAATCGCCCCACGGCGGCACAGAAAACAAGACGTTCAATCGGAACTACTGTATCAGGCGCCGTGATTCGTTGGCGAAAGCGACCTCTGGCGAAAGCGAGCCTTGAACGCGAACCTTAATAACACCCCCCTCTTCATCACCGCTCATGACCTGTTCGCGATGCTCCTCCTCCCCGGTCTGGCGGGAGCCGCGCCTCTGCGCAGACCATTTCACGGAACGGTTTGAGGAGACGGTCAGGGGAACGATTCGTCGGTATCGCCTCTTCCGCCGCTCCGACAGGGTCTGCGTGGCGTGCAGCGGCGGCAAGGACAGTACCGCCCTCCTCTTCCTCCTCGCGAAGCTCGGCTACGACGTCACCGCGCTCGCCGTGGACGAAGGGATCGCCGGCTACCGGGACGGGACGCTCGCGTTCCTCCGCCGGTTCTGTGACGCGCACGCTATCCCACTCCTCACCGTCTCCTTCGCGGAGGCGTATGGGCGGCGGCTCGATGAGACGCTGCGCGACGGCCTCTCGCGCCATCCCTGCACGCTCTGCGGCACGCTCCGCCGGCAGCTTCTCAACAAGGCGGCGCGCCACCCTCCTCTGGGCGCCCGTTTCGACGTCCTCGCCACGGGCCATAATGCCGATGATGAGGCGCAGGCCGTCCTGATGAACCTCTGTCGCGCCCAGACCGCGCTCCTCCCGCGTTCCGGCCCCGCGTCGCGGAGCGCAGAGCAGGGGTTCGTCCGCCGCGTCAAGCCGCTCTTCTTCCAGACGGAGAAAGAGGTGCTCCTCTACGCGCTCCTCCACGGCCTCGCATCTGCGTGGGAGGAG
This sequence comes from Candidatus Woesearchaeota archaeon, assembly GCA_037442865.1. Taxonomy (GTDB): domain Archaea; phylum Nanobdellota; class Nanobdellia; order Woesearchaeales; family UBA525; genus UBA153. Next base: position 982 of record JBBIPM010000099.1, read on the forward strand.
TGCCCCTATGCGCCGCGCGCCTACCGCTCCTCACTCCGTGACGCGCTCAACGCGTACGAGGAGCGGCGTCCCGGCGCGAAACGCCGCCTCCTCGCCCACGCGCTCCGCCGCCGAAGAGCGCCCGGGTCCACAACGAGGCCGTGCGCGACGTGCGGCGAACCCTCCACGGAGGGGGCGTGCAAGGCGTGCCGGCTCCTCGAGGGGAAGGAATAAATATCGCTTCCCGTCACGCGCTCTTCATGGCCTACGATTCGTGGAAAGCGTACTTCGCCAGCTTCCCCGGCGCGACGAAGGCGGTCTTCCTCGTCATGACGCTCTACCTCCTCCTCTTCACCCTCATCGCCTACCGGGCCCGGAACCACGAGTTCTTCTTCTACGCCTTCATCATGTTCTGCTTCTTCCTCTTCATCATCAGCCACTACCACTAGCTCAAGATGAGCGCCATGATCCTCGTCGGCATCGCGCTCCACTGGCTCCTTCACTTCCTCGGCGGCACGCTCGTCTTCGGCGCGACGCTGCTCTACGACGTCTGGCTCCCCCCTTCTTCTGGTACGACAACCTGGTCCATCTCCTCGGCGTCTTCGTCCTCACGTTCGTCGCCTACAATCTGCTCCGTCCCTACTTCGGGTTGAGGAGCAGGGCGGCGCTCGCCCAGTTCAGCCTCCTCCTCGTCATGGGGCTCGGCGCAGTCGCGGAGATCGCCGAGTTGTTCGCGGTCCTCTTCTTCGCCGCCGGCGAGCAGGTCGGCGGCTACCTGAACAACGCCTTCGACCTGGTCTTCAACCTCCTCGGAGGCTCCTCGCCTGCCTCATCATCAACCGGTACGAGCGGAAGGCCCTCCCCGCGAAGCGGTCATAAAGATTCATAAAGCGCGTCCTCTTTCTCTCCCGGCATGGAGCTGCTCTTCCTCCGGGCGGGGGAGACCGACGCGTCGCTGCGCCAACGGATCGCGCTCGCCCGCCTCCTCGGCCACCGAGAGGTGATTCTCCTCTCCTCCTTCGATGGTCGTCAGGAGGGGAGGCGTCCGGAATCGGAGGGCTCCGGGGGGGCCGCGTCGCGGCTCCAGTCCCCGGACGTGGCGCTCCGTCACGGCCTCCTCGTCGCGACGCAGCAGGAAGCTGCAGCAGCGGCTCGTCGCGGCGGCCTCGTCTTCGCCCCGGCGACGCGGGAGATGGCGGAGAGCAGGCACGTGACGCATCTCCTCGAGCCGGAAACGGGGAGCAGGTCTGACTTCCTCCACCACCGGAACTCAGGGCTCCACCCCGTGGTTCTCGCCCTCTGCGCCGGAACGCCGAAACGGCCGGCTAAGACGGTCGTGACGACGACGCGGCTCCTCGCGAAGCGCGCAGAGACGATCCTCGGACGGATGGCGCAGAACGCGCGGTGGTGCGCGAAGCTGGACGTCCCGTACGTGGTGACGAGCGGCGCCTCCTCCTCCTGGGAGCAGCGCGACGCGGCGTGCCTCGCCGCCCTGCTCCGCGAGCTCCGGAAAAATTAATAAAGCGGCTCGTCGGAACGCGGAGGTGATGAGAGCCGCGATGTTCGCAGGAACCTTCTATCCGAAGGGCGAGCGGCCGCTCCGCGCAGCCATCGCCGCGGCGTTCGAGGAGGGGCGCGGGCCGGGGAGCCCGCCGCCCCGGAAGGCGACGAGGAACGTGGTCGGCGCAATCGTTCCCCACGCCGGGTACGCCTATTCGGGTGCGTGCGCGGCATGGGCGTACCACGCCATCGCCAGCTCGCCCGTCGCCGACCTGGTCATCCTCCTCGGGCCGAGCCATCACGGCGGCGGGAGCGCCGCGACGCTGGAGACGTGGAAGACGCCCCTCGGACTCGTCCGTGCCGACCAGGAGTTCGTCAGGGGGCTCGTCGCGAAAGGGCGGATCACGCTGGATGACGCGGCGTTCGACGGCGAGCACAGCCTCGAGGTGCAGCTCCCCTTCCTCCAGAGTATCATCCCTGAGGAGCGGCTCAAGATCTGCCCGTTGCTCATCGGCGAGGAGGCGGACCTGAAGGCGTTGGCGCTCGACCTGAAGGAGACGCTCGTCGAGCAGGGGAAGCGCGCGGTCATCATCGCGAGCAGCGACTTCACCCACCACGGCCCCGCCTACCGGCACGTCCGGTTCACCGAGGAGACTGCGAAACAGATCTACGAGTTCGACGCCCAGATGCTCGACCTGATCGTCAATCGGCGCGCCGACGACTTCCTCGCTTTTGTCGACCGCGAGCTCGCCACGGTCTGCGGCGCGCCGGCGATCGCGCTCCTCCTCCTCCTCGTCAAAGGGCGCGGCAAGGTGGAGCAGTACTACACGAGCGGCGACGTCACCGGCGAGTACAAGAACAGCGTCAGCTACGCCGCGATCATCTTCGAAGAGGCGTGACTCCCCGCCTGTTAGTTCTGTTCGCCGGAGAGAATCCTCTCCGAGGGCGGCGCCGGAGGGGGGCTTGAAGCGGAGAGGCCTCCTCACCCGTTCTTCTGCCGACCCTCTTAGGGGGGGAATGGTTCTGCCTCGGCGCTTCGTGTCTCCGCACGTGGTGGCGTCATTCTTTCAACCGGGCATCAGCGGCGTCTGATGAGGAGTTGGTTCTGCACCCAGGGAATTTTTTGGTATTGTACCATTTAAAGTACTTTAATTCTGTAGTGGAGTAG
>JBBIPM010000100.1:0-3623 GCA_037442865.1 Candidatus Woesearchaeota archaeon
GCCCCGGCAGAACGGCCCGTCCACGAGAGCGGAGCGACCGTGGCCGTTCACAGGGTACTCGCGCGTTCACAGCGTACTCGCTGGTTCTCCGAGCATCGTCGGCCAGCGGTCGAAGCATGGTCGGCAGTCGAAGCGGAGCCGCTGCCCGGGGAGGAGCGCCGCAGGCGTGCCCGGGAACCATGAGCGACCGCGAAGGGGTCGAGAACGACGTGACCGACCGTCAGTGATCGGGCGCCGAGCGACTTTTTCACCGCGGCCGCATCAACCGGCCTCGCTTCTCGGAAGCTTTAAGAGCGGCCCTTTCCTTCCCGGTCCCGATGAAGCGGATGTTGGCGAAGGCGGAGTTCAACTACTGGGTCGACATCATCCTGCTCCTCGCGTTCCTCGTCGTCGCGGTCACCAGTGTGGTGAAGTTCTTCTTTTTCCTCAACGGCCAGACCCTCGGGCTCCTTGTCAGGACGTTCAACCAGGTCCATGATTGGAGTGGCATCGTAATGGTCCTCGCCGCCGCAGCCCATATCCTCCTCCATCTCAAGCGGCTCATCGTGATGACAAAAAGAAGATTCTGGTCGAAGAACTGATTTTCGGTGAGCGAACTGTTCGCCGCGACCCGCCGGGTCCTGAAGCTATCAGAATCTGATCGTCTCAGAGTCGGGTCATTTCAGAACCGGATCCGCTCGAAGATCCGGAGCAGATCCCCTTCGTTCTTCGCGGCGAGGATCCGGGTCTTCACGCCGCTTGCGTCCCTGCACCCCGTCGCTGTCCAGAGCGCATGGTCTTGGAGCTCTGAGAACCGGTACCGCGTCTCCCGTTCCTTGTAAAGCGCGAGGAACTCCGTGAAATCCCTCTTCGCCGCAGCAGCGTTCTTGACGTGGAGCCCTTCCGGCTTCGACGGCCGCTCCCCCTTCTCCCAGTAGGCAGCGAGCTCCGCGAAGACGGACGGGTTCGCCTTGGCGCCTCTGCCGACCATGAGGTAGTCGCACTTCACATGCGAGAACGCCATATGCGCCATGTACGCGTTCGTGACGTCGCCGCTCAGAATGAGCGGAATCGCGATTGCCTCCCCCACCTTCCGGGCGAGCGGCCAGTCGGCGCGGGCGCGATACCCTTGCTTACCGGTCCGGGGATGGATCGTGACGGCATCCACGCCGAGCCTCTCGAGCTCCTGGGCAACCGCGACCGCGTTGACGCTCCTCTCATCCCAACCACTCCTAATCTTCACGGTGAAGGGCTTCGGTACCTCTGCGCGGAGGGTCGCGACGAGCCTGGAAAGCTGGTCAGGATGCTTCATCAGGTAGACGCCACCCTTCTTTCCCAGCATCCCGGGGAGGGGGCAGCCGACGTTGAAGTCGAAGAGCGCGGCATACGGCTCGAGTATCCGCGCCGTCGCCAAGAGCGTCTCGGCCTTCGCGCCGCCGAGCTGGATCGCGAGGGGCTGCTCATCGGGCTGCGGATTGGCGTATCGCGAAACCGCAGCGGTCGCGCCTTCCTTCTCCGCGAAGGCCATGAAGTCGTCGGCGTCAATCATGTCGGTGTAGACCACCGCGGCGCCGCGGCGCTTGCAGAGGAGACGGAACGAGGCGCAGTTCACCGCCTCCATCGGGGCGAGGAAGAACGGGCCGCTCGGTCGGAAGGTGCCGATGGGACGCATCGCCCTGCGGAAAGAAAAGGGATAGAAAAAGGTTATGCTGACGTCGGCTCTGGTGAACGTCTTCTCCGGCGCCCCGGCAGAACGGCCCGTCCACGAGAGCGGAGCGACCGTGGCCGTTCACAGGGTACTCGCGCGTTCACAGCGTACTCGCTGGTTCTCCGAGCATCGTCGGCCAGCGGTCGAAGCATGGTCGGCAGTCGAAGCGGAGCCGCTGCCCGGGGAGGAGCGCCGCAGGCGTGCCCGGGAACCATGAGCGACCGCGAAGGGGTCGAGAACGACGTGACCGACCGTCAGTGATCGGGCGCCGAGCGACTTTTTCACCGCGGCCGCTGGCACCAATTCACTTGGAGAGGTTGATGTCCTCAAGCAGGTCCTGGAGGTCCTGCTCGTGCTTCACCTCGTCCTCCATGATCTTCCGAACCATGTTGAACGTGATCGGGTCCTTGCCGAGCATGATCGTCTTGAGCAGCGCGTTGTAGACGCCAATCGCGCACTGCTCGCCCTTGATGTTCTGCGCCAGCAGCTTCTTCACATGGCCGTCCTTCGGCGCCTCGTAGCCGCAGCCGCTCTTCGCATGGAACTCCTTCGGGTCGAGAATCGGGGTGCCGCCTAGTTGGATGATCCGGTCCGCGAGCATCTTCGCGTGCTCCAGCTCTTCCTTCGCGTGCTCCTCCAATTCGGCCTGGACCAGGGGACGCATCGGCCCCTTCGCGACTAAGGCGCCGACCCAGTACTGGTAGTATGCCAGCCACTCGTCGGCGAGCGCCTTGTTCAGCTGCTCGATCAGCTTCTTCACATCCATCTCCACAATCTCGATGCCTTTCGTTCCCATGGTTCTCACCTTTCGTGAGGAGCGTACCCCTCATTTTTTCTTCTGAGCAAGCCTCTGGAGGGATTATCATTCAGGCCCTCCAACCTCTTCGCACCGATCTTCGCAGCCCCTACGGGGCTTGGGAATGAAATGACCAAGCCTCTGGAGGGATTTGAACCCCCGACCTTCTGCTTACTCCGACGGAGTCGGAATCCTGAGGGGTTCCGACCCGAGGATACGAGGCAGACGCTCTACCACTGAGCTACAGAGGCGTTACCCGAGAGAGGGTCGTCAGGCCGTTTTTATGCTTTCCTGTTTTAAAGCGGTCGAACCGTCACATCGCCGTGAGCAGCTCTTCCTTCGTCTTGCCGCGATGGCATGCGCTGCAGACCCAGCGTCGCTGCCCCTTCTCATCCTTGACGACGATGCCGAGGGGCTTGTTCAAGAAGGTCGCGGCCAGCTTCTCTTTGCAGAATTCGCACTTCACCATGCGGCGTGAGAGCCGCTCCTCGCTTTTATGGTTTTCTCTTCTCCCGGAGATGGCCTTTCCCTTTCGTCTTCAAGCTGGTCTGGACCACCTCTTCGAAGAAATCCTCTGTCTCCGGCTCCGGCACCTCCTGCTCCGACTCCGAGAAGGTCTGGCAGTCGCTCGTGGCGCGCCCCATGGCGTTCCCCTTCGCCTCGGAGTATTTAACGCTTTCGTTCAGAGGGGCTTTGCGCGGAAACTCGTCGAATCAGTGATGTTTGTCCCAGAACCTGTATCGTTCTAGGATTGTCTCAGGGTTTCCGAGATACCGAAGAACTTTCTGTTTGCTGTTGCCATTCTCAACGCGCCCTTCGACGAGATAATAATACGTGTGACCCTTAATATGCTTCTTGCGAATGAACGCCACAACGAAGTATTAGGCATACTTATATATAAATTTATTTGTATTTTATAGAATAGAAAAAACTAAAATATTAGTTGAGCATATAAATTCGGTGTGGTTGCGCTCCCCAACGCCGAATTCCATCAGCTCGTAAAGAGGATCGTGACGAAAGGCATGAAACCCTTCGTCTTCCCGAAGAAGAACGTGTTGAACAGCCACTCATCGTGGAAGCGGCTGTATCTCGAGCTCTTGACTGACGTGATGGCCTGACTGACAGAATACCACCAACGAA
>JBBIPM010000101.1:0-3595 GCA_037442865.1 Candidatus Woesearchaeota archaeon
GTCGAGCGAAGCGACCCCCTTATGTTCTCCAGACCCTCCTGCGCGTATCCCAGTTATATGCGACGGTCAAGCGAGTCTCCGTAACGGCTACAGAGAAACCAGCGTAGTCAATATCGGCGTCGCTCCGTCTCCAAGTTCCGGGGACGTCGAAAACCGCTCCTCCGGACGACTCCGTCTTCACCCGCGGACGGATCTCATCACGTGGTGAACAGTCGCTGCGCCAAAAGGGTCTTCCTCGGCATTCCCTTCACGGCCCAGGACGCAACGCAAGCAGGAACGGGCCTGCAGCGAAAAGCTTATCATCTGGACGGGAATTGCGCCACTATGAGCCCATCGCAAACATCAGAGGGACTGGAGGCGGCTTATCAGGTCGAGCGACCGGTCGGCTTGAGCGAACGGGTGAGACGAGGGTTCAAAGATCAGAATCCCGAAGCGATACTCCGCCAGTTGGAGGAGTACGGGCTCAGAGTGACGCTGCCCCCGAACACTGAACCGCTCGAAGACCGGACGCGGGCATTCGCATCCAATCTCTTCATGAACGCACGTGACGCGGGGTGGCGCGCCACCGAAGCGGCCGCGCTCATCTCTCCGAGCATCCTCGTCCCGCTACTCCTGCCGGGCAAGGATTTCCGTTCGGCAGACCGGAGTATCAGACGGTTCGCGGCAGAGCTCAATCCCCCTCTCTCGGCCTACGAAGCGCTCCGCGAGAAGGCCTTGGTTGATGAGCGTCAAGGACGACTGATGAACCGGGTGTCGGCCCGGCGCAACGGTTCGCGGGCAGAGTTCTCAGGCATGGACAACCGTCGTGGGATCAGGATCCACCCGTATGACGGTGTTGATAGCCTTCTCCTCAGTTATTTCTACGGGATTCTCTTCGCGAAGGGCAACGTCGACAATGCTTCGACGTATACGCTCGGCATCGGAATCACGGAGAAGGACCGCTCCTTCTTCGCCGAGAACGTCGAAATGGTCGTCTATCACCTATTCCACGCGAATGGTCGTCAACCCCGACGGTTCCTCATCAGCTCGAAAGCGGTCTACACGCACCTGCGGGATGATCTCGGCATCATCCGCGAACAGGTCGTGGAGGCTGGACAGGAAGAGAGCGGAATCGGCTCGAAGAAGATAGCGGGAACGATTCTCCCGCTCCGGGAATCAACGCTCTGGCCCGCCTCCACCGAGGAGATCGGTGCATACATCGCGGGGATCATCGGCGTGAAAGGGGTTGCTCGGCGGAAGGAACGACGACAGCCACGCATAGAATTCAATGACGGGAAGGAGCGGTCAATCCCGGAGCTTGAATGGGCAATCGAGACGCTCGGAGTCGCATGTCCGACGGAGCAGTTGAAAGGCGGGCAGCGATGGCGTGACAGACGCTACTTGAATCCGCGCCAGATCCTTCTCCTCGCCGACTCTCCCGCGCCTCGGTTCCTCCCGCGGCAACAAGGGTATCTCACTCATCCAGACCATCTTGCCCTCCTCCCCGAACTCCGAGCGGCGGCCGCGGCCCCTGCTGCTCACAGCAGCTTTCGCATGTATTGCCCTTCCCGCTCGTAGCCTCGTTTCCGGTAATATTCCCGGACACCGATGCCGGCGATGACAAGGAGCTTTCTCTTCCCGTGCTCACGCGCGATCCGTTCCGCGACGGCGAGGAGCTGCGAGCCGAAGCCGCGGTGCTGCGCGCTCTTCTCGATCCCGACCACACCGAGGCCGGTTGCTCGTCCATAGACATGGAGCTCCCGGACGATGGCGGTGCGGAGGTCGAACTCCGGGGCGAGGAGCCGGGCCGGGAATCGGAGCCTGCAGAAGCCGAGGAGAGCATCCTGCTCCGGGTCGTCGATGGAGATGAAGAACTCCTCACCCCCTGAGGCTTCGTAGCCGATGACGTTCAGCACCGCTTTCGCGTAGCTCCGCGCCCGGATCTCGCGCGCCCGCATATCCTGGCTCCTGATCCCTTTCAAGGTCATCTCGCGCTCGACGAGCTGCCGGAGGTTCGTCCGGTCCACGCCAGCGGCAGTGACATGCGTCGGGATGTCACGCTGGATCCGCATGACGCGGCACCAGCGTGGCACGAACCCCATGATATCGGCGATCAGCGTCGCCGCCTCGGCCGTGGTAAGGGGTGTGAATCTCCCTGCCCGGTGTTCGGAGAAGAGCGGTGTTCCGGGGAGGACCATGCACGGGTAGAGCTTCACCATGTCAGGCCGGAATGCGGAGTCGGCGAAAAGCCGACGGGCGACCGCCAAGTCCTTGGAGGGCGTCATCAGGGGAAGGCCGAGCATGACGTGGCAGTTCAGCTTGAAGCCGAGGTCGCGGAGCTCCGCCATCGACGCCGCCGCCTCTTCCACGGTCTGGTCGCGGTGGACCGCGGCGAGGGCTGCGTCATCCAGCGTCTGGAGGCCGAGCTCGACGCGGGTGCAGCCGAGGCGGAGCAGCTCTAGTCCGTGCTCCGTTCGTCCATGGCTCGGCCGCGTCTCGACGGTGAGGCCGACGCATCGGATGGCGGCCGTCTCATTCTCCTTCTGGGCCTCGGCCAAGGAGCGGGCGCGCTCCGAGTGGACGGCTTCGATGCGACTGCGCACCTCCGCCGATCGCTCCGCGTCATCGAAGCGTCCCGGCAAGAGGAAGAACCGCTTGAACCGGTCGAGGTCGAGCGTCCCATCAGGGAAGAAGAGCCGGCCGAAGTCGGTGAGCGCCTGGAACGCGTCCCGGACGAACGCATCCTTGTAGCCGCGCTCTTCGTGGAGGAACGTGCCGCCCATGAGGATGAGCTCCACTTTCTGCGGGTCGTGGCCGCCCGCCACGTACTGCTCGAGCCGGCCGAAGACTTGGAGGTAGGCGTCGAACCCTGCACGGAGGCCACGCATCGTCGCCGGCTCGTGGCCGGTGTAACTCTGGGGCACGTCGCCGAACGCGCTGCCGAGGCCACCCGGGCAATAGGTGCATCGGCCGTGCGGGCACCGGCTCGGCCGCGTCATGATCGCGACGACGCTGACGCCGCTCTCCGCCCGGACTGGCTTGGAGAGGAGGAACGGCTTTGCGAACGTGAGGTCCGGCTCCTCAAGCTGGAGCAGGACCTGGATGTCACTCGGTACTCCGAGGAGGCCGTGCTTCGCGGCGAGTCGCCGCTTCTCCTGGGAGAACGCCTCCTTGGAGAGAGCGCGCTCGTTCGCGCGCAACGCGTCGAGCAGCTCGACGATGAACCTCGCCGGGAGCGGTCCCATGGCGCTACGGACGAAGAGGGCGTATTAAAGGGTTGTGTCGCCCGACAGAAGGCGCTCTCCGGCCGTGATGAACGTCTCGTCCGGCGCCCCGGCACAACGGGCTTGTCCCTCCACGAGAGCGGAACGACCGTGGCCGTACGCACGATCCTCGCCGGTTCTCCGAGCCTCGTCGGCCAGCGGTCGAAGCAAGGTCGGCAGTCGAAGCGGAGCCGCTGCACGGGGAGGAGCGCCGCAGGCGTGCCCGGGAACCATGAGCGACCGCGACTGGGTCGGGAACGACGTGACCGAACGTCAGTGACCGGGCGCCGCGCGACCTTTTCATTTGCGGTCGCGCTCTCCGGAACTTTTAAAAAGAGGCCTCGTCCTCAAGG
>JBBIPM010000102.1:0-3509 GCA_037442865.1 Candidatus Woesearchaeota archaeon
TGTTGATGCGTGGTTAGGGGGAGACGGTAGAGAAGAAAGACCCCTGCGACGCCGACCAGCCCCATCAGGAGCGAAAGCCACTGGCCGACGATCAGCCCCGTCGCGGCGAACGTGAAGTCCGTCGGATCAGGGGCGCGCCAGAGATCCGTGACGAGCCGGCCGAATCCGTAGAGGGTGATGAAGAGCCAGAAGAGCGTCCCGTCCTTGAGACGCGAGCGGAACGACTCATTCAAGTATAAGGGGAAAAGGATGACGAACATGAGGAGATGATGGAACGCCCCGTAGAGTTGCGACGGGTGGCGGCACCCCACAATCCCTGGATTCGACGGATAGATGACGCACCACGGCAGGGACGAAGGGTCTGCGATCCGTCCGACCAGCTCGCCGTTGACGAAATTCGCGATCCGTCCGAAGACGAGCGCGAGGCTCAACGGCAACGTCAAGAGATCGGCCAGCGCGAAGAACGGCACTCGGTGTCGCCACGTCCATCGCCACCCGGCGAGGATCGCGCCGAGGAACCCGCCGTGGAACGACATGCCCCCCTCCCAGAGGAAGAGGAGCTTCCACGGAGCGACGAGGAAATAGGACGGGTTATAGACGAGCGCGTAGGCGAGTCGGGCGCCGAGGATCGTCCCGATGATGAGCCAGACCATGAACGACTCGACGCCCTCCTCGTCGAGATTCGCGATCCGGCCGTCGCGCGCGACGCGACGGAGCAGCCAATACGCGGCGAGGAAGCCTGCGACGTAGACGAGCGAGTACCAGCGGAGCGCGAAAGGGCCGAACGAGACAATGACGGGACTCAGGGTGTGCGTGAAGGGCATCGCACGACGAAAGGTCGGACGAGGTTAAAAAGATTTACCCGAACCGCTTCTTGATCTCCTGCTCGAACAACTCCTTCGAATACGCGCCGGAGAAACGGCCGACCTCTTCGCCATCCTTGAGGAAGACGACCGTCGGAATCCCCCTGATGCCGTACTGGGCAGCGAGCATGCCGTTCACCGGCTCCTCAGTGTTCACCTTGCCGAAGACGATGCCCGGATGGCCTTTGGCGCTCTCCTCGAAGACCGGGACGAACATCCGGCACGGGCCGCACCAGGGAGCCCAGAAATCAAGGATGGCCTTCCCTTTCTTCACCTGGCCGAAATTATCGGGAGTCACATTGAGCACCATCTCACCCACCTCGCTGACATCCTCCGGGATGTTCTCTGATGAGATAAGAGTAGAACGCCCGTATAAAAGGGTTGTGTTGAAGGTGAGCGTCGCGCGCGGTCATCCCCGCGGCTCTAGCCGCGCCACGATCTCCTCGACGGAGAGCATCAGCTCCTCCCCAGTCCCCATCACTTTCAGCTTCACCTTCCCCTCCGCGAGCTCTTTCGGGCCGCAGATCACCGCGAACGGGATGGAGTAGCCGTTCATGTAGTCCAGGCACTTCGAGATCGACTTCCCGTTCAGGTCCATCTCCGCGTTAATCCCTGCCTCTCGGAGACGCGCGACGATGGGGAGGCACTCCTTGGTGTTCTTGATGGGGATGACATACGCCCTGACGAGGCTCTTCTCGGTGAGCGGCTGCCGCTCCTTCAGGACCTCCATGATCGGCTCGAGGCCGAAACTGAACCCGACGGCGGGGAACTCAGCCTTGCCGCCGAGGAGTTCGCCGATCATCGTGTCGTAGCGCCCGCCGCCGCAGAGCGAGGAAGTCACCGCGCTCCCCGTGGCGAACCCTTCGAAGATGGTGCCCGTGTAATAGGCGAGACCGCGCGCCAAGGACGGGTCGAACTCCACGCCCGCGACCTCGTCGAGATACGTGAAGAGTTCGGCGAGCTGTCGCAGCCCCTCCGTCTCGGCACCGAGGAATGACTTGGCACGCTCGATCCGTTCCTGGTCGGTTCCTTCCGTCCTGCTGAGATCGACGATGAACGTGACCGACTCCTCGGCAATACCTTTCTCCCGCAGCTCCTTTTTCACCTCGTCGAGCCCGACCTTCTTGAGCTTGTCCAGGACGAGCATCGCTTCGACGGCCCGCTCCTTTGGGACGCCACCCTTCACGAGGAGCTCCTCGAGGAGCTTCCGGTTGTTCACCACGATCGTGATTGGGATGGAGAGCTCCGTGAAGCCGGCGAGCGCCACGCGGATGCACTCCGCATCCGCGAGCATCGTCTTCGAGCCGACGATGTCGGCGTCGCACTGGTAGAACTCCCGGTAACGGCCCAGCTTGATCGGCCCGTCCCGAAAGACGCGGCCGATTGCGTACCGTTTGAACGGCAGCTTCAGCTGCGGATTCATCCCGACGAAGCGCGCGAACGGCACGGTGAGGTCGTAGCGGAGCGCAAGCTCCCGCTCGCCCTGGTCCCGGAACCGGAACGTCTCCTTCAGGATCTCGGCGCCGCCCGCATACTTCGCGGAGAGGACATCGAGACGCTCGAACATCGGCGTCTCCAGCGGGTTGAAGCCGAACCGCTCGAAGACGGCCTTGAGCCTGCCGACAAGCCGGTCCCTCGGAATCTTCTCTTCGGGCGGGAAATCACGGACGCCTTTCGGGAGCTGGAGCTCCATCATCGTTCACCTTTCGTCATCTTGTTTGCATAAGCATTTTTCTCCGTTGTATTTATGCTTACCGTTTACCCAGAACAAAAGAAGGGCCGCTGGGGGGAGTCGAACCCCCTTCGAGAGATCCACAGTCTCCCATCATAACCGTTAGACCACAGCAGCCATGGTGTGCGCCCGGACAGGGCTCGCGCCGCTCACTCGGTGCGAGAAATGTGCGAGAAGAGACTGCGGAGTAGGCGTTCGCTCGGGGCTAGCGATGAAGATAACCAACTCGCGTCATCATGGTCGCGAGAGAACGACGATGATATATAAACCTTCGCTATTTTTTCCGCGCGCCGACGGGCGTTCGTTCCGTCTTCTTCTCGGGCGTCGCGCGCCTCTTCCGGGACATCGTCTGACTCTTTCTCGGCGTCTGCGCGGCGCTCTTTCCCTTCGCGGCCGGCGCGCGGCGCTTCTCGTTCTTCGTCCGCGCTCTTCTCTTCACCGGCCGAGGGCTTCTCTTTGGCTTTAGGACTGGCTCCGCTTTCTCTCCGGAGAGCCACGCGTCCGGACCACCTTCTGGGTCGATTCGTCCTGCAAGCGACCTCGTCGTCGCTTCCAATGAGGCGCGCGCCGCCCTGATCTTGACAAGCGTCCGTTCGAGGCTGAGGAGCTGGGGGAACGGCTTCACCACCGGATAAGGTGTGACCGATGACGCTTCATGCGCCGGGAAATGGTTCTTGATCGCGGCGCGCGTCTCCTCGCGGACATGGCGGTAGACGATGTGGCGTCGTGAAAAGAGGAGGTTGCACCTCTTGCAGTAATAACCCGTTTCCCGTTCGCCGAGCACATCATTCTCGCAGATTGGACACCCCTTGGTGACGCGCATGAGCATCCGATGAGTTCTTGCCTATTTAATCCTTTTCCCGGGAGGGCTTTGCGCGGAAATTAGTCCTGTCGTGAGAAGTAGTCGATTCTTC
>JBBIPM010000103.1:0-3299 GCA_037442865.1 Candidatus Woesearchaeota archaeon
ACAAGACGTTCAATCGGAACTACTGAGAAAACAAGACGTTCAATCGGAACTACTGGTTCAGAACACTTGGAGAAATATCGCAAAAATGCGAAGAATGGGGAATGCACTTGCTCGCACTCATGTATCCACGCAGAGAAATGAGCGGAAAAGACGATAATTCCGACGCGTTACGGAAAGATGATCTTGAAGGGTGTGAGGGAAATGTTCCACTATTTAAGAGATTGACGATTATTGGATGCTCGTTGTTTAGATTATCATGAAACACCGATTCGCATCCAGAAACCCAGAGACCGTTTTAGAGGAGGAACATTAATCCATTCTCGAATCCGAAAATAGCCAGTCCTGAAAAGCTATTGATAAAAAATAAGTCTATATAGAAAATAATTTTCCGTCCGCAACGTAAACGCAACCATTAAATACCTTCTCACATTCATCCTGATGCGGCGTTTCTCGACGAGAAACATGGGTGGGAAGAGTCTTATGAGGGACGGCGAGCATACAGGAGAATCTCAGAGGAAGACTGCTCCGTCGCCGAACGCCTACGGCGCGTCGAGCATCACCGTCCTGGAAGGGCTCTCGGCCGTCCGGATGCGGCCCGGCATGTACATCGGCTCCACAGGGCCCAGGGGCCTGCACCATCTCGTCTACGAGGTCGTGGACAACAGCATCGACGAGGCGATGGCAGGCCATTGCACGAGCATCACCGTCACGATCCACGAAGACAACAGCGTCACGGTCGAGGATGACGGACGCGGCATCCCGACGGACATCCACGAGAAGTACGGCGTCAGCGCCGTCGAGATCGTCCTGACCAAGCTCCACGCCGGCGGCAAGTTCGACAAGGACACCTACAAGGTGAGCGGCGGGCTCCACGGCGTCGGCGTCTCCGTCGTCAACGCCCTCTCGGAGTCCTTGAAGGTGACAGTCCATCGGGAAGGCAAGGTTCATTTCATGGAGTTCCGGAAAGGGCAACCCGTCGCACCCTTATCCATCGTCGGCGAGACCGATATGACCGGCACCACGGTGACGTTCACGCCTGACAAGGAGATCTTCACAGAGACGCGCGAACTCAGCTACGACGTCCTGGCGTCGCGCCTCCGTGAGCTTGCCTTCCTCAACAAGGGGCTCAGGATCATCCTGAAGGACGAGCGGAGCGAGCGGAAGGAGGACGTCTTCCACTACGAGGGGGGCATCGTCTCCTTCGTCGAGCATCTCAACAAGGCGAAGGAGCGGCTCCACGCGCCCATCTCGCTCCAGAAGGAGCGCGACGCGATCGAGCTCGGGGTCTGCCTCCAGTACACGACCTCGTACCAGGAGACGATCTTCAGCTTCGTCAACAACATCAACACCCATGAAGGCGGCACCCACCTCTCCGGCTTCAAGTCCGCGCTGACACGGACGCTCAACAAGTATGCCCAGGACCACAACCTGCTCCCGAAGGGGGTGGAGATGACGAGCGAGGACGCCCGGGAAGGGCTCACGGCCATCATCAGCGTCAAGGTGCCGCAGCCGCAGTTCGAAGGGCAGACGAAGACGAAGCTCGGCAACTCGGAAGTGAAAGGGATCGTGGACAGTCTCGTCAACCAAGGCCTGCAGACCTTCCTCGACGAGACGCCAAGCGTAGCGAAGTCCATCATCGACAAGGCGGTCCAGGCGGCGCACGCGCGGGAAGCAGCCCGGAAGGCCCGGGAGCTGACGCGGAGGAAAGGGCTCCTCGACTCGACCACCCTCCCCGGCAAGCTGGCCGACTGCAGCAACAAGGACCCGGCGAAGTGCGAGCTCTACCTCGTCGAGGGAGACAGCGCTGGAGGAAGCGCCAAGCAAGGACGCGACAAGGAGTTCCAGGCGATCCTGCCGCTGAAAGGCAAGATCCTCAACGTCGAGAAGAGCCGGCTCCACAAGATCCTCACGAACCAGGAGATTGCAACGATCATCACTGCCCTGGGGTGCGGCATCGGGGACGAGTTTCGCGTCGAGAAGGCGCGGTACCACAAGATCATCATCATGACGGATTCCGACGTGGACGGCAGCCACATCTCTACGCTGCTCCTGACGCTCTTCTTCCGGTACATGAAGGAGCTGATCGACAAGGGGTACCTCTACATAGCGATGCCGCCGCTCTATCTCGTGAAGAAGGGGAAGACAAAGCGGTACGTCCAGGACGAGAAAGCGCTCGAGGAGGCGAAGCGGACGATGAGCGAGGACGGCGCGGGGAAAGGGCTCGTCATCCAGCGGTACAAGGGCCTCGGCGAGATGAACCCTGACCAGCTCTGGGAGACGACGATGGACCCCGCGAGCAGGACCTTGAAGCGCGTCACGATCGAGGATGCCGTCTATGCGGATGAGGTCTTCTCCACCCTGATGGGAGATGATGTCGAGCCGCGGCGCGACTTCATCGTCGAGAACGCGAAGCTGGTCCAGAATCTCGACATCTAGAGCCCCTAGAAGTCGCTAAAGACCGCCGGTCGGCGCGACGCTTCGATTTCGCGTATCCGCTTCTGAGAGAGGGGCGCGACCTGGAGAAGCTCTTCCAGAAGATAGAGCTTCATGCCGTCGAAGGGACTTCTCGTCATCTCCGGATCGAGGAGATACTCTTCACTCTTCGTGCAGGACGCAGCGTTGCGCTCGAACCGCTCTTGTTCCGACGGGAGAAAAGGAGTGATTCCCGCCATCGCCTTCTTAAAGAAGATACTATACTTCCTGATGTGATGATTCCTGTCGTCAGGTATGACCCCTCGCACCCTGAGTAAGAGTTGCGCGGTGCGGTCGCCGAGGAGGTAGGCAGATGTGTTCAAGAAATATTGTCTGTGCAGATCGTCGACTTTGCAGGGGCGATATGACAACTTCGTCCGCTCCTCAGAACGGAGAAAGAGCGTTCCGTAGAGATCAGAAAATAACGTTGGAGAGGCGTTCGAGAGACGTTCCCGCTCTTCCTCTGTCCGTATTGGATCAGGAAGAAAATTTTTTCCATTTAGTTGGGCACGGACATAGGTGTTGACTTCAGTCGCCCAACGCTCAGGCGAGGTACGGAACTCAGAGAGCCATACGGGTACGAGCACCACACTCTTCTGCCCACTCTCGTGCCGGACAAACTCTTGGTATGGCGGTGGCTGCAAGGTCATTGACATAGGAGGCGGGAAAAAAGTCGAATACTTAAATTTTACTACTGCAACGGAATTACCTTCTCCTCGACCGAGTCCTCGACCGAGATCCGGACATCATCCGTCGGTGCTAACGTCTGACGTGAATTGAAGGTCGGAGTATTATCTCCCTGGTTCGCTACGCCCGAAACAAAGACG
>JBBIPM010000104.1:0-3286 GCA_037442865.1 Candidatus Woesearchaeota archaeon
TCGACGCGACAGCGACGCTCGGCCGCTGCCCTGGCAACCGCCTGCCCCAGGGCCACCTGGTGCCAGAGTTGCATCACCGCCCAGACATCCCCGCCTCCACCGCCCGCTCGAAGGTGCCAGCCTGTTCCCCGGCGCTGGCCTCGATCTGCGCCAGCCAAGGGCGGCCCGTGACCTTCAGCAGGCCCTCGATCAGACTGTCGAGATCGGCCTCGACGAGCTTGTCGATGCGGCCGAGGTTGGCGATGTGTCGCTGGCGGGGCTTTCCGGTCTTGGGATGGCGATAGGACTCGGTGATCTGCAGGTAGGTCCGTCCGCCGGATTGGGTGGTCTTGAGGTACATGCCGGCACGAATTATCGCCGCGGCATGGCGCGCGGTCGATCCCGAGAAATCTCTGATTGCCACTACCGCAATTTTTCAGGCAAAATTGTCAGTCGTGTGTTTTCAATATGCGAGTTGTCGAACCTGCCTTGAGGCACAGGCCGAGTGACGAAGTTGGGGTCGAGCGAGGAAGTTGGGTCCCTCGGGAACTCCCACCCGGCAGTCGATGGTCATGCTGGGCGCACAAACCAAGGGCCTGCAGTTTCCTGCAGGCCCTTCATACTTCCCGGCGGCGACCTACTCTCCCACACCGTCGCCAGTGCAGTACCATCGGCCCTGAGGAGCTTAACTTCCGTGTTCGGAATGGGAACGGGTGTATCCCCCTCGGTATGGCCACCGGAAAAACTTGGACGAAAACAGTTTCAACAACTCAATTGGGTCCGCAGCCGATAACAAGGTCTTCGGGAAGGAGTGTGTGGTCAAGCCGCACGGCCGATTAGTACGGGTCAGCTGAGCGCCTCACAGCGCGTACACCTCCCGCCTATCAAACTGGTCATCTACCAGAGGCCTTCAGGGACCTTACGGCCCGGGATACCTCATCTTGGAGTTGGCTTCCCGCTTAGATGCATTCAGCGGTTATCGCATCCGGACACAGCTACCCAGCGCTGCCGCTGGCGCGACAACTGGTACACTGGAGGTCCGTTCGTCCTGGTCCTCTCGTACTAAGGACGACTCTCCGCAAGTATCCTCCGCCCGCACCAGATAGGGACCGAACTGTCTCGCGACGTTCTAAACCCAGCTCACGTACCGCTTTAATCGGCGAACAGCCGAACCCTTGGGACCTGCTTCAGCCCCAGGATGCGATGAGCCGACATCGAGGTGCCAAACCCCGCCGTCGATGTGAACTCTTGGGCAGGATCAGCCTGTTATCCCCGGCGTACCTTTTATCCGTTGAGCGATGGCCCTTCCACACGGGACCACCGGATCACTAAGCCCGACTTTCGTCCCTGCTCGACTTGTAGGTCTCGCAGTCAAGCTCCCTTGTGCCTTTGCGCTCTGCGGCTGGTTTCCAATCAGCCTGAGGGAACCTTTGGGCGCCTCAGTTACGTTTTGTGAGGCGACCGCCCCAGTCAAACTACCCACCAGCCAGTGTCCCCGGGCCGGATTCACGGCCCTGGGTTAGAACCTCGAAGCTCTAAGGGTGGTATCTCACCGACGGCTCCACCGAAGCTAACGCCCCGGCTTCACAGCCTCCCACCTATCCTGCACATACAACACCGAGATTCAGTGGCAAGTTGTAGTAAAGGTGCACAGGGTCTTTCCGTCTAGGTGCGGGTAACCGGCATCTTCACCGGTACTTCAGATTCGCTGAGCCCCCCGTGGAGACAGCGCCCAGATCGTTTCGCCTTTCGTGCAGGTCGGAACTTACCCGACAAGGAATTTCGCTCGGTTCACCTCTTCCGTTTCCGGAAGAGCCGGACTTTACCTTGATTGGCCACGGTTCATCGTCACGACGATCCTCCGGATTTCCTCCAGCCCTTGAGCTGTCAGATGTTCACCACGTAGCATGAGCAGTATCACGCGACGGAATTTCAAGAACTCCACGCGCTTTTTTGTCTTCAGATCGTGCTTCTCGAAGAACGGAATCACGCGGTCCGCCAGGTGCGCCACACCACGAACTCGAAATGCCATCCGGTTGCCGTGGTTGCTGCGCACCACTCCGCATCCGAAGTGAGCCTTGAGCGCGTACAACACCTGTGCGTCACTCTCATGCTGCACAACAGTGAACTCCGGCAGAACCTGGAATCCCAGCTTCATTTCGGGATGCCGCTTGATGGCGACGTGGAAACAACCTTCCCCGTCGACGAATCCGACAATCCACTGGGGTTCAAGGTTCATGGCCAACCCCGAACATCAAGTCTCTGAGGGTTCCTCGCATCATGCTCGAGGCCTTCCCTGCGGATTGTCCCCATGTCCCACGGATTCTTACTGCTACGCACGCAGCGCAGCGAGTACCGTGCGGCTTTCGAGGAGTTTCCCGCATATGGTTCAGTTTTACTAAGGCTAGCGTGTCGTTAACCTTAGGACCGTTATAGTTACGGCCGCCGTTTACCGGGGCTTCAGTTCAGAGCTTCGCCTTGCGGCTGACCCCTCCCCTTAACCTTCCGGCACCGGGCAGGCTTCAGACCCTATACGTCCGCTTCTGACGTTTGCAGAGTCCTGTGTTTTTAGTAAACAGTCGCCTGGGCCTTTTCACTGCGACCTCCCACCGCTTCGACCGCAAGGATCTACACGGCAAGAGGCACACCTTCTCCCGAAGTTACGGTGTCATTTTGCCTAGTTCCTTCACGGGGGATCACTCAAGCGCCTTGGGTTATTCACCCTGCCTACGTGTGTCCGTTTCCGGTACGGTCACCATGCCCTCTCCTTAGAGGTTTTTCTCGGCAGCGTGGAATTAGCCGCTTTGCTCCCCGAAGGGATCGAGATCACGCCTTGGCGTTGAAAGAGCAGCGGATTTGCCAACCGCTCCCGCCTACACGCTTCAAACTGGACATCCAATGCCAGTCCGGCCTATCCTTCTGCGTCACCCCATCGTGATAACGAGAACACAGTGGTACGGGAATATTAACCCGTTTCCCATCGGCTACGCCGTTCGGCCTCACCTTAGGGACCGACTAACCCTGAGCGGATTGACCTTGCTCAGGAAACCTTAGGCTTCCGGCGAGGAGAGTTCTCATCTCCTTTATCGCTACTTGTGCCGGCAGAGTCACTTCTATGCAGTCCACCAGTCCTTGCGGTCTGACTTCGACCCACATAGAACGCTCCCCTACCACCTCCAAGACCCGCAGGTCCTGAAGATCCGCAGCTTCGGTACACGGCTTGAGCCCCGTTGAATTTTCGGCACAGGATCGCTAGACCAGTGAGCTATTACGCTTTCTTTAAAGGATGGCTGCTTCTAAGCCAACC
>JBBIPM010000105.1:0-3248 GCA_037442865.1 Candidatus Woesearchaeota archaeon
TGTCCCTCTTCATCGTTCCAGCCGCTCCTTCGCCGCCTTCACGACGCGCTCCTCGTACGCGTACTTCTTCTCCCCTTCGGGCTGCTCCTCGCCGAGAATGGCGAGGAGCTCCTGGGTCAGCGTCACTTCCGCCTCCTTCTCCAGCCCGATCGGGACCTGGCCGGCGTGCTCCTCGAGGACGCGACGTTCCACCTCCTCGGCGGAGCCATGCGTCACCTGGAACCGTTCGAACTCCTTGGCGGCCAGCTTCGCCGTGTTCCGGAGCACCAACGCTCCCCGTTCTTGGAGCGCAGCCGTCAGCTCCTTCAGGCGGAGGTCGGAGGCACGTCCCTCACGGAGTTCGCCCACGACGCGGAGCAGGACGATCCTGCCTTCGACGTCGCGCCCTTCCAGCACGACGAGTTCCTGGTTCACCTCCTCCGCGCTCTTCCCCTCGGCATCGACGATGAAGACGGCGCGTTCTCGGAGCGAGACGGGGACGCGTTCGACGTTCCACGCGTCATCGACGATGACGAAGGAGCCGTTCCCCAGCTCTTCGAGCTCGGAGAAGCTCGCCGGGAAGAGCGGGCCGGGGTAGACAACCTTCGCGTAGCCGGGGAGCGAGACGTCATTGACGATATGGAGATGGCCGCCGGCGTAATACCTGAACCCTTTCGGCAGAAGGGAGATCGGCGACGAGTCCATCTGCTCCAGCCCCTTCGTCTTTAACTCGGTGATCGGCGCATGGAACAGGAAGAGCTTCTCTCCCGGCTCCTGTTCCAATGATTCCCGGTCGAGGTCCTCGTAGTAGCGCTTGTCGAGCTGCCCCGCTCTCCCGAGGATGCCGGTCAGCTTGAACCCCGTCTTCGCATCTTGGGTGAACCGGAGGCGAAGGCGTCCCTTCCCGTCCGTGGCATCGATAACCTCTCCTTTCATCACGTTGACGAGGAGCCCCGCCTCCTCGAGGACGTCGAGCATCGTCTTCCCCGTCGGACTGTAATCATGGCTCCCGGCCACGGCGTAGACGGGGATGGCCGCCTCCTTGAGGCGCTGGAGCTGGGTCACCGTCCGTTTCACCATATCGAGCGGAGGGACGCTCGTGTTGAAGAGATCGCCCGCGACGAGGACGAAGCCGAGCCGTCGCTCGAGGATGATCGTGACGGCCCGTTCGAACGCCTGTATCGGCAGCTCTTTCAGCGCGGGGTCGCGCCAGGCACCGATATGGCAATCAGCGAGATGGGCGAAGGGCATGGAGGGAAGAAAATGAGAGAAATTATAATACTTGCTCTTAATGTCTTATTGAATGTCTTATTGAATGAAGAGTAACGACTGAACGTCGGGCGGTATAGTGATGCCAGTAGCCCTGAGATTCTCGACCCATCGGCGAGCATCAGCACGCGATGTCAGCGAGAGTTCCGGCGGAGCGGAACTAATCCAATCTTTTTCGACAAGTGTTTCAAGGAGACCTTTGACGACAAGAAGTTGAGCGAGCGGCGAAAACGAAATGAAGACTCCCTCAGCGAACAGGTCTTGATCATAGTATGCCTGTCCGAGCTGCGTCTCCTCACCGGTGACTCCCCTCAGGCAATAACGGATAGCCCTAGTTTTATTTGTTCCGTGCGCTGGGAGTCCAGCCAATACGTATTGCATGCGTTGAGAGATGTAACTCGATTTAAAAATATTCTGTTGCGTTATCACTCATGAGTTACTTATGTGCGGTCCACCGGGTCTGAGCGTTACGAATCCTCGGATCCAAGAACACCAAAAGGTACTCTATCTCGACAGCGTCCTGCTGGAAGACCCGATGACATTCCCGGAGACGGATGGCCGCATCACGAATGATACGTAATCCCGCCTCACGCTCACGAGCAGTGGCCTCGAAGAACTGCTGCTCTTCCGCGAGCCGCTCTTTGAGGTCGACAAGTGAGGGCGACGGAGGAGCGCGAGCTTGCTGTTCAGCCGATTGCGCCAGCATAATGAAATCCTTGAGCGATTGTAGGTACAGTGTTTCGGTCGTCGTGAACCGCTGCAGGAGCTCTTTCTCGATGACTTCGAGCAGAGTCAGACTGTGGTTGATGCTGCCCTGTAGCGAGGTGACAACTCTCAAGAGATCGTCGCCGCTGTAGAATTTGTTCTGCACCCCCTTTGTCCGCGCCAGACTACGGATACGCTCAACATGAGTCTGAAGCGCGCGATCATCCAGTAATTTCCGAGCATAGGAAGCCAATGTTTCCGCCTGTAGCCGTTCTCTGTCGAGCTGAGAATGAAGATGGCCCTTGACGCGATAGAGATGCACAAAGAGGCGATGCACTCTTTGCGCGATCTCTTTCCGACGTTCATGACGCTGTTCGACACCAGGGTATTGTGCCTCAAGATTCGCCAGTTGGTGAAGCAGCGCATGCATTTCCTGCAACGGTTTGACCGCGCGCTTCAGCGTCATCGAAATTCCATTGCCGAAGAGGCCGCCCCGTTCGAGTGTCCGAAGAAGTTTACCGAGCTGAACATCCTCTTCTTTTTCAAACCGGAGTAATGTTTTGAGTCCATTGATAAGGTGATGCAAACCAGCAACCGGATCGTTCTTCTCGATCCGGGCAACTGCCGCTTCGATATCCGCATCCATATCAAGTATATTTACAGGACACATCCTTAGTTCCAGCGAACAAGGGTTTATGAAATTTGCGTAAATCAGCCGCCACCTTTAAAAACCTCGATGGGAATTCGAGGCGAATACTGGACCCGTAGCTCAGCTTGGAGAGAGCGACGGCCTTCTAAGCCGTAGGTCGGGGGTTCAAATCCCCTCGGGTCCGTAGGAGCCGAGGCACTGAACGGAGTGAAGATATCTCGGGTCCTCTTGAGGAGCTTCGCGACGAAAGCGGAGCCGGGGGCCCGAACGTGAGTGAGGATCCCCTCGGGTCCGTAGGAGCCGAGGCACTGAACGGAGTGAAGACGTCTCGGGTCCGTAGAAGCCGTTGCTTCGAGCGTCAGCGAGGACGTCCCGGGTCCGTCCGACGGCAATCCTTTTAAACCGTTCCGGGTTCCATCAACGAATCACGCGAGCGTCTCGGCATTGCCGAGAAGCGTGAGGGACAACGCGGGCGTAGCCAAGCAGTAAGGCAACCGGCTGCAGACCGGTCATGCGGGAGTGCAAATCTCCCCGCCCGCTTTCTGAGCGGAGCGAAGAAAGCGGAAGGGGATAAGGAACATAGTGACTGCATCCCCGCCCGCTTTCTGAGCGGAGCGAAGAAAGCGGAAGGGGATAAGGAACATAG
>JBBIPM010000106.1:0-3247 GCA_037442865.1 Candidatus Woesearchaeota archaeon
CCAGAACCCGTCAACCTCGTAAGGTGACAGGCTGAGATTACCGACGAGATACTCTGTGACCTCGGCCGCGTGCTTCGCGAGGTTGTCCAGCCATGCGCCGACGGTGTTCTTGTTCAACTTCGTGAGTCGGCTCGTCGATCGCACCCCGTTCTTCTCGACGAGCAGCTCGCAGAGCTGCTTGACGTTCTTCTCGCCGAGGCGACGCCGATACATCGGCGTCCCTTTCGTCTCGACGAGATATTTCTCGCAATGCAGGCAGAAATATCTCTGC
Source organism: Candidatus Woesearchaeota archaeon (assembly GCA_037442865.1). Lineage (GTDB taxonomy): Archaea > Nanobdellota > Nanobdellia > Woesearchaeales > UBA525 > UBA153. The sequence continues at coordinate 272 of JBBIPM010000106.1, forward strand.
GTTCCAGCGGTGGTGAATCCTCGTCGAACGATCTCTTTTCCTGTTTCTCGACGATAAAAAGAGCATTTTTTGTTCTGACAGACCACCTTGACTTTACTGCGAGGACGTGCCATTAACGATCACCTCTGCTGCAGAGAATATAAGCCTGCAGAGAATATAAGCACCACTATAGTAAAGTATCTTAATTAAGACAATACCCATTATTGGTTCGGGCCGGGCGCCGACCGTTTCAGTTTCCGGAAGAAGCCCATCAACGCCTTGGCTTCTCGTTGCGTCAGCATGCTCTTCCCGACGAGACGCCTCCAGAGGACGTCCTGCGTCACCCGCTTCTCCTGGGTGGAGAAGGGCAACGCCTCCAGGGTCTCGTCGATCATCCTGAGGAGCTGCCCCTTCTCCGCCGCCTTGACGAGGGGGAACCGTTCGAGGAGCGCGGCTGACGAGGAGGATTCCGTGATGGCGTAGAGGATGATGGCGACGGCGTGGCTCAGGTTCAGGGATGGGTAACCATAATCGGTCGGAATGGTGACGACGAAGTCGCACCGTTTCAGCTCCTCGTTGACGAGGCCGTCCCCTTCGGGGCCGAAGAGGAGGCCGATCCGCGCCTCCGGGTCGAGCTCAGCCAGTCGCTCGGCGAGTTGCCGCGGCGTCCAGGGAACGCGGGGCAGGTTGAAGTCATCGCCATTCTTCCCCGTCGTGCCGAGGAGGAGGTCGAAACGGTCGAGCGCCTCCCTCCCCGCGATCTCTGCTCCTGAGAGGATGTCTTGCGCCCATTTCGCGCGGCTCTTCGCCTCCTCGTCTTCCGGAGAGCAGTTCGGATCGATGAGGAGCAGCCGCTTAGCGCCGAAGTTCTTCATCGCGCGAGCCACGGCGCCGAGGTTGCCGGGGTGCTCGACGCCGAGCAGGATGACGGTGCAACGAACCATGCAGAAGGGGGGGCGCCGGACGGTTTTTAACGGTTTGGGGTGGCGCGCCCAGACGTGCGCTTATCTGAGAAGCGTGAGCAACGGCTTGATCACGAAGGGGATGAGGAGGAGGAGGCCGACGATGACCAGCATGAGGAGCGTCACCTTCGCCCAGACCTTGTTCCCCTGTTCGGCGCCGAAGAGGCGTTCGCCGAGCGCCTGGAGCATCCGGCCGCCGTCCACCGGTCCGATGGGGAGGAGGTTCGCCAAGCCGATGCCGATGCTCAGGATGAAGGCCCAGGTGATGAGCTCGACGAGCCAGAGGAGGAGGAGGAAGAGCCATCGCAGCGAGGGGTTGGCGAGGTTCTCGCCGAGGATGACGCCGAGATAGCCGCGTGCCGGGTCATCGGGATGCGGACCGGCGACAATCGTCACCTCCTCTTCGGCGGAGGAGAGGAGCACCTCGTCGCCGGGCGCGAGGCCGTCCAGCGCGGCGAGGAACGCGTCACGATCGGCCACCGGGACGCCGTCCACCGCGGTGTAAACGACGCCGGGCGCGACGCCCGCCAGCGCCGCCGGGTAGCCGGGCGTCACCTCGGAGAAGACGACACCCGTTCCGAGGAGGCTGAGGAGCAATGGGGCCAGGACGAAGGAGAGGAGCAGGACGAAGAGGCCTGCGGAGAGGAGGTTGCTGAACGGCCCCGCCGCGTAGAGGGCGAGCTTGACGCGCGTCGGCTGCTTCTTCAGCCGCTCCTCATCCGGCTCGACGAACGCGCCGCCGAGGGGGCCGAAGAGCATCAGCCCCGACGACTTGACGGGGATCCGCCAGGCGCGCGCCACGACGCCGTGGCTGAACTCGTGGATGACGATGACGACGAAGAGGGCGAGCCAGCCGATGATGAGCGGCACCTTAATCCCCATGCCAGGGATGGTGACGCCGGGGAGGACCGGCGAGATGACCGGCGGCGCTCCGGGGACGAAGAGGAGATCGTAGAGCCCCTTGAAGAGCATGGCGACGATGAGGAGCATGCCGAGGAAGCCGACGATAACGCCCAGGTCCCCGAGGCGGCGGACGGGCCGCTCATGCTTCCCGAGGCGATCCATCAGCTTCAGCCCCACCTTGGTGCGGTAGAGGCCGATGAACTTCGCCTGCCAATCCAGCTTCCTCCGGTTCAGGTAGATGAGGATGATGAGGGCGCCATAGAAGAGGAGGACCCATTTGTAAGCGGAGAGGAACGGGAGGAGCCAAGCGAGCAGAGGTTCGAGGAGCATGGATGACGACCCAGAAGAGCCATATAAAAATCTTTACTTCTTCCGCTTCGTCCTGAGCGCCTTCGTCCCGCACTTCCGGCAGCTCACCTTGCCGGCGAGCACCTTCAGGATCGGGGCGCGCGTCTTCGACTTGCAGTTCCGGCAGACGAAGATGTTCTTGAACCACCGCGCATCCGCTTCAGGGAACTTGACCATGTGATCACCTTGGGCTTCACATTCGAGGTGTGTTGATCCGACAATCCGTCATGCACCGGTCATTGTCAGTCATGCGCCGGTCATTGGGCCTTCTGCATGACCTGTTTCATTACGCGGTCGTTGAGGATCTCCCAGTAGAGGACGTTGTCTCCCTCGCCGACCTTGCCGACGAGCTCCTCCTCGATGAGGAGGTCGAAGGTCTCGTAGGTCTCCATATCCATGACGTTCGCGTGGTTGCCGCTGATGCTGAGCACCTGGGCGTTCTTCTTCCCCACGATGGGGACTTCGACCTCGTCGTGGCCAGGCATCACGACCTCGCGCTTCTTCCCGTCGATCAACCCGACGGCCTGGAGGCGCACTTTCGCGTGGCCGTGCTTCCCCGGACGCGAGGTCTGCGTCGAGCTGACGATGCAGGCGGCGCCATCGATGACGATATAATGCCCTTTCTGGAGGCCTCCGACGCTCTTGAGTGTGACTGCGCCCATAGGAACCACTGTCGATGATGATGGGAGGCAGGGGTCCTGAGCCGTTTATAAAGCTTACTGGTTTGTGGGCTTTGTAGAAACAAATATTAACCCACCCCGTTAGGGTGGGAGAGAACCTGTTG
>JBBIPM010000107.1:0-240 GCA_037442865.1 Candidatus Woesearchaeota archaeon
GGCCTTGTTCTGGCCGGCGGTGGCGGTGGTCTTCCGGCTGTCCGTGCGCGTAGGGCATCACCTGCGCGGAGGCGGGGTGCTCGTTGCCCACCATCGTTCGTACTGGGACACGGTCCTTCTGGGCGTGGCCTGCGGCCCGTTCCGACGGGTCACGTTTCTGGCTCGGCACGGTCTGCTCCGCAATCCAGTCCTGGGACCGCTTGTGCGGCTGTTCGCCGTGCCGATTGATCGCGAAGCGTT
>JBBIPM010000107.1:270-3199 GCA_037442865.1 Candidatus Woesearchaeota archaeon
GGCGCTTGCTGCTGGGAAGAGGACACGCTTTTTAGGCATCTTCCCCGAGGGCACGACCCGACCGGGAGCGCAGCCCAAGCCAGGAGCCGTCTGGTTCGCTGAGCGACTAGACCGGCCTCTGATTCCAGTGAACATTGTCGCCCGCGGCCCGTACCCGCCGCAACGGTTCCTGCGGATCCCGGTGCGGTTTCCTCGAATCGAGGTTCGGATCAGTTCCCCAGTCACGGTGGCCGAGCTGAATCGCGGCCTCGCCCCTGATCTTCCCCGTTCGGATCGTCACCGTGTTCTCACCGAGCGGCTGATGGATCTCATCCGCGCGGCGTGATTTGAGCCTCCCCTAGCGCGGGGATAAGATCCTCGTGTTTGCCCACGCGGGGTTCGCCGTGTGACTCGCATCGTCGCGGGCCCGAAAACGGGGAAACCAACAGAGGTGGTTTCGGTATGGTGGAGTGGATCGAGATGGGAGGCGCTCGACGAAAGCGACGTGCGGCTGTTCAGCCGCGGGGACACGGTGCGAGGCCGTGTGGTTCAAGAGGCTGGCCAGGACGTCCTCGTGGACATTGGGTACAAGTCCGAGGCGGTCCTCCCCAAACGCGAGCTTGCCCCCCATCGTGAAGTGGCTCAGCCCGGCGCGGAGATCGACGTTCTCATCACGTACATCGATGAGGAGAACGGAACGGTGTTCATCTCTGAGCGGCAAGCCTACTTCGCGAAGCGCTATGCCGAACTGGAACGGGCCTACAAGATGGGTGCCTCCGTGTCGGGCGTGATCCTCGACGAAGTCGGGGAAGCAGGGTACAACGTCAGCTTGGGTGGCATCCGCGCGTTCCTCCCCGCGTCCCATCTCGGGAAGGGCATCTCCACCAAGATCGATCGCCTGAAGGGCAAGGACCTTGAGTTTAGGATCATCGAGTTCTCCCGCCGCAACCGGAACATCGTCGTCTCCCGCCGCGAGTTCCTGAAGGAGTTGGAGGAGAAGGAGCGTGACGCGTTGTTCGCCACCCTCACTCCCGGAACCGTGGTCGAAGGAACCGTGAAGAGCGTGGTGGATTTCGGGGTATTCGTGGACGTGGGAGGGCACGACGGCCTTGTCCATCGTACCGAGATCTGTTGGAAAGACGTCCCCGTACCGCCTCCTGAGAAGTTCGAACCGGGTCAGAAGGTCCAGGTGATGGTGCTCGAAGCGGATCGCGAAGAGGGGCGGATCTCCCTGTCCATGAAGCGGTTGCGCCCGGATCCGTGGCTGGGGATCGTCGAGCGCTATCCCTCGAAAGCGCGGATCAAGGGCAAGGTCGTCTCCGTGACCGACTTCGGCGCGTTTGTCGAGCTCGAAGAGGACGTGGAGGGGCTCATCCACATCTCGGAGCTCTCCTGGACCACCCCGAAACACCCCGAGGACGTGGTGAGCGAGGGTGACGAGGTGGAAGTGGTGATCCTCACGGTGGATGCTGATCGGAAGCGGATCAGCCTGTCCCTGCGCCGGGCTCTGCCCGATCCGTGGGACGACGTCGGGCACCGCTACCCGCGCGGCGCGCTTGTCGAGGGCAAGGTCACGAACATCACCGACTTCGGGGCGTTCGTGGAGCTCGAGCAGGGAGTGGAGGGCCTCATCCACATCTCCGAGATCTCCTGGCAGCGGGTGGGACACCCCAAGGAGGTTCTCGAACCCGGGCAGAGCGTGCGGGCGATCGTGCTCAAGGTGGATGAAGAGGAGCGACGGATCAGTCTCTCGCTGCGCGCGCTGCAGCAGGATCCGTGGGAGGAGTTCCTCGAGCAGTACTCCGTGGGTTCGGTCGTGTCTGGGCCCATCACCCAGATCAAGGACTTCGGGGCGTTCGTCCGCATCACGCCGGCAGTGGAGGGACTGATCCACGTATCGGAGATCTCGCCCGACCGCATCGCCAGCCCCTCCGAGGCACTCCGACTGGGAGAAGAGGTATCGGCGAAGATCATCGGAATCAACGAGTCCAAGCGCCAGGTGCGCCTCTCGATCAAGAAGATCTCCGAGGACGTCGCGGATGTGGAGAAGGACCGATTCCTCACCCCTCAGGCCGGGCGCGAGACGTTCACGCTGCGGGAGCGGCTGAAGGGTCTGACCGAAGAGGAGACGGAGTAGGTTCGAGCGCCACGACCGCTGCCGCGTAGTGCGCGGTGTGGGTGATAGATACAGGATAGAGGCGGCCCTGCCAGAGGAGGCGGGGCCGTCCGTCTTTCATCACAACCTCGATCTCGCTGAATGGAACAGCATAACCGATCGCTTTGCGCAACGCTTCTTTCGCCGCGAACCGGGCCGCTAGTCGTTGGGCGGCGAGCGGAGGAGAGGAGAGCGCGTAGGCGAGCTCAGCCGCGGTGAACAGACGCCGCAATCGCTCCATACCTTTGCGCGCGACGAGGGCGGAGATGCGGTCGACCTCCACCAGATCGACGCCTAGAGCGAGCATCGTCGGAGGCGAGCCCTCTCTGCGGTCAGGATCGCCTCGACCTGTGCCACCGCTCGATCGAGCACGTCGTTCACGACGATGTAGTCGAAATTAGGGATCTGGCGCACTTCTTCGTCGGCAATCGCCAGGCGGGCGGCCAGGGTTTGGTCCGACTCCGTGCCGCGGCCGCGGATGCGGCGCACCAGCTCGTCGCGGCTCGGGGGGACGAGGAACACGAGGACCACCGGATGGGCGAGGTCGGCCCGGCGGAGGGCCAGTGCCCCCTGGACCTCAACGTTGATCACGACATCCTGGCCCGTGACCAGGCGCGACACGACCTCCGAGCGAGGAGTGCCATACTTGTGGGAGCCGTACGTCGTCCACTCGAGGAGATCCCCGACCTCGACCATCCGGTCGAACTCCGTGTCGGATACGAAGTGGTAGTCGTGGCCATCCTTCTCGTCGGGGCGGCGGGGACGGGTGGTGGCGGACACGGAGAACGCGAGGCC
>JBBIPM010000108.1:0-3135 GCA_037442865.1 Candidatus Woesearchaeota archaeon
AGAGATAAACCACGCGAATATTGGAGGGGGTGACATTTCCTAGGACCTAGGACACTTTTTCTTTGCGGCGACCAATAGAAATATTTAAATAACCTCCTCCTCCTGTACCCCCATGCGCTCTTCCCCGCACTTGTCTCGGCGCGGCATGTCTCCCCTTATTGCCACTGTCCTGCTCATGGCCTTCGCCGTCGCCCTTGGCGGGATGGTGATGAACTGGAGCGGCGACTTCGGCGGCGGCCAGGCAGCCCTGGACTGCAAGGAGGTGACTTTCGACATCCTCCAGTTCTGCCACGATGACGCGGCGATTAACGTCAACATCCGGAACACGGGCGACATCCTCATCAGCTCAGTGGTCCTCAACATCGACACCCCGGGCACCGGGCTCTTCGTCGTGAAGCTCCAGGAATCGCGCCTCTCGAAAGGGAGCAACCTCCGTGCAAAGATCCCCTTTATCGTCGACGACCAGGCCTCGGTGAGTCTCGTCGGGAACATCGACGACGCGGTTGCGTGCCCAGCCCAGGAGACGCGGAAACCCCTGCCGAAATGTTAAAAAGGGTCCCTTTCTTCTTCCCCTCATGAAGATCGCGCTCGACCTCCGGAAGAGCATTGATGAGATTGCGCATGTCTACTTCGAAGCGGCCAAGAAAGCGCGCCGCAAGGCGAAAGGGGCGGCGAAGACTGTGGAGGAGTGGGGCGCCAAGCATACGCATCACGAACCAGAATATGTGCCGCGCCCGCGGGCCGTTCCTCGACGGAAGCGTGAGTGGTTCGAATCGTTCCGATGGTGCCGGAGCAGCGACGGTCTCCTCCTCCTCGGCGGGCGTGACGCGACGACGAACGAGGTGGTGGTGAAACGCCACGCCGGAAAGGGGGATCTTCTCTTCCACACCGACTTCGCAGGCAGCCCGTTCGTCGTCATCAAGAGTGGAGGACTCCCCATTCCGGAAGAGACGATCGGTGAAGCCGCTCAGTTCTGCGCCATCCACAGCCGTGCCTGGCGGAATGGTATTGGGAGCATCGAGGTGTTCCACGTCTCGCCGGAGCAGGTGACGAAGGAACCGAATCCTGGCGAGTTTCTGCCAAAAGGGGCCTTCATGATCCGCGGCAAGACTGCTTACCACCGGCCCGCCATCCGAGCGGCTGTCGGGATCGACGCCGAGGGACGGGTGATGTGCGGACCCCCCTCCGCGGTGGCCGCGCACTGCGCCGAGAGCGTCACGCTCGTCCCGGGGAACGAGAAGACGAGCGACGTCGCGAAGCTCCTCAAGGAGCGGCTCGGCGCAGGGACAATTGACGATTATGTCGCGGTACTCCCCTCTGGCGGATGCACAGTCGTCGCCGAGCGACAGCCGAAACGACCACAACACTTATAAACCGCTCTTCTCCGGAACAGTCATCTCCGTTCAAGGTGATATGATGACCAATTCTTCCTGTGCGCGATGCGGCGCGGCGATGGCCTTGGCAAGCACGGTCGACAGCGGCAACGCCAAGTATCGCACCTACCATTGTCACGGCTGCCGCTCCGAGAAGACGGTCTGCACCGGCATCAACACGTGAGCTCTAAAGCGGGTTTGGAGAAAGTACGTCACGTCGCCGCGTTGAGTGGTTCGGTCCGTTCTCGTGCAGGGTCGCGACCGTCGCCTCTTGCTCGCCCTCCAGAGCATACGACGAGCGTCGCTGAGCTTCGTGCGGCGCTACTCGCCCCTCTGGCGTTGCGGCTACTTCAGCCGTAGCGTCGGCAAAGTAACTGCGAAGACGGTCGAGTACTACATCAAAGACAGTCAAGGCCACCACGCCTACTGGCAGACAACCCTCGTATAAGCGAGCGGCCCGAAGAAACCCCCGACGTCAGTCGGGAGTAGGGCCGCGAGCGCCTTTCTCCTATCATGGAAACCCAAGGTTTCCTGTGGGGGTAACCCCCCGACGCGCCCGCACGTGCGTCCGCACGCCTCGACCTTACGCGCGGCGCTGACTCTTCTACTGAGCTCCTGAAGAGGAATCTTTAAAAATCCTGTCGTCTGTTGACTGGTGATGGACCTGAACCAACTCAACCAGCAGATCAATGTTGCCGTCAACCGTTGGCTCCAGGCGACCGTCGAGTACTTCTCCAACTTGAGCCAGATGGAGATGTATGGGTGGGGCGCCTTCTGTCTCGGATTCGTCCTCTTCATCATCGGCATCCTCCTCTTCTGAGCGAATTTTATAACTGGATGCGGGTCGGTTTATAAATAGACACCTCGTTTATAAATAAAATTTTATAAAAAAGCAAGGTTTAAATATATTGGACGTTCAACCGACGGCCTAGGGGGTGGTTCCGATCGGCCAGCAAGAGGTCTACGACTTTCTGACCCAGCACAAGGGGAAATGGTTCACGAGCCGCGACATCTCCGAACAGCTCAAGGTGAGCATCGGCAGCGTCACCATGAGCCTCAAGAAGCTCAGGAAGACGAACCTTATCAAGTACAAGAACACGGGCATCCGGAACACCTTCATTTACACGGTCGAACCAGAAGGGGTCACCGTGGCGCCTCCTCCTGGCATCGTGGAAGCGCCGGTCATCGATACTGTGCGGGAGCAGAGACGGCCCGTCAAACAGGAACGGATCCTCCCGAAGATCGTCGAGCGGCGAGAACGCGTCCCCATCGTCGTGCGCCGCGAGGAGCTGAAGCGTGCAGCGAAGCCGGCATCGAAGCCGAAAACCGCGAAGAGAACGCCGAAGAAGTCCGAACCGAAAAAAGCGCAGAAGACCAAGAAGTCGATGACGGCGGGTAAGAAGGCGCGGGTGAAGAGAGCGAAGAAGCCGGCGAAGAAGGGGCGAGGCGAAATGCCGCGGAGAGCCGTCACGAAGGAAAAAACGCCTATGAAAACCAAGAAGTCCGCGACCAAGAAGAGCGCTAAGAAGGGGATGAAGCCGACGAAGAAGGCGCCAGGCAAGAACAAGAAACGGGCATGGCAGGGCGTCAAGAAGGCGCAGAAGGCACCGAAGAAGGCGCCGGAGAAGAAGCCCGTCAAGAAACGCGTCACGGTGCCGAAGCAGACGGCGCCTACAGGCCTCTTCCGCCGCCTCCTCGGACGGGTTGAGTCAGATTAAGTGGGAATCTTCTTATTTGGACATTTAAAAGGTTGTCTCCGGAG
>JBBIPM010000109.1:0-3095 GCA_037442865.1 Candidatus Woesearchaeota archaeon
CGTTTATAAGGAGTGCGGCGACGCACCCCTTATCTTAGAATTCTGCCCCACCCTAGTTCTATTTATAAAAAACGTCCTGATGCTCATATCTCGCCTTGAACAGTTCTCGTTATCGCAACCTTAAAAAGGGCCGTTCGCTCTCCGCGCTGCATGGGGCTTCTTCCGTTCGAGCAGGAGACGCGCACGGTCCTCGTCCGTCGCTCGGCGGAGACGAGCGAGAAGTACGGGAAACGCCCCGAAGACCGGACAATCCCTGAGCTGCTCGACCGGGGGATCGTCATCATCGACAAGCCGGCGGGGCCGAGCAGCCACCAAGTATCTGCGTACGTCCAGAAGATATTGGGCATCCCGAAGAGCGGCCACTCAGGGACGCTCGACCCGAACGTCACCGGTATCCTCCCCGTCGCGCTCGGCAGCGGGACGCGCGTCGTCAAGAGCCTCCTCACGGCAGGCAAGGAGTACGTCACGCTGATGCACCTCCACAAGCCCCTCGAAGAGTACCAGGTCCGGAAGCTCCTCGCCGATTTCACCGGGAAGATCACGCAGCTCCCCCCGGTGAAGAGCGCGGTGAAACGGCAGCACCGCGAACGGAGCATCTATTATCTCGAGCTCCTCGCTATCAAGGAGCAGGACGTCCTCTTCATCGCCGGCACCCAGGCGGGCACGTATATCAGGAAATTGTGCCATGATATCGGGCTCGCCTTCAAGGGGGCGGACGGCCAGCCCGCCGGTGCGCACATGGCCGAGCTCCGTCGCACCAAGGCCGGGCCGTTCACGGAGGCTCACCTCGTCACGCTCCAAGATTTGACAGATGCCTACTATTATTATACGGAATATGGGGATGAGACGCGGCTCCGCCGCGCCATCATGCCCGTCGAGACGGGCGTCTCGCACCTCAAGAAGATCTGGGTCATGGACACCACGGTCGAGTCCCTGTGCAACGGCGTCCAGCTCAAGGTGCCGGGCATCAGCAAGCTCCACGACGGCATCACGCCCGGCGACCCGGTGGCCGTGATGACGCTGAAGGAGGAACTCGTCCTGACCGGGAAGGCGCAGCTCACCAGCAAGGAGCTGCTCGGCGAGAAAGGGCTGGCAGTCCGGACCGAGCAGGTCTTCATGAAGCCCGGGACGTACCCGAAGAACGCGTGTTGAGCCAGTCACATTCATGGATGGTTGTTCATGAGACACTGATGAGGAGTGTCGCTTCGTTGTTGCTCTCATCCAGTTCCTTCACCGTGTCCTGGACACACTCTTTCAGAGGGCAGAAATTCCGATCAACGACGACTTCGACTCTGTACTCTGCTGGAACGTGCGCTATCACGTCGCTGAACGTCACAGTCCTCACCGCCCCCGGAGGAAGGTTCTCGAGAAATACATTCACATAATTATATTTTGGCGGAAACAAGTTGTTCGGTTCTTGAAAATCGATGCTCCGTATCGAGACCGGAATCCTCTCTCTCGGCCATCCTTCCGGCTCGGCGATGCGCGTTCCCCTGTTCTCGATCTCGATGTGGATCAAGAAGGGGGGTCCGGCTTTTGGCTCGGCGGGGAACGTCCTGACTGAGCGGATGACGAGGTCTGGGCCGACGCCCCGTTCCCCGCGTTCTGGCGTGGCGCTCTCCGCCAGATACCGGATGTGTCCTTCGTTCCCGAGTATAATCTTGATCTCGGCTATCTTCTCCTTCGTCCAGAGCTCGATGCGCCAAAGTCCGAAGGAGAGGAGCGCGAGCAGCACGAGGAGGACGATGAAGACCTTCACGGTGTAGCGCTTCCCTTCCTTACCGATCGCCTCGTAGTCACCAGATACCTCATCGGATATTTTTGTTTCCATCCCTCTTCGCATGTGCGAAAATTATTTAAATATTCTCGCTCCCGGAGGGGCCATGGGTGAAGGGGTGAGCGGCGCCGAGGCGAGAGAGGAGCGGCTCCTCGTCGAGGAAGACGCTGCGGCGGACGCTGAAGCGGAGGCCTTCGAGGAACGGCTTGCGAAACAGATCCACGCGGCGAAGAGCTGGCTCTTCGCCTCGCTCCTCCTGACGCTCTTCGTCGCGCTCTTCTCCAGCGTCGTCACCGATGCGAATCTCCTCTACGCGATCCTCGGGTTCCTGCCGACGGTCATCATGATTCTCCTCTACCTCTGGCTCCTCGAAGGGGAGTACAAGGAGATCCTCTTCTGGTTCATCCCCTTGGCCGTCACGTTCCTCTTCCTCACCGTGGGGCCGCCGCTGAACGACCTGAGTGGGAAGCAGCTTGACATCCCGGTGCTCGCAGGCGTCAATCTTCTCCTCGGCTACCTGATCCTCGCAGTCATGGTCGTCTTCGAGAACTGGCGAGCGCCGGACGTGGCGACCGAGGCGGATCTTGAGCAGTTCAAGCCTGAGCGGCTCGACAAGTACATCCATACCATCGAAGACAAGTGCAAGGCGCTCAACTTCGTCATCGGACGCGTCTACCGCGCCAGCAACGGCGGCACGCGGGGGATGCGTGACAAGATCAAGGTGCCGAGCGAATGGTACAACGAGTTCAACGCGATCAAGCCGGAAGAGGTGAAGGAGAAGAAGGAGTTGCCGCTCGAAATGCTCCGGCGGATCCGGACGCGCCTCGGCGACCTGCTCAAGCCGGAGAAGGAGCTCTTCACCAACGCCGAGTTGCATGGGCTGAAGCACCTGGCGCGGGACCGGGACGGCAAGGACCGCGTCCTGGACGTCCTCAGCGTGAACGACAATGATCCCGTCGAGGACTACTACCTCGGCGCAATGGACTTCTGCAAGCGGATCATCGCCGAGCTCGAGAAGCTCTAGCGACGCGCGTCCCCTTTTCCGTATCTCTTGCTCCTGCTCTATGAACTACTTCTTTATGAGCCTCTTCACCTCTTCTTCTGGTATCAGCCGGAACGAGAACGTGACGCTGTCCGGTATCCGCTCCCACGGAGTCTGTTGCTCCTGGCGGAGCTCCCCGAGGATGCGGAAGAACGTCCCTTGAGAGTACTTCTCCGCGCTTGAGGCAATCTCATACGTCGAGTTGTCGCCAATCCTGATCATCTCCAGTAGTTCCGATTGAACGTCTTGTTTTCTGTGCCGCCGTGGGGCGATTGT
>JBBIPM010000110.1:0-3075 GCA_037442865.1 Candidatus Woesearchaeota archaeon
CTTCGCCATGTGGTTCCACCACTGGAACCGCAACACACTCTAGTTGACTGTACCAAGCAACAGCAAGCTTTATAAAAGAATTGCTGTTCTCGCGGAAAACATGACGGAAGCGATGAAGCTGTTCGATCGGTGGGATGTCACGGGCGTCAAGGTCCAGGATCCGGGGCTGCAGCGCTATCTCACAATCGATCCGATTCTCGTCCCGAAGACCGGGGCGCGGTACGCGGGGCGGCGCTTCCACAAGTCACGGATCAGCATCCTCGAGCGGCTCATCAACCGCATGATGGTGACCGGCCACAAAGGGAAGAAGCACAAGTTCACCTCCGGCCACGCCACGGGAAAGAGTCAGACCGTCTACAACCTCGTCCTCGAAGCGCTCCAGATCGTCGAGAAGCGGAGCAAGAAGAACCCTGTCGAGGTCCTCGTCAAGGCGGTCGAGAACGGGGCTCCGCGCGAGGAGATTATCACGATCGAGTACGGCGGCGCCCGCTACCCGAAAGCGGTGGAGTGCACCCCGCAGCGGCGCATCGATCAATGCCTCAAGATGATAGCGCAAGGAGCCTTCCAGAAAAGCGTCAAGTCCAAGAAGTCAGCGGCCGCGGCGCTCGCTGACGAGATACTCTTCGCGTATCAGCTCAGCCCGAACAGCAACGCGATTGCGAAGAAACTGGAGCTCGAGCGGCAGGCCGACGCGAGCAGGTAAAGCATCCATCCTTCTCTTCACGCCCGCTTCCTCTGCTTCCTCTCATTCCCTCCTCCCTGATGTGCTCTTCACCCCCTTCATCTCTCGGAGCAAACCCTTTAATAGGGCGACGTTTCCCGTCAACCCATGCGTCCTCGGGAGGGGCGCGGGAGGCGGCAACGGACGATGGTCGGGCTCTTCACAATCCTTGACGGTCTCATTGCGTCCTATCTCGTCCTCTTCTTCCCCGTTAGGCCGATCGGTTGGCTGCTCGCCCTCATCATCTGCTATCGGATATGGAAGGATGTGACGCCGCCGTACGACTGGATCCCGTTCAATTTTGGAGGGTCGCGATGATCGGGAAGTTCACGCTCCTCGACGTCCTCTTCGCGCCATATTTTCTCTTCCTCTTCCCTCAGTTCCATCCTGGCTACGGCTGGCTCGACACCCTCGTCGGCCTCCTGCTCTTCCTCCGGATCGTGAAGAACTTCCTGCCGCCTCCCGACAAGGCGGTGAATCTGCCGTCTGAGACCGGGAAGGACACCTGGGAGCGGGATCACCCATTGGATCAGCCGCCGCCCCGCGCATGAATCGGGAAGACGGACTTCCATCTCTCTCAGCACTATCTTCTTGTCGGATAGAGACTCATCTTCGCCCGCTCCTTCATCTCCGCCGAGAGGATGCTCTTCTGCACCTCGACGAAGAGGAGTACGACGCTCGCCACGATGATGATCGAGATCCATTGGCCGATGTCGAGAGGAGTGGTGCCGAAGACCTTCCGGAGCGGCTCCCAATAGAGGACGAGCAGTGTCCCGCCGACGGAGAGGACGTAGCCGAGGAAGAGCGTCCAGTTCGTGAAGGTTCGTCGCGTGAAGATCGTCTCATCGAAGCTCTTCGCGTTGAAGACATGGAAGAGCACGAACATAATGAGCGTGACGAACGCCATCGTCTGCGCCGTGACGATGTCGGAGCCTTTGACGTTCAGCTCCCAGATATAGAGCGCGATTGTCCCGAGGACGATGATCGGCACGACCTGGCTAATCTTCAGGAGCAGGTAATCACTCAGCACGCCCTCTTTCGGGTCGCGGGGGGGCTGCCGCATGATGTTCGCGCTCGGGCGCTCCTTGCAGAGCCCGATGGCGGGGATGTCGCTCGTGACGAGGTTGATGAAGAGTATCATGAGTGGTGTCAGCGGGGGGATGACGCCGAGGAGCGCGGCGATCAGAATCAGAATCACCTCGGAGAAGTTGCCGGCGAGGAGGTAGTAGACGAACTTCCGGATGTTCGCGTAGATCGTCCTGCCTTCCTTGACGGCGGTGACGATAGTGGCGAAGTTGTCGTCCTTGATCACCATCTCGCTCGCCTCCTTCGCCACCTCGGTGCCGCGCTTCCCCATCGCGACGCCGATGTCCGCCTTCTTCAGCGCCGGGGCGTCGTTCACCCCGTCCCCGGTCATCGCGACGATGTGGCCGCGTGACTGGAGCACCCGGACAACGCGGAGCTTGTGCTTCGAGGTGACGCGGGCGTAGACCGCGACGTCATCCACGATATTCGCGAAAGCGTCGTCGCTCAGCCCGTCCAGCTCATCTCCTGTGAGCACCTTGTCATCCCCTCGGAGGATGCCGAGTTCGGACGCGATGGCGCGCGCCGTCAGCGCGTTGTCCCCGGTGATCATCACCACATTGATGCCTGCTCCTTGGCAGAGCTTCACGCTCTCTGCGGCGCTCGGCCCCGGGGGATCCCTGATAGAGACAAGGCCGACAAGGACGAGTCCGGATTCGATGCGGTGCAGCTCATAGGTCTCGCCGCGGTGCTCCTTGTATGCCAGGGCGAGGACCCTGAGCCCTTTCGTGGCGTACTCCTCGTTCTTCGCCAGGACGCGCCTCCGCGCCTCCTGGTCAAGCGGGCGGACCTTGCCGTCGGCGAAATAATGGGTGCTCCGCTCCAGAATCCTTTCCGGCGCGCCCTTCGCGTAAACGATGGGCCGCTCCTTGACAAGATGGATGCTACTCATGCATTTCCGTTCCGTATCGAAGGGGTGCTCATGGAGCCGTGGGTAGCGCCGGTGGAGCGCCTCGTTGTCGAGTCCCGCCTTCCGCGCGAGGACGACGAGGGCCCCTTCCGTGGACTCGCCGTCGATCAGCCACTCCTCGTTTCCCCTCCCTACACCGTTCTTCCTGTCGTCGCGTCTCAGCGAGGCGTTGTTGCAGAACGCACCGATCTCGAGGACCTTCGCCAGCCCGGCGTGGCGGAGTGGATTGACGCGCTCCTTCTCGCGGAGGAAGAGGCCCTCGGGTGCGAACCCGTTGCCAGTGACGTTCACCTCGGTGTCGAAGGCCCATATCCGTTCGATCACCATCTTGTTCTGGGTCAGCGTTCCGGTCTTATCCGTG
>JBBIPM010000111.1:0-3040 GCA_037442865.1 Candidatus Woesearchaeota archaeon
CGATACAGGTTCCGGGACAAACATCACTAATTCGACGAGTTTCCGCGCAAAGCCGGGAACGGAACAAAACATAAAAATAGAGGGCGTGACTGAAAGCGGATGAAGCTTCTCATCATCGGCCCTCAGGCGTCAGGGAAAGGGACGCAAGCGGACCTCATCGCGAAACGGCTCGGCGTGCCGCACCTCTCCAGCGGCGACCTCCTCCGCGAGGAGAAACGGAGCGGAAGCCCGCTCGGGAACGAGATTGCAGCCCTAATCGACAAAGGAGAGCTTCTCCCCGACATGCTGGTCTGGGAGATGATCCGAAAACGGCTCGCCGAGCACCCCGAAGGATGGGTGCTCGATGGCTTCCCGCGGACGACGAGCCAAGCCGCAATGCTCGACGCGTACCAGACGCCGGAGAAGGTCGTACTCCTCGACGTGCAGGACGCGGTCTGCATCGATCGGATAACCGGACGGAGGGTCTGCGCAGCCTGCGGCAAGGACTACCATATCAAGTACAAGCCGCCGAAGAGGGAAGGGGTCTGCGACAACGACGGGAAGGAGCTCGTCCAGCGGGGCGACGACCATCCGGACGCGGTACGGAGACGGCTCGCGGACTACCACGCGAAGACGGAGCCGTTGCTGCACCGCTACCAGGACCGGCTAATCAAAATCAAAGGGGATCAAGGAATCCAGGAGGTATGGGCTGAGATCAGGAAGAGGATGGGGATCTGAGATCTCCTAACCGAACAGCGCCTTCACGAGCATCGTCGCGTAGCTCCCTTTCCCGAGGGTGAAGCGAATCATGCACTTTTTCTTGCCGGGAAACCCCTCGTCCTCCTCGAACGGGCCGGCGGAGAGCTCCGTGACAGCCATCATTGTCGGCCGCTCGCCGCCTTCAAGGGAGAGGTTGCCGAGCTGCGGCAGGACGAAGTCCCGCGGCGTCAAGCCCGCTTCCGCGACGACAGCATCGACGATTCGGTGGGGGGCGGAGCCGAACCCCGGAATTGGCAGGGAGGAAGGAAGAGCATCGAAGGGAGGAAGGCGGAGGGAGGGGTCTCCGGAGAGAGGATCTGAAGGGGGATCGAGGTGGACGGGGAAGACGAGCTCGCCGAGCGAAAAGGGGACGCTCCATGTCGCGGAGAACGATGAGGCGACGAGCCGCGCCAACGCCCGGTTCCAGAGGAGCGACTGGTAGGCGTGGAGGCAGAGCTTCAGGAGGTGCCGCGGCATCGTCATGAGCGCGCCGACGTGGTCGTTCGGTCGCTGTTCGAGGGAGGAGCGGACGAGGGCGCCGAGGCGCGCATCCTCAGAGAGAAGACGGGCGGCGTCGCCGAACCGTTTCGTGACCAGCGCCTCGCCCAGGGCTGCGTTGGTCGAGGAGAACCGTTGCTCGTCGAAGTAGTTTGGCACAGCGCCGGGCAGCGAAAGGCCTTTCGTCCCGTCGAGATTTCTGAGCATAATCGTGAACCGGTTCCCGGCGAGGAGGCCGATCGCCAACGGTTCCTCGACGCGGCCGAGCGGCTCGCACGTGACATTCTCGAAGGAGAGGCTCGCGGCGTCCTCCTTCCGCTTTCCTTTGACGGTGAAATATTGCGTCGTGACGGCCTGCCGATCCTTCGCGCCGGCGTAGCCGATCGCGTTGCGCGGGACGCGGAACGCACGGCTGAGGAGGAGCGCAACCTCCTCAGTGTTCCGCTGCCGCTTCGTGACGCGGAGGACCAGATACGGCCCCGCCGGTTTCGGCGCAAACGAGGGGAGAGGCAGCTCCTCGACGACGAAATCCTCAGGAAGCCACTTCAGGACGTACATGAAGGCAGGAAGAGGGGCAACCTTAATAAATGCCTCGACGGTCCGGAACAGGAGTTGCGCCCGTAGCTCAGCTTGGATAGAGCGACAGGCCGATAAGGCCCGCTAAAGCCTCCTATCCTCGAGACGAGGTCTCTCGAGACTTCGCCTTGCGGCGAAGTAAGCTGTAGGTCGGGGGTTCAAATCCTCCCGGGCGCGTGAGCGAAGCGAACGCGACAGGGAGCTCCGAACAGAAGCGAGGTTGCTCCCGGGCGCGTGAATGGAGGATTGTCCGTTGAGGATGACCAACAACCTTTGCCTCCGCCGATGACGACCATTTCGCTAGAGACCCTGTCTTGAACGAGAGTTAGCTGAGGCGGAGGCGATTCTCGTCAATAAGGCTCCGGCAATCGCGTCCGGAGGATAGCCTACAGTCCGCCGGGCAGCAGCAATCTGCTCGTCACGATAGCCGCTCTCGCGCTGCTTCCGGACATAGTCGAGGAGCTCGGGAGACGGCTCTCAATGCGGCGCAATCGCCGAGGACGCACCGACAGCAAGCTGAGCGACATCGCCACCAGCCGGATGCTGCTTATGGCCAAGGACCAACACGAGGATCACGAGCAGGAAGAATGCCAGGCCGCCGCCTATGAAGAGAGGGAGTGTGTTTAATGACTTGCTCGTGACGAGCGGAGGGCGTTCCAAGTCCAGGAGATCGAAGGTCACGGTACTCCCATCGCCGATCCCGACCGGGGGGTCGACGATCGTCCCCGGTAAGGTGAGGTGATAGTTGAATTTGGCACCCATCATCTTCAACATCGCCATCGATTCAGCGGAATTTGCTGGAGACGCAGAGGCGTCAATCTCTTCAAGAGGGGTAAGGAGCTCGATCGCCTTCGTCACATCGATCTCATACTTGGCCGAGAAGAGAGCGCGTTCAATCTTGACATTCGACCTCTCCGCAGAGATATGTCTTTTGATCACGATCGTACCGTCCGCCTTCTCCTCGCAGGTAGGACTCTCGAATGAAATCTTCTGATCATCAATCATATCCTCGCAGCTGGGTGTCGCGTCGGATTCGTTGCTGCCCTCATTATTATCGAACGATTTCGCCATTGCCAGAAGACCTGAGAAGTCATAGAGGATCTCCACTTCAGCACGCCCGTCGGAGTTCACTTCTTGGAAGATATCCGCCTGGAAGCAGGAAGTGAGGAATAGAAGGACGCAAAGAAGAAAAAAAGGTTCATCCCTTCTTTTGATGAAGTCTTAAAAG
>JBBIPM010000112.1:0-2989 GCA_037442865.1 Candidatus Woesearchaeota archaeon
TCCGACAATCGCCCCACGGCGGCACAGAAAACAAGACGTTCAATCGGAACTACTGAAATAGCGTCCAGTTACTCTGTTCGCGGACACGCCTCCGCGTTGTTCCCTCGGTGCGGATAGCGGACAACCGTCAAACGCTACGAGACTCGGTGAACCGTCAGAGAACGAGGCGATAAGCGCCGGAGGTGCAACCAATCTGCCTAGCCGGACTGAGAGAAGCTTTATATCTCCTGATGTTCCCGTCTCCCGGATGGACCGTCTCGCTTTCATCGAGGAGTTCGAGAAGGCGAAAGCCGCGCATGAGTTGCTCGTCTTCACCTGCACGTGCGAGATTGCCTATTCAGGGAGGGCTGAAGCGTTCCTCCCGATGGGGGAGCGGTTAATCCTCATCAAGCAGGACGGCGCCCTCCTCATCCATCAGCCGGTGAACGGGAACCCAATCAATTACCTGAAGAGCGGTGGTGAGCTCTCGCTGGAGAAGTATGAGGGGCATCTCATGCTCCGCGGCAAGTATCTGCCGAACAAGGAGTTCTTGGATGTGGAGCTCTTCCAGGTCCATGGCTCGATGCGGCGCCGTCTCGAGGATGGGGGGAAGCAGGTGCTGATGGGGAACGAAGCGGATATGAGTGACCATCTCCGCGACCATCCTGAGCTGATATCCAGGGATTTCCGGCCATTGAGCCGGGAGGAGCACACTGCGGTGGGTTTCCTCGACCTCTTCGGCCATGATGGCCAAGGCAATCTCATCGTCGTGGAGTGCAAGCGTTACACCGCCGGCCTCTCCGCCGTGAGCCAGCTCCACCGCTATGTGGAGAAGATTAAGCAGCTCCGCGGGACGCCGCGCGTCAAAGGCGTCATGGCGTCACCGAAGATCGCGCCCAACGCCTTGGAGATGCTCAAGGGGTACGGGTACGCCTGGGCTGAGGTCGCTCCGCCGAAGCGGCATGAGCGACACGCGAGAGGCCAGAAGTCCTTGGATGCGTTCTGAAGGTGTATACTCTTCACAACACCTGATCTTGAGGAATTCCTGGTGATGGACGAAACTAGTGCGGGAAATGATTTTTTTCAGGAAAGAAGAGTGTGCTGAAATGGTGCGTTGAGGGGGGTGATACGAGAAGAGGAGAGGGGAGCGGGAAGGGCCGTTATGGCCTGCAGGCCTTGCAGGGCTCCATGCCAAAGGCCTGCGCTTCAGTAGCGGAGAGGGGGAGAAGATCGGTAGCCAGGGTGTTGGTGAGTCTCCGGCATCCGTTCCGGTGGTAGGTCGTGCTCCCCCGTTTCGCGACGTACGGGGCGGAGGCGCGCTTGCTCATCACCGGGGTGACGAGTTGCTCATCCTCATCGTCGGTTCTCTCGGACTGTCTCCCCGTCCGTTCCATGAGTCGGTCCAGCCAGGCGTAGCCGTGGCTCTTCGCCACCGTTTCGAGGATGATCAACGCCAGGTTGGTGAGGATGAGGGTTACGCCGAGCAGGTAGGTGACGCCGACGGGCTCAGTGACGAGGGCGATGAGGAGGAATCCTGCCGTCAGGACGAGGGCGCTGAAGGAGAGGATATGGGTGCCATCCCACGGTTCATCGTTCGTGAGGAGGAGGAGCTGGGCTCCGAGGAGGAGCGCCAGGAGCGCTCCCGCGGTGATTCGGTGGGCGCCTCCGAGGAGCATCAGGAGGAGGAGGAGCAGTATGGCAATTGCGTAACTGGCGATGGCGTGGAGCTGCCGTTCCATGGTTCAGGTCAAGCATCTTTCATTTAAAAAGATTGCCATTATTACCATTAAATAGTAGTTAAATAAAGAGAGCATTCTTTGAGAAGGAGGAAGCATTTAAATAGATGCGAGACCAACGCAGGAGGATGCGAGTCACGTTCACGCGGCGGGAGCGGCGCGATCTGCTCCTCAGTTGGCTCCTCGTTAGCCTCGCCTTCGCCCTCTTCCTCACAGGGTTCGGGCCGATCCTCGCGGCACTCCCTCCACTCCTGCTCGCCTTCGGCGTCGCGCTCCTCAGCGTCGGCCTCGGACTCCTTCTCCACGAACTGGCGCATAAATGGGTGGCACACAGGGAGGAGTGCCACGCGGAGTACCGCGCCGACACGACGATGCTCCTCATCGGCCTCCTCCTCAGCCCGTTCAAGGTCTTCGTCGCCGCTCCGGGAGCAGTCCATATCACGCACGCGGACAATCGGCAGCAAGGCCTAATCGGAGCCGCAGGACCCGCGGCGAACCTCCTCCTCGCGGCGGCGAGCCTCACTCTCTTCCTCTCCGTCTCGGAGGGAATTGTGGGGGTAGCGGCAGGCCTCTCCGCGATCGTCAACAGCTCGATCGGGCTCTTCAACCTGATCCCGTATGGATGGTTCGACGGCGCCAAGATCATCGCGTGGCACAAAGGTGCCTACGGCGCCCTTGTTGCCGCGGCGGTGGCGCTCACCTTCTTCAGTTTCATCTTCGCCCAGGCAAGCAGGGGACTCCTCTGACCGGGTCTGGAGAGCGGAACGCGGTCGCGTCGCTCACGCGCACGACTCGGAGCATCCTCACGCCCGTTCGGGGCTCACGCGCACGGAGCATCGTTGCGCCGCGTCGGTCGCCACTTCTCGGTCGGTCGCCACTTCTCGGTCGGTCGCCCTTCTCGACGCTGTCGGCCTCTCCACCGAGGATTCGTCAACCTCGCCGTATGCGCGGAATGGCGACCAAGACGCGACGGTCGCGACCCTGCGCGACCACGGGCCGAACGACTCACCGCGGCGGCGTGACATACGTTCTACATACTTGAGACACCTTAGAGTGGGGCAGAATTCTAAGATAAGGGGTGCGTCGCCGCACCACTTATAAACGCTGTCGTCGATAACGCTGTGGTGAGGAGTTATGACAACAGCGGCAACAGTGGTGACGACAGTGATTAATCTTAAACTTGTCGAATCCGTGCAACGACCCCGGCGCGGGGCGTCGGGCTATGGTCTCCTGGCCATTATGCGCGTTCGCGTCTACGCGCTCCTCGCGGAGTG
>JBBIPM010000113.1:0-2930 GCA_037442865.1 Candidatus Woesearchaeota archaeon
CACCCTTCAACTGGCCGTCACGCCCGGACGCCACGCGGACTCCCTGTCCGATCTGCGCGAGGCGCTCCTCGGGAAGGGAGAAGCGAGCCCTGCGCTGGGGCAGGCAGCGGTTCTCCTCAACAAGGCAACGAAGGTGGTGACCCTCGTCGGGCCGGAGTTCGCCTCGAACGAGCGTGCCGCCGAGAGCGTGGTGAACCTCCTCGAGACGCTGGGTCAGAAGAAGATCATCCCCCTCTACAGCGGGGCGAACACCCGGGGGGCCCTCGCCGCGGGTTTCTCCTCCTCCCCAGGGGATGCCCTGGCGGCGGTGAGGATCGGGTCTGTAGACACGCTGTGGGCAATCGGCGTGGATCCGTTGGACCACGGCGCGACCGAAGACGACCTCCGGGGGGTAAGGCGATTCGTCCTGTTCCACCATCGAAAGACGAAGTCGCTCTCCTCGGCCCACGCCGTGGCCCCGCTCCCGCGGTGGCCAGAGCGGACGGGGACGTTCACGAACCTCATGGGCCAGCAGCGTCGCTGGCGGTCAGTCGTGGCTCCTCCGGGCGAAGCGCGACCTCTCCCGTGGATCCTCGCTGGGCTGGGTCGCCGGCTTGGAGGATCCGTCTCGCCACGAAAGTCAAGGCACGTCTAAACCTAAGGCCACGTCCGTTTCGTGGCGCTTCGGGCGCGCCGTCCCGGTTCCGATGGCCAAAACAGACTGACTTACTTATAGGCACGATATTCTCTGCCCCTTCACAACGAGGCCCATTCATGCTATAGTGGCTGTCGGGATGTGAGGACATCGGTCATCTTTTCTGTATTCACAAGCACATCTGTGCATAACGGAGGCTCAAGGAGTGACCCCTATGGAAATCGTGAGGTTTGGCAACGAAGTGCGCGAGGACTCGGACACGACCGAAGAGGAGGTCATGTGGTGGGACTCCGACCGGGCAAGCCGGCGCAGTCCGGAGAACCCGATTCGGACCTACTTCGACGAGATCTCCCGCGTTCCGCTTCTGACGAAGGATGAAGAGGTCTCGCTCGCGCAGCGCGTGGAGGCGGGCGAACGGGAGGCGAAGGAGAAGCTGGCCGAGGCCAATCTGCGGCTGGTGGTCTCGATCGCCAAGAAGTACCGTGGGTGCGGACTTCCGTTCCTGGACCTGATTCAGGAGGGAAACCTCGGCCTGATGAAGGCGGTCGAGAAGTTCGACTGGCGGAAGGGGTACAAGTTCTCCACCTACGCCACGTGGTGGATCCGTCAGGCGATCCTGCGCGCGATCACCAACCGCTCGCGCACGATTCGCGTCCCGACGCACATCAACGAGCTGATCCGCAAGATCCACACGGCAGAGCGGGAGCATCTGAAGGAGCACGGCACCGGCCCGAGCCTCGAGGAGTTGGCCGAAGGCCTGGAGACGACGGTGGACAACATCGTCAAGGCCAAGAAGACCTCTCAGTACACGGCGTCGCTGGATACTCCGATTGGATACGAGGACGAAGGCGCGGTGCTGGGCGACTTCATCGAGGACGCGGGCGCGATCTCTCCGACCCGGGAGACGTTCAAAGAGCTTCTCCAGCAGGAGCTTCAGAAGGCACTCAAGGACCGCCTGACCCCGCGGGAGCGGCGGGTGATCGAGCTCCGCTACGGGCTCGACGGGACTCAGCCCAAGACCCTCGATGACGTGGGGGACATCTTCGGGATCTCCCGGGAGCGGGTCCGGCAGATCCAGAAAGAGGGTCTGGAGAAACTGCGGGACTCGTCCGTGCTGCGCAAGCTCGAGCAGTTCAGGCAGATCCTCGAGGAAAACTGATCCGGAGGCTAGGTCTTGCGCCTCTTTGAGGAGCCCCGCTTGGGCCGTTTTGCCGCCGGAGCGGGGCTCTCACCGGCGTGCGTGGCGCAGTCGGCGTTCGAGCAGCGCTGGCCGCGGCGGGGATCGTCGTACACCACCCCCTCGCCACATGCGGGGCACGGCTCCATCGGCTTTCCTGACAGGCGGAACTTACAGTCGGGGTAGCGAGAGCAAGCATAGAACGTCCCGTAACGCTTGCCAAACCGCTCTACAAGATCGCCTTCGTGGCACTGCGGGCAAGTCACACCGCTCGGCACAGACGATGTCGTCTTGCAGCTCGAGCAGGAGAGATAACGGCCGAAGCGGCCGTGACGGAGAAGCATCGGGGTCCCGCACTTCGCACACGGGACCGTCGGAGCCGACTCCACCGCGGCCAACCCGTCGCTCAGTTCCACCCGATCCGGTGTGTAGCGGAAGCTCACGTTGGGCGGAAGGTTCTTCGTGGTGCGGCACTCTGGGTACCGGGAGCATCCGAGGTACAGGCTCCCTCGCCATACGCGGACCTCCATCGGCGCCCCGCAGGATGGGCAGGCAACGTCGCTGACCGCCTGGAACGGTTTTCCGCCCTTGGACAGAGCCTCTTCCACCGTGTGCAGCTTGGGGGAGAACCAGCGGTAGAACGAGCGCAAGAGCTCGCCCCGCCCAAGGTCTCCCTCCTGGACCCGATCCAAATCCTCCTCCATTTGAGCCGTGAACGCCTCCTCCACCGTCTCGGGGAAGTACAGGCGCAGGATGTCGGTCACGAGGTGCCCAAGCAAGGTCGGGCGAAGGGAGCTCGCCTCGCGGACCACGTATCCCCGGTCCTGAATCACGGACACGATTTGGGCGTAGGTGCTAGGGCGACCGATCCCTTCCTGGTCGAGCTTTCGTACGATCCCGGCCTCGGTGAATCGCTTCGGAGGCTCGGTTTGGTGCTCTTCGACCTCGACCTCTGGACGCGGAAGCTCTGTGCCCGGTTTGAGATCCTTCGGCAAGGGAGCTTCCTCGTCGTCAAGTCGGGCCACGGGGAGCACGGCGGTGAACCCCGGCGACTGCATCCGCGATGCGGAAGCGCGGAAGATCCGGTCACCAGCGCGGATGGCAACCTTCTTCCGAAGC
>JBBIPM010000114.1:0-2922 GCA_037442865.1 Candidatus Woesearchaeota archaeon
CGCTGCCCGCCGGGCTGCACGCCTCGAACGGCGGCGTGCCCGTCGGGCACGTGCACGCATACCCGCCGCCAGCACCTACGCACGTCTGCGGGCTCGGACAGCTCCCCACGCAGAAGCCGCCGCACCCATCACCCGCGCCGCAACTCTTCCCCGCACAACTCGGCACGCAGGAAGAGACGCACTGGAACGAGGCGTTGCACACCTGACCCGGAGCGCAGAACGAACCATCCGTGTACGGCGCGCCATCATTCACCCACCGCGTCGAGCCGTGCACCGAGCCGCACACGTTATTGATACACGAGAAAGAACGGTTCACCTCCTCATGCTGCGCCTGACGCCCGCACATCAGAACCGTGACGACCCGCGTCGCCCCCGTGCTCACCCAACCGGGAAGACCACAATCACCCGGAACGAGGCACTGGACCGACGAGCAGAGCCCCGCCGAGCAGACGCAGAGAGCGCCGCCGCACCCCGAGCAGGACTGCCCCTCATTAAGATTCGTGTAGCTATTACACGAGGCGGATTCCGCACAGAGACCGGCAGAACAGCCAAACGGAACATTGTGATAGTCGCGACAATACGTGTCGAAAGATTCGCAATTCCTCACCCCACAATTCACCTGAGAACAACCACAACCACGATTCGGCTGCTCCACCGCCACAGGACGATCCCACGACGGCGTCCCCGGACACTGATCATCCTGATTGAACACCCCATCATTGTCAAAATCACAACAATCACTCGGACAATTCATACACGTCTCGCCATACTCCGGCTGACACACACCATTGGAATTACAAGGATTCGGGACGAGACACGAATAGGAGCCACCACCTTGATACGTACACACAGCAGGCGCAACACAGGCGCAGTCTTGAGGACAACTGTTGCAGTTCTCACCGACCGAGGCCTCACAAATGCCGTTCTCACAGATATAGCAAGGAGGATCGAAAAGGCCTCCGCACGGGGCAAGAACGTGTTGGCTCAGAATTGCGAAAAAGAACGCGTACAATGGTAGACTCGCAAATATATGTGATAGAAAACCATTCGACGAAAGACCGCCCCTCATAGTGAATAATCTCAGAAGATTCGTATTTAAAGCTTGTGACCACGTAAGGCTCGAATCGGTTCGCTCGCCGTCTCAATCCTTGTAGAGCTCGCGCAACGACCTCATCTGGGTTTCCGTAAACCCAGCCCAAACAGCGGTGCCACCATCGGTGCGCCGAAAATCGACGGAGTTCGTCCCTTCCTTGATGATGACGCGCTCGAGTTCAGGATCGGAAGGTCCCGTCGTCCCGTTAGTGTAAACTTGTAGGACATTCCTAATTTCGTCGCCATTATAATGCATCATGGTGTTGATAAATACTGTATTGATATTGCCGCCAATAAGTGTTGCTAGTGTTTCAAGATTAGTTTGTGTTTTCACGTAGCTATTTGCCGGTGTGTAATCAGCAGGTTCCGCCTCGACGGTGAGTCTTCCTGCGGGGAGTGTTCGTGCGCCGAGGAAGCCGCCGTCAAGGGTGCTGAAACCGCAGACGGCGTAGACATCGTAGGTGCCGGGCATCGTTGGATAGGTCGTGACATTGTGCTCGTATACGTTGGTGCCGTCGCCGTGGATCGTAGTCTCCCATCCTCCCCGGAAGGTGCACCCGTCCACCCGGGTGCCGGGCCTGCTGAGGACGCGCAAGTGGCGGACGACGGGGTCGTTCGCCTCCACCGTCGTCGGCGCCACAGTGTAGACCCCGCTCTCCATGAGGCGACGAATCCCCGGCTTCTGGACGCCGCCATCGTCCACTCCAGGAAGCTCCTCGTTGTTCTGGACGTAGCTGCATTCCGCCCAGACCCGGCCGCCGGTCACCCTCATCTTGACGTGGTCGTAGGGACGAGGCTCCACCTCGAAGACAGTCCGGATGAAATCCGTCTTCTGCATGGCGCCGTGGTCCGGCATCGTGAGCGTGACGGTCTTGATGTAGCCGCCGCTGGTGCCGGTGAAGAGGTCGGCGAAGAGGCGTGGCTCCTGCTGCCCCACCGGCGCTGTGGAGTCGGTTTCGCCGTAGAAGAAGCAGTTCCACCGGAACGCTTCGCGGCTCACCCCGATGGTGGTATCCGGGCCGGCGAACGTCGCCTCATCCCCTCGCAGCAAGAGCTGCGAGAGCGGCACGGCGGCGGTGAGCTGATTCAGCTTCGTCTTCGTGGCCGGATCGCCATCCAGCTCCTGCTCGTTCCAGTACATCGCAGTCACCGACGGGGTGACATGGTTCTCCGGGATCACTTTCACCGCCATGTTCCCCGAGGCGCCGATCTGCGCCACAGGATCGAGCACGCGCAGCGTCGTCCGGGGCGGCAAACTGTACGGGAGACTCGGACCGTCGTCGCTCCCGCTCCGGTTCTGCGCGAACAAGACGAGACGGCCATACGCCTCCTCAGACAGCGACGGATTCGCGAGAATCACCTCGCCCAGCCACCGCGACCCGCCGACGCCGCCCCCCGAGGGGATCACCGTGATGAGCTGCTGCTCACCAACCGGCTCCGCCGCCTCGACGCGCGGCGCAGCACTCCACGCCGCACCGGCCAGGAGGAGCGGCAGCGTCACTCTCTTCGTCTGCTCGCGAAACCGGGAGAGGAATCCCATGATTGCACCTCGAACGAGTATTCTACCCCTCCTGACGCACTCCAACTATATAAAACTATCGATTATAACCACTTACAAGGCGTGAAAAAAACCCCTTGGGGCTGGGCAACCACCAACACCCCCAAAGAAGCCACGCCGAAGGCCCCGAACCCGCACAAACTGTACCGCAGGAGAGTGTGTGAAGGGTTCCAAAACAACCCATTCACGAACACGACGCGTCGCATCCAGGGAGCTGGCAGGAGCCGCCGCCGCAGAGCAGCCCCTCACCGCACGGGGCCGAGGACTCTTTC
>JBBIPM010000115.1:0-2858 GCA_037442865.1 Candidatus Woesearchaeota archaeon
TCACTCGAAGAGGCCGAACGACTCACCGCGGCGGCGCGACCTACGTTCCACACACACCTTACCAACGCGAAACCCTTATAAAATCGCTCCGGTCTCTGCGCGTATCAGCCCCCCTTAGCTCAGACTGGTTAGAGCGCTCGGCTGTAGATGGAGACCGACACTGCCGCTCAAGCGGCATGGATGACCGTCTCCCAGCCGTGACCGAGAGGTCCCCGGTTCAAATCTGGGAGGGGGGATATTTTTATCACGGTGCAAGCCCGCACCTTCTTTCCCCGATCGTCGGGGGCTCGGTCGTCACGGCTGAGCGCCGAGAGGAGGGATTTACGCTCCGCTCAGTCCGTCATACTCAATTTAACAAGGATGTGGGTGTTTAGCTGTTTTTAGCACATCGTCGCTGTGAGTGTTCGTGTGAGCTCGGTGCGCAAGTCTTTTTCTTGGAGCTGCCACGTCGCGAGGAGCGAAGCGAGCGACTTCTTCAATCGGTTCAGCGGCCTCTTCAAAAGGCTCTTCGGGAAGAAGGAGCGAGCGTTCGACGCTTCACGGCGAGACCCATGCCGCATCCCCTTCTTGACGCCAGGCAGGGTCGCCTCCCGGTTCCACGAGCTGACGCGGGTCGAGCGCGACGCGTATCGCTTCCTCGACGGTGAGGAGGCGTCGCGGCAGGAG
This sequence comes from Candidatus Woesearchaeota archaeon, assembly GCA_037442865.1. Classification (GTDB taxonomy): domain Archaea; phylum Nanobdellota; class Nanobdellia; order Woesearchaeales; family UBA525; genus UBA153. The sequence goes on from JBBIPM010000115.1 coordinate 667, forward strand.
TCGCCGTATGCTTTCGTCGGCACAGACCGTGTCGTATGCGAGGGAGCGGGCCAGGGGCCCGGTCAGCTCCGGCGGGAGCGGGGTGAGGAGCCGGAGCCAGAAAGGGCCGAGAATCGCCGGCAGGAACGGGATCCGGATGAGGGGTCTCTGCAGTCCGCGGACGCGCGCGTAGGCGCGGAGCAGCCCGCCGTAGGTGAGCGTCTCGGGTCCGCCGATGCCGAACACTCTCCCCGTTGTCCGTGGCTCGTCGAGGCAACCGACGAGGTAGCTGAGGACGTCCCTGATTGCAATCGGCTGGACCTTGTTGCCGAGCCAGGGAGGGCCGATGAGAAGCGGGACGCGTTCGGTGATCCGCCGTATTAGTTCGAAGGAGGCGCTTCCGGTGCCGATGATGACGCTCGCCTGGAGCTCCGTCACCGCCGCGGTCCCGGAGCGGAGCGCGTCACCCACTGCGTGTCGGCTGGCGAGGTGGTGGCTGAGCGCGTGACCGCCGTTCCGCCTCCCATCGCTCGCGGTTCCCAAGGCTCCGAGGTAGATGATCCTCCGGACGCGTGACCGCGTTGCCGCTATTGCGACGTTCCTCGCCGCGTCACGTTCGGCGGTGACGAAGTCCTTCTCGCCGCGTTCCATGCTGTGGGCGAGGTAGTAGATCGCATTGCAGCCGCTAAAGGCCGGGGGAAGCGTCGTCGCGTCGCGAAGGTCCCCTTGGAACGGCTCGACCGCCTCGGCCCATGCGCGTCGTCGTATCCGGGACTCGTCCCTGGTGAGGACCCTGACGGCAAATCCTCGTCCGAGGAGGAGCGGGACCAGTCTGCTCCCTATATAGCCGCTGGCGCCGATCACGAGTATCTTCCGTCGGACGGTTCTCGACGCGGAAGGGTCGTCAGGGAGGCGACGCCGGTTCACGCCTTCTTCCTTCGTGTCGTGTTCCTTCGTGTTTCGTTTCATCGGAGCTCCTTGAACCTCCTGATTGCTTCTGCCGTCGCTTCTTTATGGTCGACGATTGGCTCAGGATAGGAGAGGCCTGCCGGCCGCGTTGTTGCGAGGCGGTGGATTGCCGTCGCGGTGAGGCCGTGGAGCTCGGGCACCCAGGTCTTGATGTAGTCGCAGCGCGGGTCGAACTTGGCCTGCTGGTTCCACGGGTTGAAGATCCGGAAGTAGGGTTGCGCGTCGCACCCAGTCGAGGCCGCCCATTGCCAGTTCCCGTTGTTGACGGCAGGGTCGTAGTCGACGAGGAGGTTGGCGAAGTGCTCTTCGCCAAGGCGCCAGTCAAGGTGCAGATCTTTCGCCAGGAAACTAGCCGTTATCATCCTGACCCGGTTGTGCATCCACCCTGTGGCTGCCAGTTGGCGCATCCCTGCATCCACGATTGGGTAGCCGGTCAAGCCCTCTTTCCACGCTTTCAATTTTTTCCCCCCTGCTCCGTGCGGATTATCCCATTTGAGCTTGTTGTATCTCTCTTTGAACGCCCCTGCGAACACCTTCGGGTAGTGGTGCGCGACGTGGGTAAAGAAGTCGCGCCAGAGGAGCTCGTCTATGAGCGCATGGTCCTCTCCTAGCGCATTTTGTACCGCGTGGTGGGTCTCTCGGATGCTGATGGTGCCGAACTTATGGTGGGGGCTCAGTTTCGTCGTCCCCTCTTTCCATGGGTTGTTTCTCGTCACATCGTAGCTCCAATAGCCCTTTATCCCTTTGAGTATCTCCAGCGCCGCCTTTCGTCCTCCTGGGAACGTCTGGTGGCTGTTATCGGCTTGCCGAGAATCCAACAGCGCGGTCTCTCCCTGGAGTCTCCTGCCGGAGAGCTTCGCGCCATCCGTTTTTGAGAAGAGGCGTGGCTTCATCACAGGCCTTTTCCGCGCGTTCCGCGCGAAGGACGTGTAGACTGTGTAGGGCTTCGCTTCTTTTGTCAGGACGCTTCCTGGGGCGTGGAGGAGCGCATCCTCATAGGTTTTCAGTGGAACGCCGCGCTCCGCACAGATCTTGGCTAGGGCGTCGTCCCGTTTCCTGCTGAATGGTGTGTAGTCTGTGTTGAGGTAGACTGCGGTGAAACTGCCGGTTCTCTCTGAGAGGAGCCGTTCCAGGATGTTCTCCGGTTCTCCGCTGAAGAGTGAGAGCCGTCCACCCCGCGTTTCCAGCTCGGCGGCGAGCTCGGCGGGGCTTTCCAGCATGAAGCGGAAGCCGTTCGGGGTGAA
>JBBIPM010000116.1:0-2857 GCA_037442865.1 Candidatus Woesearchaeota archaeon
GTGCGAAAGGACCGACCGATGGCGCGCCGCAGCCAGATCACGACGCGCAGCATCCTCCACACCAGGCGAAGAATCGACTACTTCTCACGACAGGACTAATTTCCGCGCAAAGCCGGAGGGCTGACTCAGTAGAAACGTCAGTGCCGCGCGTAAGGTCGAGGCGTTCCGATTCGGAGAGTGAAGGGCGACGAGGGGGTTGCCCCATCCGGGAAGGAGCCCCCACTATGGTGCACACACTCCGCCTCGAAGCGCGGCACAGAGCGAGCGGAGCGAACTTGTCTACTGAGTCCTTTGCGCAGTTTCACCGTTCCGGCACGAACGCCTCGTGCTTCAGCTCCTCGAGGATGTCATGCTCCTTGAGGTTTCGTATCTTGACGCCGCGGCGGAGCTCCTCGCGGAACGTCTCGAGTTCAGCGGCGTCTTTGAAATAGGCTTCGAAGAACGCGTCATAGGCGTCGACGCGGTACAAGTTGTTCACAGCGGGATGCCTCTTGAGCCAGGCGAGCGTCTCGCCGCGCTCCTTCGCCTTGACGAGGAACCGCTTCCGGAGCGGGTAGCCCAGCCGAGTGAAATCGGGCAGCGCCGCGTGGCGGAGGATAACGCTCCCTTTCAGCTCCTGGTAGTGGTCGAAGACTGTGCTGGTCGGGATCCCGGTCCTCCGGCTGATCGCCGCGAGGCTCATCCGCGCGTCATGGCGGAGCTGGGAGAGGATGGCACGGTGCTTCTCTGTGAGCATCTATCGCCAGTATCTTCCTCTTTTAAAGAATCTATCCGCGCGTTTCCCGGAAAGGATTCGCTGTTATCGGCTCTTTTTCTGTTCTTTGGCGTTTGGCCGGAAGACGAGGGGTGCCGCTTCTCCCTCTCCACCCAAAGATTTTTAAAATTTATAAGCGTCCCTGGCGGTATGGCGAGCCACGACACGGTCCGCAAGACGGGCAGCTGACAGCTTTATCGCTCTTCTCTCCCCTTGTTTTCTCTCTTTTTTCTTTCTTATGCTGAACGATACTCGACCAAGATGATATCCATGCATGGACGACGACCGCATCAGTATGACACGCTCCGGACGAGCATCGACCTGAACCACCTCCCGACGATCAAAGGGTACGACTACCGGAAGAACGCCGCGGAGGGGTTCGACCTCGATGCCTTCGTCGCGGGGCTCGTCACGACGGGATTCCAGGCCTCGAACCTGGCGAAAGCGATCGAGATCGTCACGATCATGCGGCGCGAACAGGCGACAATTTTCCTCGGCTTCACCAGCACCATGATCAGCAGCGGCGTCCGGGAAGCAATCGCCTTCCTCGCCAGGACGAAGGCAGTCCATCTCATGGTCACCGCGGCCGGGGGCATCGAGGAGGACGCGATCAAATGCCTCGGGTCGTTCGTCCTCGGCTCCTTCGAAGCGCCAGGTGAGCGTCTCTTCGAGAACGGCGTCAATAGGACGGGGAATATCTTCGTCCCGAACGACCGGTTCGCCTATTTCGACCAGTTCATGCAAGGATTCCTACAGGGGCTCTACGAGCGGTACACGCGGCAGGGGAAGACCGTCAACACGGCCGTCTTCACGAAGGAGCTGGGGCTCGTGCTGGGTGCGCTGGAGACGAAGGAGGAGTCCTACCTCTACTGGGCGGCTCTGAATGATATCTCGGTCATCTGCCCGGCCATCATGGACGGCTCCATCGGCGACCTCGTCCACTTCTTCCGGCAGCGCCACCCTGACTTCGTCATCGATACCGCTTCGGACATGGATCTCATCGTGAAGCGGGTCTTGGAGGCGAAGAAGGCGGGTGCCATCCTGCTCGGCGGGGGCGCGTCGAAACACTATATCCTGAACGCGAACATCTTCCGTGAAGGGCTTGACTACGCCGTCTACATCAACACCGCGCAGGAGTTCGATGGCTCTGACTCCGGAGCGAGAATCGAAGAAGCAATCACGTGGGGGAAGGTGAAGCCGCGGACGCCTGCGGTCAAGGTCCATTGCGATGCCACTATCGCCTTCCCCGTGCTGATGGCGGCGACGTTCGCGCGGAGAGCATGATCCTCTCCTGATAAGAATGAGTGCGGTACAACAGAATAACTCAAGGGGGCATCTCGACATTCGGAACATCCCCCCGAGCGACGGCACTTCTGGGGATGTTGAGGAAGGGGCGATTCTCCGCCGCACGCCTACCGAGAGCTGCGCTACGATCGTCTGCAGCAATCGACCTCGATGAGCGCGGTGCTCTCTTCGTCGCCGATGCAGACGACTCCCGCCCAGTTTCTGAGCGTGTTGAACCTGACGAGTGAAGTACGGGTCATGTAGGATTCAGGGATGCAGACTGCGGCCCTGATGATCGCCTCCTCTTCCGGTTCGCAAACCAGCCCTGTGCCGAAAGATGGGCTCAGGTTTCCTTGCTTCACGTCTATCGCCGCTTTCCTGTAACAGTTGTAGAGAATCCCCTCGAAAGGAGAAGAGCCCGATTCTTTGGTTCCCTGAGGAGCGGGTTGTGGCGTCCAGAACTCGCAACGCCGATCCTTGGGATTCTTCACGCATTCATGAGATTTCACTTCTGGTATCTATGTGCAATTAGTATCATTGACGTCGATGCATAGTGTGATGTTGACCGGATCTTTTTTCTCATTCGATCCGTTCGTCTCGTTGGTGCTGTTCGCCTCCTTGATGACTCTGCCTGTCAATGTTGCACTCATTAACACCGTCAGGATCGCAACTATGCCAACGATAATCAGAACGGATGCTACTACTTTCTTCGGTTCATCCCCTCTTTTTGTGCGTCAAGATGACAATCAAGGACGTCGCCGCCGAGATGAACAGCTCGTGGAACGCGGTCAAGCAGATCGACAAGAAGAACCTGCGACG
>JBBIPM010000117.1:0-2843 GCA_037442865.1 Candidatus Woesearchaeota archaeon
AAGTCTTTCATCTCCCGGATGTTGGCGGCAGGTTCGCGGCAGGCCCTGGCGCAGGTAGAAACGACATCCCGGTAGAACTCCGGAGCTACAGACGTGGTACCGGCATAATTCATAAGCAAGTCCGGAAGGCGCTCCGTGATTTTTGCTCCGCGAGGTGCCATCACAATGCTCGGGGGTTCTCCATACGTGTTGATCAACACGTATCGCCAGCTTGGGTCTGCGGCTCCCTGCCGAGGGACTATCTCACAGGGACATGCATTTCCGCCGCCGGAAATGCCTTCATAGACTTCCTTGAGGGCCAGTGGTTTGTTGGCCACCAGGACATAAGGTCCGGCCTCTACGTATCTACCCATGCTTTCGTCGAATTCGATGCCGAGCAAGGCTTCCAGGTCAAAACGCACATGTCGGTCAAGGGACGCCTTCCCTGAGGTGAACCATTGAAGTTCCCGTAGGGTGATCCCGGCACACCTGGCAATCTCTGCAGGTGGATTGGGCCAGCACGCCACGAGGTTCTTGGCGATCTCGGCCGCGTTGTCATAGTCACTGTCGGCCCAGAAATTATCATCCTCGACGATATCCTCCGGTGCCTTCTCACCTGTCAGTAGCCAGGTACAGCCATCAAAGCCATCGTGCTTGAAATATCGGGGCTGATCGGGCGGCAGAGAGGTCTCCCAGGATGACGTCGAATCCACCGGTCACTGTTGGCACCGGCACTTGTGTCAGGCGACATGAGAAACTGACCCCCTGGCGACAGTGAGAATTGCCCCCCCTTCGTCGCCAGGAGGGGACGATGGAAGACATGAAAGCGGGCATGAGAAGCTTCCGGGATGGAAACGGAAGCGACACCATGAAGACTCCCGACGAGGTAGGCGCGATCATCCATCTGCACGATATCGGGTGGGGCAGTAGAAGGATCGCCGACGAACTGGGGATCAGCAGGAACACGGTTAAGAAGTATCTCGAGGCCAAAGGCTGGATCGCCTATCGAGGAAGCGGACGACAGGCCCTCCTTGTGCCACACCTGGAATGGGTGCTCCAGGAATTCCGGAAGCACCGCGGGAATGCGGAAGTCGTCCGGCAGGAGCTCAAGCGACAAAAGGACGTCGCGGTCAGCCTGCGGACGGTGGAGCGCGCGGTCGAGGCCCAACGACGGCTCCTGAGCGCGGAAGCGAAGGCGACCTTGCGTTTTGAAACCCCGCCTGGCCGGCAGTCGCAGGTCGATTTCGGGTCGGCGAACGTCGAGATCGGCGGCCAGAAGACGCTCGTCCACCTGTTCGTCATGACCCTGGGGTACTCGCGTCGACTGTTCGTCTGTCCGTTCCCGGACGAGTCCCGCGACTCCTGGCTGTCGGGCATGGAACGCGCCTTCCTCCACTTCGGCGGCGTTACGGGCGAGGTGCTCACGGACAACGCGAAAGCGCTCGTGCGCCATCACGACGCGCGGACGCGGCGCGTCGAGTTCTCGGAATCCTTCCTCGCCTTCTCCCGTTACTGGGGCTTCGCGCCGCGTGCCTGCGCACCCTATCGCGCGCGGACCAAGGGCAAGGACGAGAACGGCGTCGGCTACGTGAAGAAGAACGCCATCGCGGGCCGGTCCTTCGAATCCTGGAACCATCTGGAAGCGCATCTGGTCTGGTGGATGCGGGAAATCGCCGATCCGCGCATCCATGGCACCACCGGGGAGCGGCCGATCGATCGCTTCGAGCGCGAACGGATGTCCCTGCTACCCGTGAGCGGCCGCCCGCCCTTCGTCCAGGCACGCGAGCTCGTACGGAAGGTCCATACCGATCTCTGCGTGGAAATCGACACTAACCACTATAGCGTACCGTGGCGCTATATCGGCGAGGAGGTCACGGTGCGCATCTCAGGCTCGTCGCTCACGGTGCACCATGGCGGGATCGAAATCGCCCGCCACGCGGTCGCACCGGGGCGTCGCGCGAGGGTAATTGACAAGTCGCACTTCCTCGGCGTCTCGTCCCTTCACCTCGAACGCCCCGCGCGCGGGGAACTCGAGCGCTCGCTGGACGACTACGCGCGCATCGCGGAGGGCCTGTGATGGATACGGACGCCGATCGGCTCAACGCTATGCTCGCCCGGCTCCAACTCTCAGCCATCCGCGATCAACTGGACAACCTCCTCGACGAGGCGGCCCGTAATGAGCTCACCTTCCGCGAGGCGCTCGAGTTCCTGTGCGGGATCGAGATAGCCCGGCGCGACCAAAGGCGGATCGCGATGGGCACGAGCATCGCGAGGTTCCCCTACGTGCGGACCCTCGACGGCTTCGAGTTCGACGCCCAGCCATCGCTCGACCCTAAGCAGCTGCGGGAACTCGCCACCGGGCGCTGGGTCGCGAACGGCGACACCGTGCTCCTGCAGGGGCCTCCGGGCGTCGGCAAGACCCATCTCGCGGTCGCCCTCGGTCGCGAGGCGATCGGTCGCGGCTACGCTGTCCTCTTCGCCTCCGCGGTAAACCTCGTCGCAGCCCTTTCGAAGGCGGCGCTCGAGGGTCGGCTGGAGGAGAAGCTTACGCACTTCTCTAAGCCCAAGCTGCTCATCGTGGACGAACTCGGCTACCTGCCGTTCGAGAAGGACGCGGCCCACCTGTTTTTTCAGCTCGTATCCCGTCGCTACGAGCGAGGCGCGATGCTGGTGACCACGAACCGGAGCATCGGCGAGTGGGGCGAGATATTCGGCGATACCGTCATCGCGACGGCGATTCTCGATCGATTACTCCATCACAGCCACGTACTTACCATCCGCGGCGAGAGCTTCCGCCTGCGGGAGAAACGTCGATCAGGCCTTATGAAACCGGCTCTCGTCGAGAGTTAGAACTGAAACATAGG
>JBBIPM010000118.1:0-2827 GCA_037442865.1 Candidatus Woesearchaeota archaeon
GATACAACCTTTTAAATGCCCAAATAAGAAGATTCCCACTTAATCTGACTTAACCGATCCCCAGAAAGCTTTTTATACTGCCCCCTCACCCGCGACGTGAAGAAACGATCCGGTGATACTCATGCCACGATTGACCACGAGGGTGAAGAGGAAGCTCGGCTTCACCAACACCCACCTCAAGCACCGCTACTACAAAGGAAACGTCGCAGGACGGAAACGGATGAAATCGTTCGACACCGAAGAGAAGGCGAAGGCCTGGATGAGAGCGGAGGGGCTCGACGCGAAGACGCACGAGCTCCGGCAGCACCCCTCTGGGAAGTGGCAGTGGCGGAAGAAGAACGCCCGGCAGGTGTAGGTCCGGAACCGTTTTAAACTCCCTTCCTTATTCCTCGTTCTCATGAAGCTCCTCCTCGACACGAACACGCTGCTCCTCTTCGGGCAAGGCATCGATGTCTTCTCCGAGTCGGCGTCAGCCGGGGAGATCATCGATGTGTTCCTCGTCCCTGACCCGGTCATCCGGGAGCTCGAGACGCTGGCGATGAAAGCGAGCGCTGACGGCCGGGCCGCGAAGCTGGCGCTGGCGCTCGTCAAGGAGAAGGAACGCCGCTCTCAGCAGAGGTTCCTGACGAGGCTACTCATCCCGACGAAGAAAGAGATACCTTTAAAAATCATCCCCAGTTCCGGCACGATGCACACTGATGACGCAATCATGAGGATTGCCGAGGACGATCCTGTACGCCACGTCGTGGCGACGCTCGACAAGGGCTTGCAGCGTCGTCTTCTCAACGCCAAGGTCCGCGTCCTCGGCGTGCGAGGGAAACAGTTCAGAATCATAGCATAGTGCTCCTGCGGCTTCCTTATCGCACGGTGAGAGGGACCGTCCGCTCACGACTATGGCGCTCCGCGCCATCTTCGCGTGCGGCGAGAAGGCCAAAGCAGGAGGACGGAAGGAAAGAAGATACCAAGAGGTGCCCCGCGTGTTTTACGCCGTGAAAGTGAAGGACCATGTCCGGGTCGCGCCGGCGATGTTCGGGCTCGACCTGAACGAGTCCATCGTCAAGGCGGTCAAGGAGAAGTTCACCGGCTACATCGACAAGGATGTGGGGATCGTCATCGACATCTTGGATGTGAACGAGGTGGGCGACGGCATCATCATCCCCGGGGACGGCGCGAGCTACTACGAGGCCAGCTTCGAGCTCCTCGTCTACGTTCCCGAGATGCAGGAGGTGATTCCGACCATGATTAAAGACGTCGCCGAGTTCGGCGCCTTCCTCAACCTCGGGCCAATCGACGGCATGGTCCACGTGAGCCAGGCGATGAACGACTTCGTCTCGGTCACGAAGGAGAAGGTCCTCCAGGGGAAGGAGACGGGCCGCGTGCTGAAGGTGGGCGACAAGGTGCTCGCCCGGATGGTGGCGATCAGTTACAAGGACCGCGCCAATCCGAAGTTCGGGTTGACGATGCGCCAGGAGGGGCTCGGCAAGGACGAATGGATCCTCGACGACCTGAGCGGCGAAGCGAAGAAGAAGCGCGTCGCAAAAGGGGGTGCCGCATGAGGAAACAGGCGTGCAGGAGCTGCAAGATCTTCGTCGAGGGGGAGACGTGCCCGCTCTGCAAGCAGGGCAACCTGAGCCCGAACTGGCAGGGCAGGATCATCTTCCTCGACCCGGCGAAGAGCTTCATCGCCCATCAGATGGGTGTGAACGACAAGGGCGAATACGCCCTCAAGGTACGATGAGGACCTGAAAGTATGATGAGGAGTTGACGACCATGGAGATCCAGATCACATCGAAGGAGGCGAAACCGCTCCTGCAACGGAGCGAGATCCGCGCTCGTATCGCATTCCAGGGCGCCACGCCGACGAAGCATCACGTCATCGCCGCGGTGGCGAAAGCGCTGAAGACGGAGCAAAGCCTCGTCATCGTCCGACGGATCGTCACTGCGTACGGCGACCAGTCAGCCGAGGTCCTCGCCTATGTCTACAACGACGCGGCCACGCTCGAGAAATTGGAGCATGACTACGTGAAGAAGAAGCACGGCGTCGGGAAGAAAGAAGGCGAGGAGAAGCCCGCGGAAGCGGCTGCTCCCGCCAAGGAAGGAGGGGATGAGTGATGGCAGCCCCTGCGAAAGGCGGGAAACCGGCCGCGAAAGGCGCGGTGAAAGGGAAGCCGAAAGGGAAGCCCGCGTCGAAGAAAGGCGCCTGCTACGAAGTGGCCGGCGGGTCGCTCAAGCGGAAGAACCGTTCATGTCCGAAGTGCGGCCCGGGCATCTTCATGGCAGCCCACAAGGACCGCGCCACCTGCGGCAAGTGCGGCTACATGGAGAAGAAGTAAAAACGTTTTACCCCTTTCTTTCTCAGTTCTTCACCGTGAAGCCAAGGATGTAGGTGAGGTTCGTGACCAGACGCGTCCTGATCGTGTTGGCGCTCGTGACCCCGTTCTCGAGAGCGTTGTAGCCGAGACTGAGCTTCGGAGATTGGTGCACCTCTTCAGCAACAGGCTGCTGCCGCAGCTCCTCTTGAAGTACGGCAAGACGAAGAGCGAGGCCGACGTCGAGGTCTTCTACGGCTGGGAGGGGATGAAGACGGCGTACGACGACCTCATCAAGTCGTTGGGGCTGGGAGAATACAATTTCGTCTTCGGCGGGCTCGGACAGCGCCCAAGCAGACATCTTCTTCAACCAATATTATCGCAAGAAAGAGCAGAGGGGGTTCGGCACGAGAATAATCTTCAACGAGAACGTGCGGGGCAACGAGGCGAGGACAAGCGTCTTGAAGAAGCAGCCGAACGAGCTGCGCTTCCTCCACCAGGACACGTTCACCGAGATC
>JBBIPM010000119.1:0-2825 GCA_037442865.1 Candidatus Woesearchaeota archaeon
GCGATACCGCTTGAGGGGTGGCCAGGTCGGCTGCTTGGTCTCTGTGCCTCGTCGTCGAGGATTGTCGACGAAGATTGGGAAACTGTCGCGTGCCCGGCACAGATCTTTGAGCCACGCCGCGTCGTAGCCGGCGTCGCCGCCGGTGAGCGGCGTCGGCGCGAGCAGGCGCTCCGCGCGGCACCCTGCACGGTCACTATCGTTCCCGCGCCGCTGGCTTCGCACGCCGGCGCCTCCGGCTCGTTTAACAGCGTTTTGACGGCTCACTCCGGCGAGAAGTTACGGTATTTTCCGGAACCGCGTGTTCGCGAGCACCCATTCGAGAAAAATCAGGAGGAGCGCGGCCAGGAGGAAGGGGCGGCTCAGCTCGCGGCGGAGAAGCTGGCGCAAGCTGTCGTCGGCAATCGCCTGGAAGGCGTCGATTAGCTCATCATCGGTCTCTGCCTTCGCATAGATGCCGTGCGTCGCGTTGGCGATCAGCAAGAGATTCTCCTTGTTGTAGGTGGAGCTGACGTTGTAATACTCAGGCAGGTAGCCCACCGGTCCGGCCTCAGAGCCGATCCCAATGGTGTGGATCGTGACGCGGTGTTCCTGCGCATACGCGACGGCGCGCTCCATGCTCGCGTCCAGGAACGTCTCGATCGTGCTACTCCCATCCGTGAGGAGGACGACAGAGCGCCCTTTCGTGTTGTCGAGGAGCAGATTGGTGCTCGTGATGATCGCGCCGGGGATGTCGGTTCCGCCCGCCCTGATCGGCTCGATACCGCGGATCGCCTCCTTCGCGGCGACAAGGTCGGTCGTCGGGACCTGCTGGATTAGGGAGACGCCGGCGAAGGTGACAACCCCGATCCTGGTCTCTGCGCGAAGCGCGTCGATGAAGAGGAGCGCGTCCGTCTTCGCCGCCTCGATCCTGGTCGGCTTCACGTCCTGGGCAGTCATGCTCGCACTGGTATCGATGGCGATGACGAAATCGTTCTCCTGGCTCACGCCTTCGTACCAGAGGGTGGTGCCGCTCGCGGCCAGGACCATGAAGAGGATCGTGAACAGGCGCAAAAGGAGAAGCCAATAGTTCTTCGTCACGAGGCTCTTGCCGGTTATCCTCTTCAGGGCGCGGAAGTTCGCGAACCGCAACGCTCGCGTCTTCGCATGACGGAGGAAATAGAAATGACTCGCCACGAGAAGGGGGAGCGCGAGCAGGAACCAGAGGTTGCCAGGGTTTTCGAAAGCTAGCTGCATAGGTTCATCTCACGATTTTCGAACGCTTCCGGAAATAGGCGACGAGCGCGTCGAACGGCTCCTCATCGGTGCCGATCCGGAGGAAGCCCGCCTTCGCCTTCTCGAAGACGGAGCGGACATACCGTTCCTCCTCTAGCGTCGTCGTGCGGTACGCCGCCGCGTACTGCTTCGCATCGACGAGGATCGCCTCGCCGCCGCTCGGATGCTCGACGAGGACCTGGAGCCCCTCAGCAGGAAGCTCGGCGTCGCGAGGGTCGCGAACCATAATACCGATCAGGTCGAACCGCATCGAGAACATCCGGACATACCGCTCCCAGCCTTCGGGAAGGTCGATAAAGTCGCTGATGACGATGAGGAGCGCGCGCTGGTGGAGCAGGCCGTTGACGAGGTTCATGACACGCTTGAAGTCGCGCCGACCACCGTAGTTCCGTCCGTCGCCGAGGTGCTGCGCCAAGCGGTAGATCACCTCGCGTCCGAGCCCGGGAAGCTCCTTCGCGACGATCTGATTGGCGAAGATCGCGTAGCCCACCGTGTCGCCCGCATCGACGATGGCTCCGGCCAGGTTGAAGAGGAGCTCAGCCGCATACTCGCATTTCAGCTTCCCCGTGCTGGAGAAGAGCATCGAATCGCTCACATCCAGGAGGAAGAAGATGTTCACCGTCTTGTACTCCTCGAACTCGCGGACCAGGACGTCCTTTGCGCGGAGCGAGGCGTTCCAGTCGATCCTGCTGGCATCATCCCCGTAGACGTACTGCCGGAACCCGGCGAACTCCATGCCGCGCCCTTTGAGGAGCGCGGTCCAGCTCCCTTCCAGGACGCGGCTCAGCACCCGGCGTCGGGCAGCAACATCAATATTGTGGAGCTTCGGCAGGAGTTCGACGTCGAGACGCTTGATCGGCATATACTCACCACTCTTCTTCCCGGAACCGGGGAACCACATTTATAAAAGCTTTGGTGCCCTCGACGGAGAAAAAAAATGAGCGGGAATCGAAGAGGAGAGGGGCAGAGAGAGGAAGAAGCAAAGAGAGGAAGAAACAGAGGGGACGGCAAGACCGGAGACGGAGAACAACGGATAATCAACGAGGGGAAGACCATCTGATTTATAAATGAGGAGTGATGCTCCATCTGTAGCCAACGAGGCAGAAAAGCAGGAGAGTAGCAACACCAACTGTTTCTCGAGCACGTTGGAAGAAAGCAACGGAGATGAAGAACAATGGGATACGGAGAGCGCGGCGGAGACCGCGGTGGATTCGGCGGCGGGAGAGGCGGATTCGGTGGCGGCCATGGTGGCGGCGGCTTCCGCAGCAGCGGACCCAGGGAGATGCACAAGGCGACCTGCAGCGAGTGCGGCAAGGAGACTGAGGTGCCGTTCAAGCCGACCGAAGGCCGAGCGGTCTACTGCCGGGACTGCTTCCAGAAGCACCGGCCGCCGAGAAGGGACGACTACTAAGCGTTTTTGAGAAACGATTTTCAGGTATTGTCTTAATTAAGATACTTTACTATAGTAGTGCTTATATTCTCTGCTGCAGAGGTGATCTAGGGTGGGGCAGAATTAATCTCTCACCTCAGTCATTCTTATCGTTGGGTAGTTT
>JBBIPM010000120.1:0-2786 GCA_037442865.1 Candidatus Woesearchaeota archaeon
CCGACAATCGCCCCACGGCGGCACAGAAAACAAGACGTTCAATCGGAACTACTGATACGATATATTTATAAATAGTAATTACTTAATAGTGGTATTATTTAGCTTCGGCGTCGCCGGAAACGAAAGGTCCACCATGACTATAGAAACAGAACTGGCAGGAGAATGTTTTTTGGAAGAGTTCCGACAACTACGGGACCTGCAACAAAAACTTTTTCTCAACTTCCTGGCTCACACCGACTCAGCCGCCACAATCGATCATCTCACGAGTCTGCTCTTTGCAGCCCTCCGAGAGGACCATTCCTTCGCGCGGAGAACGCTGCTCTCCCCGCGATATCTCTGTGTCAACGACACAACGTCGACGGAGACGAGAGAGGCTCAGCCGAAGCGCGAACAAGTGCTCATCATCGAGAAAAGCGAAGGATTCAACGACCCCCCGAAAACCCCCTACGTGCGAATCGGGACAGGGGTGACTGGACGCGCAGCTGAGACCAGAAAGTTGGTGATCGAGAATGACGTGGCCGCACTCGAGGGAGACCGCCACATCCCCAACGGCAGCAACGATCACATCGGCGCGGAAATGGCGATGCCACTCATCGGACCGAACCGGAAGCTTTATGGCGTCATCGACGTCCAAACACCCGACCGCGGAACGTATGATAAACAACATGAGCTGTTTTTCAAACTCCTCGCACGCGACTTCACCAATAAACTGGCCTGCCGTGAACGGAACCAGAGAGACGGTCTGACGGGGATCCTCAAGCGGGATTGCCTCTTCGAACGGTTCGTCCGCGAAACCAAGCTCGACGCCCGGCTCGGACAACCGCTCTCCCTGGCACTTCTCGACCTCGATTTCTTCAAGCGAATCAACGATCGCTATGGCCACGATAAAGGGGATGAGGTGCTGGCACGCGTCGGAGAAGTACTCACCGACAACTACCGGAAGGATGACGTCGCGATCCGTTATGGCGGCGACGAATTCCTGCTGCTTCTCCCCGGGACGGATCGGCAAGGTGCGCTCAACGCTATCGAACGAACGAAGAGAATCCTGCGGTACGAGTCAAGAATCTATGGCCGAGGAACAAAGCACATACCGATCCTGTTCAGCCACGGCATCAGCACCCTCTCTCACTCGGCGAGAAACGTCGATGCGTCTGCGAACGACCTCCAGCCGATGTTGCGGCGGCTCATCACTGATGCCGATATGCGGCTCTATCGGGAGAAACAGAGAATCAGTCGCTTCGTCGAACGTGCGTGGCATTCGCTCAGGATCTGAAGCGTCGGGCCGCGGCCGATTATGAACATCAAGCTAATCAGTATCATTCTACAGAGCAAGGATGCCCCTCATCACGCGAAGAAGAATCATCACTTGCTCCGACGCTCTTCCGTATCTTCGCCACGAAGAACCCTTCCGTGTCGTTGTCCTGCGGGTAGATACGAAGCACGTTCCCAATAGCAGGGTGGAACCGCTTCCCACCCCATTCCTCGACAGGCGGGCTCCGCACGATCCCGAGCGAGAACGTCTCCAACGACGCGCCCGGCTCCCGCTCCAAGAACCAGGAGAGGACCCCTTCGTTCTCCTCCGGCTCCTGCGAGCAGGTGCTGTAGACCATCACTCCACCGGGCTTCAGGAGCGCATAACCGAGCCGGATGAGCCTTCGCTGGTCCTTCGTCATCCGGGCGACGAGCCCAGGGCTCCACATCCGCATCGTCTTCAGGCTCCGCCTGATCGTGCCAGTGCCTGAACACGGCGCATCCACGAGAACCTTGTCAAAAAACGCTTCTGGAAGCCGGTTGTTCGCCTTGAGGACGACGGCCGTGTTCGTGACGCCGCACCGCATCAGGTTGAGGCCCAGCGGCTTGAGGCGGCTCCAGTCTACGTCATTGGCGACCAGCAACCCCTGGTTCCTGAGATACTGGGCGAGCTGCGTCGTCTTGCTCCCTGGAGCCGCGCACAAGTCCAGGACGCGGTCGCCCGGCTCGGGTGCGAGGACCACCGGCGGAATCATGGATGCCGCCTCCTGGATGTAGAAATAGCCGAGCTGATGCTCAGGAATGTTGCCGATATCGAACCGCTCTTCCCCCTCTTTCTCGATCCAGAACCCTTCAGGACACCACGGGACGGGCGTCAAGGCCCACCCGGCACGCGTAAGCCGCGCCCGGAGTTCCGGGACGGCAATCTTGAGCGTATTGACCCTGATGCATTTCCGGATATACGTGGAGCTGAAACGGATGAACTCCTCATACCGAGGTCCGAGCAGGAGGCGATACCGTTCCTCGAAGGCCGGCTTGAACTCGATCGCTTGGGGAATCGGCGTCGGAGGCATGAGCCTCAGTGACGATCAACAGTTTAAAAAAATTGGTGTGGACGGGGCTGCGATGAACGGTGCCCCTGTCTCTGTTCGGGAGAGGTTCGCTTTGTTCGTCATCCTCGGGGAATCGCGTTCTGAGAGGCCGTCGGGGGAGGAACGCCGCAGGCGTGCCCGGGAACCATAAGCGACCGCGACTGGGTCGGGAATGACGTGACCAAACGTCAGTGACCGGGCGCCGCTCGACCATCTGAACGCGGCCGGAGAGCGCGGCTTTGGAGAAAGTAGTTCACGCCGCCGCAGTGAGTCATTCGGCCCGTGGTCGCGCAGGGGCATGACCGCTCCGCCTTGATCGCCCTCCCAAACATGCGACTTGGTTCATGAATCATCGGTGCAGAGGCCAACAGAGTCGAAAAGGGCGACCGACGGCTTTGCGCGGAAACTCGTCGAATTAGTGATGTTTGTCCCAGAACCTGTATC
>JBBIPM010000121.1:0-2627 GCA_037442865.1 Candidatus Woesearchaeota archaeon
GCGAACGCACCCAAGCCCGCTAGCCCTCTGCGGCTTCGGGATCGCCTGTTTCTCTTCCTGGCCGGAGTTTCTACCCGGTGGCCACTGGTCATCGTTGTTCTGTTCGCCGGTTTGACCTTCCTTGCCTACCTCTACATCCAGGATTTCCCGATCCGCACCGCATACCTCGATCTATTGCCCCAACAGGATCCGCTGGTAGTCAAGTTCCAATCTATCGAACAGGAGATGGCCAGCACGGAGATCATCGCTGTTCTGTTCACCCTCTCCTCCCCCCCTTCGGATCTGGCTGAGCGCGAAGAAATCCTGTTCATGGCCGCCGAACGGGTCATCCAGAAACTGGACCTTGACGACAACCCAGACCTCGCCGCCGCTTCCTACCGAGTAGGGAAGGGCACCGCAGTTCCACCAGAGCTGCTCATCTTCCGTACCCTCTCTTCAGAGGAATTGGAGAGCCTGCGAGCGATTGCCCGTGAGGTCCAGGCGGGCTTCTCCGGATTGCCGATGATCCGCCCCTTGGAGGACATCGTCGCCTCTGTGAATACGATAACGCCTGATCCCTCAGCGGTCGCAGCGGCGCTTCGCGAACTCACCACCGGTGGACACGCCGTTCTGCACCTGCTGACAGCCATGGTTGGCCAACAACCCCTGCTCTCCACGGCAGCGGGAATCTCCCGAACCGTCCTCGACCGGCCTGCACCTGAGGATGAGGGCGAACCGATCGTATCCCGGGATCGTACCCGGCTGATCCTTCAGATCTGGCCAACACGTCGTCCGTTTGACTCACTCCCCTACAATCAATCCGTGACCCGCTGCGTACGAGAGGCGGTGAGCCAGGCGGATCTGGATGACCTCGGGGTGACTGTGGGCATCGGGGGAACCTACGTGACGACCGTCGAGACCGATGAGATCATCCGCCGCGACATGAACCTGGTAACGATCGTGTCCTCAACCGCGGTGTTCGTGTTGGTGCTCCTGGCGTTCGCGAGTCCGCTCTTGTGCCTGGCGGCAGTGGTACCAGTACTTGTCTCTGCCCTGTTCACTATGGCGTGGGCCAAGATCGCCGTCGGAGGGTTCAACCTCCTCACCGTGTTTCTGCCCGCCCTCATTCTCGGTCTAGGAATCGACTACTCGATCCACATCCTGTCCCGGTACGTCGAGGAGAGATCGAGAGGTGCACGGGTCAAGGAAGCACTGACCACGGCGGTCCGGACGAAGGGCAGCGCCTGCCTCACCGCAGCGACAACCACGGCTGTGGTGTTCAGTTGTCTTCTCCTCTCGCATGCCCGCGCCATGTGGGAGATGGGGGCCATCGCATCATTGGGAATCCTCATCTCGTTCTTGACGACGATTCTCCTGACCCCCGCCCTGGTTTCCCTAACCACGCGGGATCGCCGCCCCTCCTCCCGTAAGCGCCCCATCGTTTCCACAACTGCGCTGCGGCCCGTGTACCGACGGTTCCTCCGTCTGCGGCCGGGAATCGTGGCGGTGGGGTTGATTCTCACCGGGGCGGTGCTGTACCAAGCAACCCGTGTGCAGTTTCGCTTTGTGTCGGACGAGCTGGCCCCCGTCACGCCGGGCCAGACCCTCCTGACCACGGTCACGCGCGAGTTTGCAGGTGATGTGTGGCTGGGGGACTCATTCCGGTTCTTCGTGGATCATCCCGACGATATCGCCCCTCTGGAAGCGGAACTCGCTCGTCAGCCGTTGGTGCACTCCACCTCCTCGGTGCGTGGACTTCTTCCGAAAGAGCTACTGGGGGGCAGGGACTCGATCCTCGATCTCCCTATAGCTGACGTGCAGCATGGCGTGGATAGCTTGGGCGACTGGCTCGAGGGATGGGACAATACCTTGGGAGCACTTCGCACCCTGATCGTGGACCTCTCGAAGCGCGAACTCGTCGCTGTACTGACTGGACAGATCAAGCTTGCGGAGGCCCTGTCCGAAGGATCGATCGATCTCGTCCACCTGCTGTGGAACCTGGAGGACGTAGATGTGATGGAAAATGCCGTCCGAATGGAGAGGATGTCGGCAGATCTCGCCGTGGTGAGGGAGTTCGTCGACAAGATCGCGAACCTCCCCCCTGAGGCTGACCTGCTCAATCACATCCTCGCACTTCTCCCTGTGGAGATGCGGTCGCAGTATGCCACGAAAAGCGGGAGGTACGTCGTTGAGGCGCGGGTAACGCGCGCCATCTTGACGAAGACCAATCTGCGAGCATTCCTCGACTGGGCGGACGGACTCGGGGTGGAGCGGTTTGGCATTCCGGAGGTCACTGCCCAGCTCGAGGAGTACATGCGGCGCGACTTCCTGCTGTCGACAGTCCTCGCTATCGTGATCATCTTCCTTCTGGTGTGGCGCGATTTCCCGCAGGCCAGTGAGGCAGCGCTGGCGCTGGCCCCATTGGCGATGGGTTACGTATGGATGCTGGCCGGGATGAACCTTCTCGGAATCCAGTTCAACTTCACCAACATCGTCATCTCGCCTCTCCTGATCGGAATCGGCGTGGACAGCGCCGTACACCTCCTGCACCGGGTGGACGAAGAGCGGTCCGCAGGCGGGGATGCGGTGGTGCGCGGGGCGGCGGCGAGTATCGTACCGATTGTGGTCAGTTCGTTGACCACGATGGC
>JBBIPM010000122.1:0-2602 GCA_037442865.1 Candidatus Woesearchaeota archaeon
TCCGCCTCCGTCTGGATCGTGCCGTACGGGCTCTCTTCGAGGCCGCCGAGGTTGTGTTCCCGCAATTCCCGGGTACTGATCACCGGCACCTCGGGCTTCAGCCGCTCATACGCGGCCAAGGTCTCCTGCACCCGGTCGAGGTCGGAGGCGTAGACGAGGTCGATCCGCTCCTTCATCAGCGCTCTGGCGAGGAGCTCCGACTGCTTCTTGCCGAGCGGGCTCAGCCGCCCCGGTGACCAGCCCTGGTTGATGCCGTCCCGGTTCGCTTCGGTCTCTCCGTGCCGGACGATGATGAGGCGCATGGGTCTCACTTGCTCGCCATGATCTCGACGATGTCACCGGGCGCGAGGACGTGGTCTTTCGCCATGGGCATCTTGCTCCGGACGTTGATCGCTTTGACGAAGTTCTTGCCGAAGTCGGTGTGGAGCCGGTAGGCGAAGTCGAGCGCCGTCGCTTTCTCAGGCATGAGGAAGCAGTCCGGGATGACGTTGCCGTTCGAGTCCTCGAGCTTGCTCACCCCTCCGGGGTAGATCGGCTTGTACCTGAGCAGCTCGAAGACGGCGTGGTTCAGTACCTCCTGGACGCCGGTCGATCCCCTCTTCTCGAGGAACGCGGTGAGGGCGCCCAACGCTGCCTTCTGCTGCTCGTTCAAGCTCCCTTCCGCTTTGATCGTGAATCCTGTCTCGCCAGGGGTGTAGGCGATGATGCTGTGTTTGCTGGCTTCGCGGAGCGCGAGCTCGTAGTCGGCGCTGCACGGCACGAGGTGGTAGTCGGGGAACTGCTCCTTGAGCCGTCTGTAGTTCTCCCAGGCTCCCGGCAAATCTGATTTGTTCGCCGCGATCATCATCGGTTTGCTCCGCTTCCGGAGGATGCTCGCGAGCCGGTAGAGCTGCTCCTCGTTCCACGACGCCGGCTGTTCCGGGTCGAGCCCGAGCTCCAGCATCGCCTCTTTCGCCATCTGCTCCGTGACGCGGAGTCCGGAGAGCTGCTTCTCCAGCGCCGCGGCCATCGGACGTTTCTCCTGCTGCGCCTGGCGCACGAACTTCTTCCAGCCCTTCTTCATCAGGTCGAGGTACCAGTAGTCGAGCTCCTCCTCGAGGAATTTCACATCTTTGGAAGGGTCGTAGCTCCCCACGGGCACAGGCTCCCCCTTCTCGTTGACGCTCCCCGAGACGTCGATGACGTGGATCAGCGCGTCCGCTTGGTTCAGGTCGTTGAGGAACTCCTTGCCGAGCCCCTGCCCCGTATGGGCGCCGGGGACGAGGCCGGCCACGTCGATCAGGTCCACCGGGACGAAGCGCCATCCTCCCTGCACGTACCCGATGCGGGGGTTAGAGACCTTGCCGAACTCCCGCGCCGGGTCTTTCACCTTCACGAAGCCCACCGCATGGTTGGGCTTGATCGTCGTGAACGGGTAATTGGCGATGTCGATCTCGGCCAGGGTGCAAGCCTTGAAGAACGTGGATTTTCCTGCCGAGGGCTTTCCGACGATGCCTACGAGCACGGGACATCACCTCGTGCGAGTGGGCTCCGAACGATGGTGAGGGTGCCTACGAGCATGGGCTCGGTAAATTTGATGCTCTTTTTAAGGGTTTGTGAGGAGAACAATTAAATACTTCTTTTCCCCCGTGGTTTCCCGGGGTGGTCGCAGTGGGGCTCAAAATCGGTGATCCTGCGCCGGCGTTCTCGTTGCCCGGCGTGAGCGGACGGACCTATTCGTTGGATGAGTTCTCGGCGAAGAAGCTGCTGGTCATCGTCTTCACCTGCAACCATTGCCCGTATGCGCAAGCGTATGAGGACCGGCTCATCGAGCTGGCGCGCTGCTACTCGGTGCAGGGCGTTGGTTTCGTCGCGATCAACAGCAACGATGACTCGACGTATCCGGCGGACGGCTTCGCGGCGATGAAGGAACGGGCGAAGCGGAAGGGGTTCCCGTTCCCGTACCTGCGCGACGAGTCCCAGGCGGTGGCGAAGAAGTACGGTCCGGACTGCACCCCTGACGCTTTCCTCTTCGACTCCAAGCGGCTGCTCCGCTACCACGGCCGGATCGACGACAACTGGCGGTTCCGCGACAAGGCGAAGGACCACACCCTGAAGGAGATGATCAGCATGCTCCTCGCCGGCATCCCGATCCATCCTGACGAGGCGCTGAAGCCCGCCATGGGGTGCAGCATCAAGTGGAAGTGGGGGAGGTAGTTCTTCTCCCTTCTCTTTGAATCCCTCGTTGGTTTTCGTCTTACTTTTTTCCGAATTATTTATTACTTTTTTCCGAATTATTTATGGTTCATCCCTTCTTTTGATGAAGTCTTAAAAGACTGAAACCCCTGAATTCTGCCTTATGGGGATGTATAAGCAGCGTTTTCGCTTCAAAGAGTTGTATCGATTTAAAGGATGCAAATTCAACGACAGCGACCTGGCGGACGACGCCATCGTCGTCGAATTACGGCGCACACGCCGCACCGGGATGTCTCCCGCTTGCGGGAGACGTTGCCCGCACATCCAAGCGCGACGCTTCCGTCGCGTTCGCGATCTCAGCGTCGTCACTAGCCCCGTCTTTATCGAGTTCACCCGCTTCGAGCTTGACTGCAACTGCGGATATATG
>JBBIPM010000123.1:0-2565 GCA_037442865.1 Candidatus Woesearchaeota archaeon
CTGCGGACATCGAGTACGCGTTTCCGTTTCTGCCGGAGGGCGAGTTTGGCGAACTGGAGGGGGTCGCCCACCGCGGCGACTTCGACTTGCGCTCGCACATGGAGGGGAAGCTCGTACGACAGGGCAGCACCCTCGTGGTAGAGACCGGACCGGACGGGAAACCCCGTTATCCCGGAAGCGGAAAGGACTTGACCTACTTCGAT
This sequence comes from Candidatus Woesearchaeota archaeon, assembly GCA_037442865.1. Taxonomy (GTDB): domain Archaea; phylum Nanobdellota; class Nanobdellia; order Woesearchaeales; family UBA525; genus UBA153. Next base: position 204 of record JBBIPM010000123.1, read on the forward strand.
GAGGAGACGAAAGAGCGCCTCGTCCCCCATGTGATCGAGCCGTCGGCTGGGGTGGACCGGTCCGTGCTCGCGTTCGTCTGCGAGGCGTATGCTGAGGATACTATTCCGGACGAAAACGGCGCTCCCCAGCCGCGGGTGGTGCTGAAGCTCCACCCGCGTCTCGCGCCGGTCAAGGCGGCAGTGCTCCCTCTCATCCGCAAGGGGGAGATGCCGGAGATCGCCCTCGGCCTTTACCGGGAGTTGAAGAGGCACTGGAACGTAGATTACGACGACAAGGGTTCGATCGGACGCCGCTACCGGCGTCAGGACGAGTCGGGAACCCCGTACTGCATCACTGTGGACGGGCAGACGATCGAGGACGGGACAGTAACCATCCGCAACCGGGATACAACGGCGCAGGATCGGATGCCCGCGCGGGAGATCGCGTCGTTCCTCCGCGAGCGACTCGCAGCTGCATAGCCGACTGGGCAACGGTCGGCTGCCGCGGCAGAGCTCCGAGGAGCGGAACGCTGTTCGGGCATCCGTCGTTGACTGGCGGACAAACCGAACTATACTCGTCTTACATCGTTCCCTGAGGGGCGATGAAGGAGGCGAGGTCACGTGCTGATGAAGGAGAAGAAGGCTGAGAAGCCGAAGCAGCCCAAGAAACCGTGCGGCGGCTGCTAACAAGGCCGGTGCGGAATGTGATGACCCGGATATGAACCTCGGAATTGTGGATGGGGCGCGGGGAGCGCCCCGTCACTCTTCCGGAATCCTGACGATGGGGAACTGGACTCATTCCTCAGCGTAATCTGACGCGATTTGACGTTCCGCGTGCGACGACATAAGCTTGCCTCGGAGTCGAACGTAACCGGGGAGGCGTACAAGCAGCGGGGGAAGCAACTTACACAAAGGAGGAAGAACCCCTTCGAGCGAGCCCTGCGCACTGGCTCCCCTGATTCCGGACCGGAATTGTGACTCCAGTGGGCTTGGTTCGACGAGTGGAACGCGGGTATCGATCGGGGGGGGTAAGGAGGATTATGAACACAAAACGCGCGAAGAAGCTGTTAGGAGTAGGTGCGGTGGTTCTGGCAGGACTTCTACTTGTCGGGTGCGGCGGGGACTTCAAGCTTCCCACCACTACCCTCACCACATCGGTCCCTCAGGGGCGGTCCTCTCAGCCTCTGAAGGTCACGTTCACCCGGGAGAAGTTCGATGGAGAGGTAAGCTTCTCCCTTACGGGCGCTCCGACCGGGGTCACGGCGAAATTCGACCCCGTGAAGACGAGCAAGACCGGTACCGAGACTGCGCTTACCCTCACTGTGGGCGATACAGTGCCCACGCAGAAGTACACCCTGAAGGTCGTGGCACAGAGCGGCAACAAGAAGAAGGAACAAACGCTCGAACTTACGGTCCAGGTGAAGCCGGACTTCGCGATGGCTGCCAACCCCACTGCCCTCACTGTGAAACAGGGTGCGAGCGGGACCGCTACGATCAACCTCACCCGCAATGCCACGTTCACGACCGCTGTAGCGCTGACCCTTGAGGGTGCGCCGGCAGGTGTGACCGGGACGCTCAACCCAGCCTCCGCTACGGCGGCTACGAGCACCCTCACGCTCAACGTGGGCGCTACGGCTGCCCCAGGCGTCCACACCCTCACCGTGCGCGGAAAGGGCGATGGCTTGGACAAGACCGCGACCATTCGGCTCACCGTTGAGGCTGTTCCGGACTTCAGCTTTATCCTTCAGCCCACGGTGGTCGAGGTGAAGCGAGGCGAGTCGGCGAACGTCACGGTGAACCTCAACCGCGTGGGTGGGTTTGCTGATGCTGTTCAGTTCGAGGCTGAGGGTCTTCCCGCCGGCGTAACAGCAGCGTTCGACCCTAACCCCGCTCCTGCAGCGGCAACTACGCTCAAGATTACCTCGGCAGCCACGGCTGCCACAGGCACCTATCCGATTCGGGTACGGGGAACAGCGGGAGCCATCTCCAAGGTGGTAACGATCAACATCACCATCCCGTAAACTCCCATCGTGTCAGTAGGTCAAGGGGGCGGCGCTCTGCCGCCCTCTTTTTCCGTGCCCAGACGCGGCCGGCGCGTCGCACCCCCAATCCTGGGGCGCTCCTCTACCCGCTGAACCACCGGGTCCACGACCGACGGAGGGACTGCGCCTCCCGCGCCACGATCCGTGCCAGCTTGTGAGGATCGTGTTTCACCATGATCTTCCCTTCCATCTCCACAAGCTGGAGCAACGGAGCTCGGATTACCCGCAACCCCATCGTCCTCGCCCCGTGCAGATCGTCTACCACCAGCTCGCTTCCCTCATCCTTGTATCTGGAGAGGATCTCCTGCGGTGGAAGCTCGCTGTTCATCACCACGGCCTGG
>JBBIPM010000124.1:0-2501 GCA_037442865.1 Candidatus Woesearchaeota archaeon
TCCGAATCGGAACGCCTCGACCTTACGCGCGGCACTCACTTTTCTACTGAGCCGGGGAAGAATCACGAGAACGAGAGAACAATGAGGAAAGGAGTGGGTCAGGCCTCCTCAACGAAACGCGTCAGAATCCTCACCCCCCACCCCGTCGCGCCCTTAGGGATATAAGGCCGCTCCCGCTCCTCGAAGACCGCGCCGCCGATGTCGATGTGGGCCCATCTCTCCGGCTTCGCGACGAACTCCTGGAGGAAGACAGCTCCGGCAGTGATCCCGGCGTAGAAGCTGAAGCCGAGGTTCTTCACATCCGCAATCTCGGACTTGACATCCTCCTTGTAATCATCCCAGAGCGGGATGCGCCAGGCCCGATCGCCCGTCGAATCGCCCGCGGCGATCAGCTTCTCGGCCAACGCGTTGTTCGGCGAGAGGACCGCGGCCGCCTGCGGCCCCAAGGCGACCATCGCAGCGCCCGTCAGGGTTGCGATGTCGATGACCAGATCTGCTTTCAGCGTGGAGGCGTAGCCAAGGCAGTCTGCGAGGACGACCCGCCCTTCCGCATCGGTGTTGGCGATCTCGATCGTCTTGCCGTTCATGGCCGTGACGACGTCGCCGGGCTTGTACGCCTCGCCGCTGATTAGGTTCTCCACCGCGCCGATGATCACCGTGACGTGGGCTTTCGCCCGCGAAGAGGCAAGGGCGTCGAGCATGCCGAGCAGCGCGGCGGCGCCTCCCATGTCATCCTTCATCCACTCCAGCATCCGCGGCTTCAGGTTGTAGCCGCCGCTGTCGTAGCAGACGCCCTTGCCGCAGAAGACGAGGTGCTGCGTGGCGCCGGGGCGCTTATACTCGAGGATGAGCATCCGGGGCTTCACCGCGCTCCCTTTTCCAACCGCCAATATGGCCCCCATCTTCCGTCTGGCCAGCTCCTTCTCGTTGAAGACGGTTAGTTTCAGTTCGTGCTTCTTCGCGAGACTCTTCGCTTCTGTCTCGAGGTGTGCGGGGCTCATGTCAATTGCCGGCGTGTTGATCAGGTCGCGCGCGTAATTGGTCGCTTCACCCATTATGGTCGCGCGCTCCAAACCATTCTTCGCTTCAGCCACCATCGTCTTGCTCTCAACGAGAAGGGTGAATGACTTCAACAACTTGATATCGTCGAGTCCTTGCGTCTTGTACTTGAGGAAACGGTAGTTGCCAAGAAGCAGCCCCTCTGCGATTGCCTGTGCTGAGAGGGCGAGCCCTTTCCCCTTGGCTGAAAGGAACGGGACTGTCAGCTCTTCCGAGAACTCGCGCGCAACTTTCGCGGCGGTGCCGGCGGCCCGCCTGAGAGTCTCGAAGTCCGTCTCTTCGCGCTTGCCGAGGCCGATTAAGAGCAGTTTCTTGAAAGGCAAGCTTGGCGTCCGTAGCAGCACAGCCTTCAGTTTGCTCCCGTTGAACTCCTTGCTCTTGCGCAGTTCTGAAAGCTCCTCCCTGAGAAGCCGCTCGACCAGCTTATACTCAGCGCTGTCGCCATCCTCGTAAGTGAAGAGAACCAGCAACCCGGTCTTGAAGCGCTCCAAGGAGTCCTGAACCACCTTCCCAGAGACAGATGAAGAGACCATGAATATCACCCTCCTACAAAATTGTAAGGAAGAAGCCGCCTTAAAAAGATGACGCTTGATTATAGCGGCATTATCCTTATCCCGTTCTTCTCAGGGATGAGGAGCACTTCGTCGCCCGCCTTGATGCCGTGCTCCTTGATGAGCGCCTTGGGCAACCTTATTCCCAGCGAGCCGCCCCACCGAGAGACCTTTGCGCGGCTCTGCTTCCAGTCATTGTAGTTCTCAGCCAACTCTTGAAGCTGCGCCATGTCGAGGATGCTCTCTCCACAAGCACACACCCATCTGCGATAGGGCACCCCATTAGGCAGAACCCCTTCATCGGGATGCATCCCCTTACCGCACTCGGTGCATCTTTTCGCGTTCATTTTAACTCCACAGTGAATATGCGTAGTGTCTCTCCTTTGATTTCGCCCACGCATATTATCGTCCTTTTTCCTCTGCTGATGAAACGCGCTCTTCGTTTCCCGAAACGCTCAATTTCACCTTGGAGGGCCTGTAGCAACAGTTCTGGTTCAATTCCTCTCTCTTCCGCTCGCCTAACCGCGTGTTCAGTTATGACGATTTCGTGCTTCGACAAATCAAACCCGGGAAATGATATCATAAGATATCCTCTAATATATAAATTTTCTCAGAAAAAAGAGTGTGAAAACCCCTTAAAAAGAATCACCTAGGGTGGGGCAGAATTCTAAGATAAGGGGTGCGTCGCCGCACCACTTATAAACGCTGTCGTCGATAACGCTGTGGTGAGGAGTTATGACAACAGCGGCAACAGTGGTGACGACAGCGATTAATCTTAAACTTGTCGAATCCGTGCAACGACCCCGGCGCGGGGCGCCGGGCTATGGTCTCCTGGTCATTATGCGCGTTCTCGTCTACGCGCTCCTCGCGGAGTGTTTCACGACGAGGAAA
>JBBIPM010000125.1:0-2455 GCA_037442865.1 Candidatus Woesearchaeota archaeon
GGGCGCCGCTCAGCCGAGCCCGAGGATGATCCGGCTCATTTCCATGTAGATCGCCAGGCCGAAGATGTCCGTCAGCGTGCTGATGAACGGACTGCTCATGATCGCCGGGTCCAAGCCAACCCGCTTGAGCAGCAGCGGAAGAACGCTGCCCGCCAGATTGGCCATCAGGACCACCGTCGCGAGGCCCACGGCCACGCAGACGCCAATCAGGGGCTGGTCTCCCTTGATCAGCAGCGCCATGAGATAGGCGGCGAAGCCAAGGACGACGGACAAGATCAGGCCCGTGATGATGGATCGCCGGACAATCCGCCAGATGTCGCCCCTGAGTTTGTCAGTTTGACTTTCCAACCCATGTAGAATCAGTGGTCTGTAAAAATTGAGTCTGCATGTTGTCACTACGCTCCCCGGTTGGGAGGCGTCGGACGACATGCAGGCGGGGTTGATTATTGGAGTTGGAAGTCGGCTGCGGGGGTGAGGTTTTTGAGGGGGGCGATGGAGAGGGCGCGCAGGATCTTGTGGGCGAGCGGTTCGGCCGAGCCCTTGAGGTAGTAGGCTTCGCCGCGGACCTCGAGGCGCGAGACTTCCAGGCTGCGCAGGGCGCGGGCGATGGCGTCGGGCGAGGCGTCGATTTCCTTTTCGCGGAGGGTGATCTCGAGTGTGCGTTCGAGGAGGAAGGCGAGGAAGCAAAGGACGAAGTGGCCGTGGATGCGGCGGGGGGTCCAGTGGAAGATGGGGCGCGTTTCGAGCGTGGTCTTCATGATGCGGAAGGATTGTTCGATGCGCCAGAGCTGGCGATAGACGTCGAGGAGCTGGGCGGAGGCGAGGGTCGTGTCGTTGGTCTCGATGGCGTGGTAGCCGTCCCACTGGGCGTCGGCCTCGATGCGTGCCGTGTGAAGGCCGGCGGCGCGTGTGGCGCCGTCGGTCTTCACGTAGCGGCGGTGGCCGCGGCGGTCGTCCATCGGCGTCTTTTCCTCGATGGCGCATGCCTTCTCGACGAGGCGGTCGCGGTCGCGGCGGTCCTTTTCGGCGCGCTTCGAGGACCATGTACAGACAACGCGCGTTGCGAGCGGCGTTTGCGTCCGCGCGCCGCTCTCGTCCTTGCCGGTGATGATGCGCGTGCGTCCTTCGATGGTCTTGATGCGGAGCGCCTCGCCGGGCTCGCCGCCGGGCACCTCGTGGTAACCCTCGGGATCCAGGGCGGCGTTCTTCACCTCGGCGGGCGCCTTGCGTAGCGGCGTCGCCACGACGAATCGGTAGCCCGCCCGCTCGATCGCCAGAAGGTTTTCCGCCGAGTTGATTCCGGCGTCGGCGGCGATGATGACCTCCTTGATCTCGAAGCGTTTCTTCAGCTTGTCGAGCGCCGTGAGGAGCGTCTTGCCGTCGAACGTGTTGCCCGGGAAAAGGTCGTACCCGACGGGTCGGCCCGCCTCGTCGGTGAGCAGGCCGAGGACCACCTGCACCTCGTTGAACTTGCATGCCTTGCTGAAGCCGAAATCGCGGAGCCCGTCGGCGCGCACGCTCTCGAAGTGAAAGGTCGTCACGTCATAGAGCGCCACGCTCACCCGCGCGTTGAAGAGATCGCGCTGGGCGGCGAAGAGGGCCTCCTCCAGGTTCTCCTTCTCCTCGGCGAGGACATCGAGCGCACGGTATAGATGGTTGAGGTCCACCTCCGGACCGAGGCCCGTATAGCTCCCTTGGGCGCCATGGCACGCCAGCTTGCTGCGCGGCGAGAGGAGGCGGTCGGCCGTCATGAGGAAGACCGCCGCACCGAGGTCGAAGCGGATGCGGCGCCCCCGGGCCGCCCCCGCGAGGAGCTTGTCGATCCCGAGGCGGCGCCAGAGCTTTTGGTAGGCGACGTGACCGTAGCCCAGGCGGGCGGTCTCGACGAGATCCTCGGCCCGCAGGCTTGGCGCGCCGGCGATCTCGAGGAGCTTTTCCGCCAGGCCGACGAGGCCGGGCGAGCCCACGAGGGCCTCGACGTTGCCGAGGTTGGCGAGGACGCGGTGCTTGGCGCGCCCCTCCTCGCGGTAGGACTCGAGAACTTGGAGGTATTGGTGCCCCTTGGCCTTGACGATCCTGGCAAACATGGGAAAACGCCCCGCAGCGGAAAGGTTGTCACTCACTTCCGAGGGCGAGGATCAGGAGATAAAATGCATGAATGCAAGAGATATCTTGTCTATCTGTCAGATTATGAACGCGACGGTTGTCACTACAAAAAAACGAAAACCGTAGGGGCGAAAAGCAGAGAACACTGAAAATAGGGGACTTACGAACCAGCCAAATGCCCGATTCGACGGGAAACTGATAAAGTCAGGATAAAGGATGAGGGCCCACGGAAGGCACCAGCCTCCGCTGAAGCTACGGCTGGCAAGCTGCAAAGCGCGGAAGAAAAGTCAGGGACCCTGAGTTTGTCAGTTTGACTTTCCAACCCATGTAGAATCAGTGGTCTGTAAAA
>JBBIPM010000126.1:0-2448 GCA_037442865.1 Candidatus Woesearchaeota archaeon
GGGACAAACATCACTAATTCGACGAGTTTCCGCGCAAAGCCCACACAAGCGGAAGCAATTAAAACCGGCGGCCAATCCGGCGAGGCATGGAACAAGGCCACGACAGGAACGGAGACCACGGGCATCGGCACGAAGCAGGGCATCGGCACGACAAGGAGAGGCCGACCCTCCAGGAAGACCTCCTGAAAGAGCTGCAAGCGCTCTCCGTCGCGACGCCAAGAGCGGTGATTGAGGAGTTTGACCTCCTCGCCATCAACGATGATGCCGAGAACCTGCCGCGCGAGATCGCGAAAAAGGTCAAGGAGCGGATCGAGAGCTATGTGCACCTCCTCGAAGACCTGCTCCAGCCGGACACGAACCTCGCGACGCTGAACGAATGCGGCTTCTTCACCGAGGAGCAGCTCCAAGGCGTCGCGAAAGGGTACCGGCAGCTGATGAGTCTCATCCGGAGCCATACCGCGGCGGACCTCGAAGCGACGGAGGAATCCTACCGCGCATTCATCACCGCAGCCCTCGCAAAATGGGATGAGATGAAGCCGCTCCTCCGCGCGACGGCCCGACGGCTCCACGACGGCTGGAAAGAAGACCAGCCGCTCCAGCGAGAGCACGGCTACTTCGGATAACATCGGGATAAAGGACAAGAATACAACCACGCGAAAAGCGGGAGAGTCCTAGAACAGCGTCTCGAGATCGAGCACGAGCACCACGTTCCCGTCAGCCAGTATCGTAGCGCCGGCGCATCCCGGTCCCCTTCACCACGTTCTGCAGCCCTTTGATGAGGATCTGCTGCTGGCTGATGATCTCGTCGACAGCGAGGCCGACCTGCGCGTTGGCGCGGTTGACGATGACGACGGTGACATGGCTCCGCTGCACCGAAGCGTCGCCCGCGACAGGAAGGTTGCCGGCGACGATCGAAGCGGATGAGCCGAGGAGCGCGCCGAGGCGCAGCAACGGCAGGGTCTGCCCGCGGTTGACGAAGACCTCGTGCCCCTGGATCGTCTTAATCCCCTCGAAAGGGATATCGACGATCTGCTCCACAGAAGCGAGCGGCACGGCGTAGAGGTCCTTCTCCGCGCGGACCACCAAGGCGGAGAGGATCGCGATGGAGAGCGGCAGCTTGATCGTCACGCTCGTCCCTTTCCCGGGAGCGGAATCGAGCTGGACCGTGCCGCCGAGCCCCTTGATTTTGCTCAGGACGACATCATGCCGACACCTCTTCCCGACGCCTCGGTGACCACCGTGGAGGTGCTGATGCCAGGGCGGAAGATAAGCATCCGCAGCTCCTCAAGGGAGAGCGACGCGACCTCCGCCTCGGTGACGATTCCCTTCTTGAGGCAGCTCGCCTTCACCGCCTCGTGATCAATGCCCTGACCGTCATCCGAGAGCTCGAGTACGGCATGGTTTCGTTCCCGCCTGACGGTGAGCTTCACCTCGCCCTGCTCCTGCTTCCCCGCCATGACGCGCTCCGCCGGCGGCTCGATCCCGTGATCGACACTATTCCAGAGCAAGTGGACGAGGGGTTCCCCGATCTGGTTGAGCACCGTCCGATCGAACTCCGTATCGGCGCCTTCGATCGCCAGCTCGACGCGCTTCCCCTCCTTCTCCGCGTGCGCATGCTCGTGGGGCGTCTCATACCGCTGCTCAGGGTCGAGGAGGAGCGCCTGGCGCACCCCGTAGACGGCGGAGACCGCCTTCTGGAGCCCCTCCCGCGCCTCCTTCGTGGCGAGGACGATGCTCAGCTCGGTGCCGAGCTTCCCCTGCTTGATATCCCCTTCCGAAGGAGAGAGATGGAGAAGCTCGCTGCGCTTCCCGAGATCACGGACGAGGAGCTGCGCCTTCGCGTTCTTTAGCGAGTTCTTGGGATCGAAGAGGACCATGACGCGGACGACATCGAGGCCCTCCGCCTTCCGCTGGTCGGCGAGCGCCAGCTCTCCGGGCGTCAGCTCCGTGATGGCACGGACGTCGCCCTCTGCCGGCCGTTCGCCGAGGAGGCGCGCCATCTCACCTATGAGCGCCCCCGCATCAATGCCGTCAGCCTCGCCCCCTTCGATCGCGGCCAGGCCCCTCTCCAAGGCATCGCACCCTTCGAAGAGGATATCAGAGACGTTCCGCGACACGGAGAGCTTCCGGTCGCGAATCCGTCAGAGGAGATCCTCGAGCGCATGGGCGAGAGCGGCGAACCGCCGGTAGCCCAACATCCCTGCATTCCCTTTCAGAGTGTGGAACGCCCGGAAGAGCGCGTTGACGGTCTCGTCGTCGGGCTCGCCGCCTCCATCCTCTCCGCCGGCGCCCGGGCCGCCCTTCTCGAGCCGGAGCAGCCCTTCCTTGAGCGCATCGAGATGCTCGCGCGCGTCTGAGAGGAATTCCGACGTGTACTCGTCGAGTTCCATCAGACAACCACCGTCCGGGATATCTTTGACCGATTATCGATGCGCAGCATCCTCCACA
>JBBIPM010000127.1:0-2406 GCA_037442865.1 Candidatus Woesearchaeota archaeon
CGCTGCACACCACATCTCCCCGCTGAGTGTGAAAGTCTGTGCCGCGGGACATAAACCGACGCTCCGGTGCCAAGAAAGAGCGTCGAACAGGCTCGCACGTGCCGGGTCAGGACCCAGCAGCTCGCCCGTTCTCCGACAATCGCCCCACGGCGGCACAGAAAACAAGACATTCAATCGGAACTACTGTAAATCTCTCCGTCTTACGGCCAGTATGGATATATCAAGGCCTCTCTTCGGCATCTCCCAAATCTTCCTCGAACCTTGGGCGATCCAGCACATATACGGATGGGAGCCGTTGAAGAGCGAAGAAATCGTGGCGGCATACGCTCATCGACTCGCTCAAGGGGGACAATTCCCTCTCGTCGAGATCGTCCCTATGTTGGCTGCTTCCGTCTCGCGTTCAAGAAGCTTCCCGGCTCAGAGAGGATCGACGGCGGCCATTACCGTTCCCTCGCGGCGATCAGAGCAAACAAGGGACTGGTCTTCCTCATCACAGAGGATGACGCGCTCTCGCGCGTCGTCTCGTCGCTCTACCCGCTCCGTGACGCGCGATTGATACGGGCAGACGATGATGTCATCGGCGTCTTCACCCAGGACAGAGCGGAACGGCTCAGGCCCCGTTGAGCCGCCAAACGAAGGCGAGACTTTTTAAGGACGCGCACGTTCTTGGCATCCATGAATTTCCAGGACCTGATCGTGGTGGAGCGGCCCGCAGCATATCTCGAGCACGCGCTGAAACAGGGACGACTCCGAGCGACGCAGCTCCGCGCGAAAGGGCGGAGAGCCGATCCGTTGCAACGAGCGCGAGCCCTGGAGCGCGAACGGCTCAACGCCATCGCGGCGTCCTTGAGCGACGCGCTCCTCAAGCTCCCCGAGAGCTTCCCGAACATCGACGCGCTTCCCGAGTTCTACGTCCGGCTCATCGAGGCGACGCTCGAACCAGAGAGGGTCAAAGGGAGCCTCGCTTCGGTCTCCACCGCCGCGAGGAACATCCGCGAGCTCGCCCGCGAGCTCGGCAAGACCCTGATTTCAGCCCCGACGAAAGAGGCGCTCGCGACGAGGAAGCGGCAGGCGCTCGGACGCGTCTCGAGCGTCGTCAAACGGCTGGAGAAGGAGCTTGCCTACCTCGACAAGGCGCGGAAGAGAATGCGCACCTTCCCGAGCATCAAGCCTGGCCTCTTCACCGTCTGCATCGCCGGCTTCCCCAACGTGGGGAAGTCCACCCTGCTCAGCAAGGTGACGCCGAGCCGGCCCAAGATTGACGCCTACGCGTTCACAACCAAGACGCTCAACGTCGGCTACCTGACGCATCGCCACAACAAGCTCCAGCTCATCGACACGCCCGGCACCCTGGCGCGTCCGGAGCGGATGAACGACGTGGAACGGCAAGCCTACCTCGCAATCCAATATGCTGCGGAGCTAATCGTCTACGTCTACGACCTGACTGAGCAGTACCCTTTGGCGGAGCAGGAGGCGCTCGAAGCGGTCGTCCGCGCCTCCGGCAAGGAGGTGCTCGTCTACCTCAGCAAGAGAGACATCCTTCCCCGAGAGAGGATTGAAGCGTTCCTCGCGAAACGACCCGACGCCCTCATCTCGATTGATGGGGTGAAAGCACGGATCACGGAGATCTTCGAGAAAGAGCACCTGGGACGCTGACCGCCGGATCAGGGTGACCAACGGACGCGACCCGTGGCGAACGCTCGATATCGCCTGAACGCAAGAATTTATACCTGATAGAATGCTAACATACAAGGGATCCGGCAAGAGAGACGAGCTACGCCGCTTCTGGCTTCTTCACGACGACGATCCGCGTCGGGCAGGCGAACTTGTAGTTGGCCCGCTCCACGGCGAGCTTCGCCGTGGCGAGGTCCTTCTCCTCGCAGCCGATCTCGACGATCGTCTGTCCCTGCTTCACTTGGGCGGCGAGGCCGATGGACTTGCCGAAGCTCATCTTCATCCCCGTGCTCATACGGTCCGCGCCTGCGCCCGAGGCGAGCGGGTTCTCGCGGAGGATGTGGTGCGGGAAGACCTTGATCCGGAAACGGTAGTTCTTCTTGCCGAGCTTCTTCTCGAGGAGCCGGTTGCTGCTCTTCCGCGCGCTCTCCAGGGCGTTATGCCTGATCTGGAGCGCCGCTTTGCTCCGGAGCTGGACTGAGACTGGGAAGGTGCGCGTCGTGTCGCCCATCTCGTACTTCACCACGAGATTGTGCGGGTTGGCGCGGACATAGCTCTTCGCCCTGTATTTCGACTTCCGGGTGTAGGGCCGCTCCATGCGACGGTACGCGACGCCCTTCCGCAGTTTCGCCATGCGTCGCGAGAACAGGGAACTGTTTATAAAGCTTGCTGTCGTCAGGGCTTTGCGCGGAAATTAGTCCTGTCGTGAGAAGTAGTCGATTCTTCGCCTGG
>JBBIPM010000128.1:0-2347 GCA_037442865.1 Candidatus Woesearchaeota archaeon
GGCGACCGTACCCTCGGTGCGCGACCCGGCCTTCTTCGACCTGCCCTGCGCCGGCGACGACTGGCTCCTTGTGGGCGACGCGGCGGGCCACGCGGACCCGCTTACCGGCGAGGGTATCCGCTACGCGCTCGCGGGGGCGCGCTGCGCGGCGGACAGTCTCATCGACGACTCCCCGCGCTCGTACGAGGAGTCCTGGCGCGCGGCGTTCGGCGGCCTTCTCCGCGCGAAGGCCTCGCGGCTGGCCCGCATGGACGCGCTGGCCGACGCCTTCGGCGCGGAGATGTACGGCGCGATGCTCCACGCGCATTTCGCGGGCGCCGGCGGCTGAACGGCTGTCCTTGTCATCCGTCACTTAAAATGACCCCGGGTCGGCAATGAAAATGACCCCACCTCCCGTTACTGGAGTATCATGCATTAACCGATTTCATTTGTCAATCCCTGTAGCCTGTTTCTGGAGACGAACGAGTCGAGGCGATAGCTTTTCCCCTCGATGACGATTTTAATCGCACGGTGCACCAGGCGGTCCATTGCGGCGCTGCCGATAAGCGGATTGTCGAAGATGGACTGCCACTCGGAGAAATCCCGGTTTGAGGTGATGACGGTTGCCGCGGATTCATACCGGGTGCAGATGATTTCATAGAGATCGTTTTGCTGGATGGGATCGAGATCGTTCAACCCGAAGTCGTCGAGAATGAGCAGCGGGACGTCGGCGAGCGATTTCAATTTCCGTTCGAAGGTGCCGTCGGCCCTTCCTGAGCCGAGCCATTTGAGAAGGGCGTAGGTGCGCCGGAAGAGGACGTCGATGCCGCGCCGGCACGCCTCGTGGCCCAGGGCGCAGGCGAGATGCGATTTACCCACGCCGGAGGGGCCGACAAGGAAGATGTTTTCCCCGCGCTCGACGAAGGCGCAGGTGGCAAGCTCGCGGATGAGCGGTTCGTGGATGCGCGCGTTGAATTTGAAATCGAAGGATTCGAGCGTCATCTTCGGGTCCAGGCCGCTTTTTTTGAGGCGGGTGACGAGGACCTTGAAGTCCCGCCGCTCGATCTCGTCCTGGAAGAGCGAGAGCAGGAATTCCGAGTATCCGCTTCGATCATCCTCGGCCTGTCGGATGCGCAGCTCCAGGTTATCGAGGACGCCGGACATCTTGAGTCGCGTGAGCTTCGGTTTGAGTTGTGCCAGTTCATTCATGGTGTTCCTCCGCGGGTGAATGTGTGGTAAAATATCCGGACTCCCGCGCGAATGCGAAGAGACGCTGTCCGTGCGAGTCGGCCGGGTGAGAGGCGTCGAGCGTATCGAGATTTTTTTCGAGGATGCGTTTGACCGCGTCGTAGCGGGGCGCGTCGAAGTCGAGGGCCCGGCGGCAGGCGGCCTCCACGCGCTCCTGCCCGTATTTGACGGCAAGGCTAATGATGCCGTGAACGGAACGCTCCCGCGCGACGGGCCGCTCGTCGAGGAGCAGCCGGGAGAGCTCGTGCGCGGCATTGCCGATGCGCTTGGCCCGTGCGAGCAGTGCATCGCGGGTGTGCTCCAGGTATGCCCGCGCCCGCGCGCCCAGGTGGTCGGGATTGTCGACGTCCTGGTGCGGCCTGGACGCCCTCCGGTGCGAGGCGATGAGTTCGAGGTCATAAAACACGCGTATTCTGCGCGTATCAGATGCAACGAGCACGTCTTTGCCGATGTGCCGGTCGGGAACGGAATAACGGGAGCGGTCGAAATGCACTCTGCCGTCCGGCCGTACCGTGCCTTTGCTCCATGAAACGATATCGAATCGATCGCCGGGGAGCGGCTTCAGGGAGGCTGACTCCTGAGCGAAAAGCTCGTCGGGCGTGCTTCCAACGCCCTTGATGACGCGCACATCGGCGATCGTCCGCTCCCACTGCCGAAGCGCCGGCAGAATATCATCCGCGCAGGGGATATCCCTCCCCATCTCCTTCTGGCGCAGACGGAAAGCGGCGTAAAAATTGTTCTTCACGTACTTGATGTCGCCTTCAACCCCGCCCTTGTGCCGGGGATGATACGGTTTGCAGGGATCGACGAGAAAGCCGTAATACTCGGCCAGGTCGTGGTACCCGCGGTTCAATACCGGGTCATAGAACGACGCCTTTATCACGGCGGCCCTGGTGTTGTCAGGCACCGCGCGGGCCACAACGCCGCCGAAGTAATCGAAAGCGCGAATATGGCATTCCCAGAAGGTCTCCTGCCGCTGGTCGAACATGATGTCCCGGTACGCCTTCCCGGAATAGCGCAGCCGGGCGGAAAATACGTAGGCGATCCGGTTTCGCCGCTCGCGGGGATCGTACACGACGCCCAGCCTCCCGAAATCCACTTCCATGACGCCGAACTCGCG
>JBBIPM010000129.1:0-2330 GCA_037442865.1 Candidatus Woesearchaeota archaeon
TCATCCCGGTGCGGCGAGGGTGCCGCCACGGGCGGCACCGACGGGCGCTGCGCGATCGCTTCCTCGACGAGGAATACGCGCAGCGCAGTATCGTAGAGGGTGTGTTCAAGCGCCTCAAGGCGCTCTATGGCGGCCACGTCCGTGGCCGCACCGCCCGCACCGTGCGAGCAGAACTCTTCACGAGACTCATACTCCACAACATCAAAGCACGATTTCAGAGAATGTTCTCCTGAGCCCCGACGGGGAAAAGCTTTAAATAGCCGGAGGCACAGGGAGGGTCAGAAGAGGTGGTATCATGGTCATGGAGAACGCGAACCTCCTATATGTGACGCTCGCCATCATCATCGGCACGCTGGCGGCCATCGTCTATTCGCTCCGCATCCTCGTGCTGATGGAGCGGCGCGTCGCGCGGATCGACCGGCACATCGAGATGCTCGCCGAGAAGATCATCGTCGAGGAGCGTCGGATCGAACGGGATGAACGGGAGATCATGAAGAGGCTCAAGAAGCGATAAAAAAACGTTTTTCTCACTCCTCGTCGAGCAGGAGCGAGAACTCGCGCGAAGCGGCGAGCCACGAGTTCTCGGGCAGGCCGCTGAGCGGCATCATCAGCCCACCCCTTTCAGGGCGCGCGCCGCCTCCTGCCAGTACTCGCCGCCATACACCAAGTCCTCGCCGAACCGATCCCGTCCTGTTTCCTTCCAAAGCATAGGTATCACCTCAGAGGTTCCTGAGAGGAACAGGTACTTAAATGGTCTGGACAACGGTTCACGAACGGGTTTCCACAACGCTTTAAACCGAAAAGCGGAAAAAGGGGGTGGCCACGACACCGAGGGTGATCCTCCGGACAGGCCTCAAGCACGGGTGGTGGTACCACTACCGGCTCCACGAAGAGAAGACGGCGCGACTCTGCGACCCGGGCTTCGCGTCCCTCGCCGCCTATCTCCGGGCAATGACAACCTCCTGTCCGGACGAGAAGTTCCTCTTCGGACCGCGGAGCAGCGCGCTTCGGTTCCCCGTCGGGTTTGAGGCGCGCCACGCGCCGGGCCACGAGGTCTGCGCCTATGCGCGGCTCGCGCAGGCCAATGGCCGGGGGAGGAGCCCGCACACCGAGGTGCAATGCCTCATGCTCGCGCAGGACGCGAAATCCATCGCGACGGAGGTGCCGTTGTGGCTCGACGAGGAGGAGCACGCCCTGATGCGGCGCTTCGCCGAGCCGGGGCCGCTCTCCGGCCACATCGACGTGCTCCGCGTCGAGAACGAAAAGATCGCGATCTGGGACTACAAGCCGAAAGCGGCGAAGGAGAAGCACGCCGCCACGCAAGTCTACGCCTATGCGGTGATGCTCTCGCGACGGACAGGGATCCCCTTGGACGCGTTCCGGTGCGGCTGGTTCGACGAGACGGACGCGTACCTCTTCGCGCCTACGCGATGAGCTCTCCGAACGTGATCCCTCGGGAACGGGCCTGCTCCCGCGTCACGACAAAGCTCGCCTCCGTCTCGCGCGCGTCGTCGAGCGTGAAGAAGAACCACTCTTCCCGGAAGAACTTGACCGCGACCCAGGGCTCGGCGCCGAACTTCTCCGCGAAGTACTTGAGCTCGTTGATCTCCTGCTTCGGGAAGTACTTCTTCCCATCAGTGGTCAGCTTGCACTCGATGGCGAGCTTCCGGACGTTGTTCGAGGCGATGATGTCAGGGCTCGGATACCGGGAGGAGCCGCTCCCCGCGGCCCGTAACGCAGCCCAGCCATGCTCCCAGAAACGGTGAATGAGTTCGCGTTCCGCGTTCGCGCCTCGGGACTTGGCGGACATGCGGCTCACCGAGAACGGGAAGTATTTAAGGGTTCCTCGCGGATGGCCAGTGAAGCGGAGAAAGGGCGGGTCACGCGCGCATCAGAGCTTCACCTTCATGAAGTCGAACGCGGCCTCGACTCCGGGGAAGTGGATCCGTGCCTCGTCGAGGTGCTGCTGCGCGTTGGTGTAGCGCTGGCTGAAATGGGTGAGGATGAGGCGCGACGCCGCCGCCTGCTGCGCCAACAACGCCGCTTGCGCCGCGGTGAGGTGCTTGAACTCCGCCGCTTTCGGTTCGTGGTCGTTCGTGAAGCTCGCCTCGCAGACCAGGAGGTCCGCGTTCTCGGCGAGGAGCGGGATCGTGGTGGTGACGCCCGTATCGGAGACGAGGACGAAGCTCCTGCCCGCGACCTTGTAGCAGACGTCGTCGGGACCGATCCTCCTCCCTTTGAACGTGACGGTCTCCCCTTTCTTGAGCTTCCCGATGAGGGGTCCTGACTTGAGCCCGTACTCCTTGGCGGCGTGCTCCATGTCGATCCTG
>JBBIPM010000130.1:0-2233 GCA_037442865.1 Candidatus Woesearchaeota archaeon
GGTCTTAGTCGAAACCGGCCCTCGAAGTGGTTCCGTTCTAGGGGCGCAGGTCCCCACCCGACATCGTCTACAGCCGAGGTTGCCGACGCCCCGCTCCCAAGAAGATTGGACGTCGGTTGTCGCCGTCGGGAGGGATCTCGGACGCGGCCGCCGCTCGTCACGGGCAGGCAGTTGTCTGCACCTGGAAGGCCGGGTATAAAAGACAGATCTGAGGAGGAACGCAATGGGCATGTCAATCGGCGAGATCTCACGAGGGATGACCCTTGTCTTCGACGGAGACCTCTACGAAGTGGTTGAGTTCGAGCATGTCAAGATCGGCCGCGGGGGAGCGTTCGTGAGGGCGAAGATGAAGGACTTCCGAACCGGCCGCGTCATCTCCAAGACCCTCAAGGACTCCGATAGCCTGGAACCGGCATATATGGAGACGCGGATTCTCCAGTATCTCTACCAAGCTGGGGGAAGACACACGTTCATGGATAAGGAGTCGTTCGAGCAGCATGAACTATCCGCTGACGTGGTCGAACCATTCAAGGGTTACCTTGTGGAAGGACTGGACTTCACAGGCCTCTTCTACCAGGGCCGCATGGTGAAGGTGATGCCACCGAATTTCGTGGACCTGCGCGTAACGGAGGCTCCGCCGGGGACGAAGGGTGATACGGCTACCGGAGGCCAGAAGCCCGCCACGCTGCAGACGGGCCTGGTGGTGAAGGTCCCTCTGTTCGTGACCACAGGAGAGGTGATCCGGGTGGATACACGCACTGGCTCTTACGTTGAGCGGGTGAGCTGATTGGCCGAGCAGCGATGGGAGGTACCTCAACCGCTGGGTCGCCTGGCGGTACGGCAGGAGGTGCTCTCGGCCATTGCCATGCGTGCCATCGAAGGAGTGGAAGGGGTACGTCCACTCCGCGGTGGCGGAGGGATCATCGGTCTCCTCGCTGGAGGGGAAGAGGGTGTACAGATCAAGATCCGGGGTTCTACAGCCGACATTGAGCTCCGCATCGCCGTCGTCCTGGGGTACTCAGTGCACCAAGTCGCTCAGGTCGTGCAGCGCCGAGCACGAGAAGACCTGGAGGCCATGGCGGGCATTCGGGTCGGCCGTGTGGACGTCCATGTACGTAACGTGATCCCGCCCGAGGAGATCCTGATGCTTGACGAGAGGGATGAAGATGCCGAGAAATGATGATCTGATCGGAGAGAGCGTCGAAGAAGGACAGATCTCGATCTCCCGCGACGTCATCGCCACCATCGCTGGACTGGCTGCCACAGACGTAGCCGGCGTTGCACCGCCCAAAGGAGGAGCGATGCCGCGAGGGGATGCGGTGCGCCGCCTTGTCGAGGTCGAGCTGGCAGAGAGCCGGGTCAAGCTTTCCCTCAAGGTGGGCGTACTGCATGGCCATGCCATCCAAGAAGTCGCCCAGAGCCTGCAGATGAGCGTCAAGAGCGAAGTGGAGAGGATGACTGCCCTCTCTGTGGACGAGGTGGACGTGGAGGTAGTCCGGGTCGTGTTCCCCGAGGAGGGGCGGCGAAAGGAGAGATCCTCATGAGTGGGTACGTGTACATGGCTGGTGCGCTCTCTATGCTTCTGGCAGCTGGGGCAATGGCAGTAGCAGTGGTGGCCATTGCATGGGGCGACCTCGGAATGTCGGTGCCCTCTCCGCTCGTCCAGGCCGTCTTGGTGCTGTGGGCTCTCACGCTTGTGGGTGCGGCCGTGGTGTTCATCCGGATCGCCTTCAGTCGTCTCACCGTCCGGAGAGCGCTGCGACGGCAGGGGCCCAAGGGGATGATCCTGATCACCGCCGCAACCGTGCAGGAGATGGCGGGGCTCCTGCTGCGCGAGGAGCTCGGACTGCATCGGTTCCGGGTCCAGATCCGTCCACAGGGCGAGGGCTTGGCGTTACAGGTCACGCTGCGCCTCCCCCCCGGAGAGGAAGTGCCCGCCCTCGCCGAGCGGCTCCAGAGCCTGCTTGCGCAGGAGGTGTCGGCGAAGACCGGGCTCGAGGTACCCGAGGTGCGGATGGTTGTGGAGGGAACAGCACGACCCAGCCGCAGCCGCTGACGTGCGCCGCCAAGCGCGAGAGGCAGTTCTGCGATCGCTCTACCGTCGCGAGTACTTCCCACCTTCGCCGGAGGATCTGGCAGACGGAGAGGATCCCGGTGATGTCGAGTTCGCTGAAATGCTCCTCGCCGGAGTCCATGCGCATCAGGCGGAGATCGACTCCATCATCGACAAGAG
>JBBIPM010000131.1:0-2202 GCA_037442865.1 Candidatus Woesearchaeota archaeon
CACTAGAACAGCAGGGAGAGAAGCGTGAAAACCCAAAAATACGCCGTCAACCAATACCTCATCGAGAGCATCCTGGCCAAGGTCCGCGAGGGTGAGATCGCCATCCCGGAAATCCAGCGGCCCTTCGTCTGGGACGCCTCCCAGGTGCGCGACCTGCTCGACTCGCTCTACCAGGGCTTCCCCGTCGGCTACCTGATTGCCTGGCGCAACCCGGATGTGAAGCTGAAGGACGGCAGCACGGCCTCGGGCAAGATGATCCTGATCGATGGCCAGCAGCGCATCACGGCCCTGACGGCAGCCGTGCTGGGCCAGCTCGTGGTCAACAAGGAATACAGGAAGGTGCGCATCTCGATTGCCTTCCATCCCACCGAGGAACGCTTCGAGGTAAGCAACCCGGCTATCGCTAAGAATGCGGCCTGGATCGCGGATGTCTCGCCGATTGTGAGCGGGCAAACCGACTTGTTCGATGCGGTCGAAGACTACCTTGCCGCCAATTCAGGCGCCGATAAGGCCAAGGTTAAGGACAACCTCCGGAATCTGGCTGACATCGCCAAGAAGCAGATCGGCCTCATCGAGCTGTCCCACGACCTCGACATCGAGACGGTCACGGAAATCTTCATCCGCATCAACTCCAAGGGCACGGTGCTGTCGCAGGCGGACTTCGTCATGTCCAAGATCGCCGCAGATCTGCGCTACGGTGGCCAGCAGCTCAGGAAGTGCATCGACTACTTCTGCCACCTGGCGGTGGCGCCGGAGTTCCATGGCTTCATCAAGGACAACGATCCCGAGTTCGCGGCGTCGCCTTACTTCCAGAAGATGGCCTGGCTGCGCAACGAGAACGACGACCTCTACGACCCCAGCTACAACGACCTGCTGCGGGTGGCGTTCACCAGCGAGTTCGGGCGCGGCAAGCTGGCCGATTTGGTAAGCCTGCTCTCGGGCCGCAACTTCGAGACGAAGAACTACGAGGAGGCGATTGCCGAAGCGTCGTTCGCCAAGCTGAACGACGGCGTGCTCGACTTCATCAACGAGTCCCACTTCAAGCGCTTCGTGATGATCATCAAGTCGGCGGGATTCATCACCAGCCCGATGATCCGCACCCAAGGGGCTTTGAACTTCGCCTACACCGTCTATCTGCGGCTGCGGTCCCAGGGTGTGCAAGATGGCTTGATCGAGTCCTTCGTGCGGCGCTGGTTCGTCATGTCGGTGCTGACGGGCCGCTATTCCGGTTCCGCAGAGACCCAATTCGACAAGGACATCCGCCAGATCGCGGCGGGAGACTTCGCGGACATCCTGGCCAGGGTGGAACAGGCCGAGCTGTCGCAGGCTTTCTGGGAAGTCGGCCTCGTGCAGCAATTCGAGACATCGGGCACCAGCAGCCCTTACTTCTGGGTTTTCGTCGCCGCCCAGGTGCGCGCCAACGACAAGGGCCTGCTCTCCAAGGACATCACGGTGCGCGAGCTGGTGAGCCACTTGGGGGACATCCATCACATCTTCCCGCGTGACCTCCTGAAGAAGGCCGGCCTCACGCGCAGCCAATACAACCAGATCGCCAACTACGCCTACACGCAGGAGGAGATCAACATCAAGATCGGCAACAAGCCACCGCGTGCCTACTTCGCCGACATCCAGACCCAATGCAACGGTGGGCCGATGAAGTATGGCGCGATCGCCGATGAACAGACGCTCAAAAGCAACCTCGCCGCCAACTGTGTGCCGGAGACCATCGTGGACATGGATGTGGCGCAGTTCGAGGACTTCCTGAAGTGTCGCCGTGAGCTGATGGCGGAAAAGGTGAGGAGCTATTACGAAGGACTTTGAGGTGCCAGATCTTCCTGGACGCAGATAACTTCAAGAGGAATTACCACAGCCCTCTTGCCCTTCAGCCGGCCAGCCGACGGTATCGACGAGGTCATTGGCCGTCATGGCCGCGGTGGCGGGCGCCTGGAAACAGGCACCGGCGTGGAGCCCCGGGGTTCGACAGTTAAACCCGATTTTTCGCGATTTCCGAACTGACTTCCCAGTGTTTACGCGGGTTCCCGCTGCCGTTTTCAAAAGTTCATGTGGTGGCACGTCATGCTGAATACCGCCTTTTATGACGTTGCTACTCCCGCTGATAAAGTAGCGGCATGTTTGTGAAGATCACTACATCAGGAACACGCCGCTACGTCCAACTCGTCGAGTCCTATCGGGACGATGCCG
>JBBIPM010000132.1:0-2202 GCA_037442865.1 Candidatus Woesearchaeota archaeon
AGGATACTGTACCGTTTCCCGCTTTGAGGAGGCAACCTTGACCCAACAGAGAGGGCCGGTACAATCCTCATGGTTAGCAGCCAGTACCCCTGAGTGCTAAACCCACACCAAGGAGGTGCCGATGAAGGTGAAACCTTTGGGCAATCGGATCCTCGTCAAGAAGATCGAGGAGGAGGAGCGCCGCACAGCGGGAGGGATCGTCCTTCCTGAGTCGGTGAAGGACGAGAAAGCGGTTAAGGGCGAAGTGGTCGCCCTCGGAACCGGCGAGAAGTTCGAGATGAAGGTAGGGGATACGGTGTTGATCTCTGCCTATTCGGGGACAGAGATTCGCATCGGCGAGGAGAAGCACATGCTTGTGAAGACCACCGACGTCCTCGCGGTTGTCGAAGGCTAGGAGGAGACCATGGCGGCCAAAGAAGTCGCATTCGGAGAAGAAGCACGTCGCAAGGTACTGACGGGGGTCGAGAAGCTGGCGAGCGTGGTGCGGGTGACCTTGGGCCCCCGCGGGCGCCACGTCGCGATCGAGAAGAAGTTCGGCTCCCCCGACATCGTGGACGATGGGGTCACGATCGCCGAGGAGCAGGAGTACAAGGATCCGTTCGAGAACATGGGGGCGCAGCTCGTGAAAGAGGTCGCCTCCAAGACGAACGACGTCGCGGGCGACGGGACGACCACCGCCACCGTCCTCGCCCACGCCCTCCTCAAGGAGGGATTCAAGATGGTCGCCGCCGGGGCGAACCCGATGGCCCTCAAGCGGGGGATGGAGAAGGGCGTCAAGGCGGTGGTGGACGAGCTCACGAAGATGTCGCGCAAGCTCTCCACCAAGGCCGAGACGGCCCAGGTGGCCTCGATCACCGCCCACGACCCGGAGATCGGTCGCGTCATCGCCGACGCGATGGAGGAGGTCGGCGAGGCGGGAGTTATCACTGTTGAAGACTCGGACACGATCGACACCCACTACGAAGTCGTGGAGGGGATGCAGTTCGACCGCGAGTACATCTCCCCGTACTTCGTCACCAACCCCAAGAAGATGGAGGTCGAGCTCGAGAACCCGTATATCCTCGTCACGGATCGCGAGCTGAAGAACGCGATGGAGACGATCCCGCTGCTGGAGAAGATCGCCCAGACTGGGAAGCCCCTCCTCATCATTGCCAAGGATGTCACAGGCGAAGCCCTGTCCACTTTGGTGCTGAACAAGCTCAAGGGTACGCTCTCTTCCTGCGCGGTGAAGGCTCCGGGGTTCGGGGACCGACGCAAGGCGATGCTCGAAGACGTGGCCGTTCTTACCGGCGGCGTTGTGGTCGCCGAGGACGCGGGGATGGAGATCAAGAACACCACCCTCGACATGCTCGGCCGCGCGGAGCGTGTCCGAGTGGACCACGAGGACACGACGATCATTGGAGGGAAAGGCAACTCTGATGCCATCAAGGCCCGCGTCGAGCAGATCGAAGAGCAGATCAAGGGCACCGACTCCGACTACGATCGGGAGAAGCTCGAGGAACGGAAGGCCAAGCTCGCCGGCGGCGTCGCGGTGATCAAGGTCGGTGCGGCGACGGAAACCGAGCTTGAGGAGAAGAAGCACCGCATGGAGGACGCCCTCGAGGCGACGAAGGCCGCCGTGGACGAGGGAATCCTCCCCGGGGGCGGGGTGGCCCTCCTGCGCACGCTGAAGACCCTCGGGAAGCTGGAGAAGGAGCTCGAAGGCGACGAGAAGGTCGGCGTTCAGCTCCTGAGGAAGGCGATCGAACTCCCCACCCGGCAGCTTGCGGAGAACGCGGGATTTGAGGGAGCGGTGATCGTCGAGCAGCTCAAGAAAGAGAAGGACGCGATCGGTTTCGACGTTGAGACCGAGGAGTTCCGCGATATGTTCGAAGCGGGGATCATTGACCCGACGAAGGTCACACGATCCGCGCTCCAGAACGCCGCCTCGATCGCCGGGATGCTCCTCACCACCGAGGCGCTGGTGGCGGAGATCAAGGAGGAGAGAAAGGACATGATGCCGCCTCCTCCGCCGGAGTACTGAAGCTGAGAAACGTACACGGAGCCCCGGCCGTCGCGGCCGGGGCTCTTCTTCTTTGGCGTCCCCGTCCTTGCGGCCTGTTACGGTCCATCCGATAATGCGCGCCTGAAGCCATGCCGAAGGACATCGTGATCGTGGAATCGCCGACCAAGGCCCGCACCTTGGCCTCCTACCTCGGGAAG
>JBBIPM010000133.1:0-2121 GCA_037442865.1 Candidatus Woesearchaeota archaeon
TCAAGGATAATCTTACCCCCTCCTTGAGACGCCTGAGTATATAAACCTTTCGGTTCCTGACCACTTAAGAATGGTGAAAACGAATGGTGAAAGCAACCCCTCAGAGGGCGGGTGGGCGGGCAGTGAGACGGAGCCGGCCAGGGCCGAAACCTGGGAACGCAGCGACCACGGACGGGCAGAAGTGAGGAGAATGGCCACTGAGCAAGGGGAGCGCGTACAAGTGGTTTCAGAGGTCAGAACCTCAGTGGAGGTTGCGTATTGACAAACGGTTCTGGAGGACCTACCCTGGAGGAGGGTCTCGCAGGTATGATCAGAGTGAACAGTGTCGACCACGTGACACTCGCCGACGCCGCGAAGCGGCTGGGGGTCTCCTCGAAGACCGTGAACGAGTACATCAAGCGAGGGATTTTCCCGGAGCCGCCCCGCGTGCGACAAGGGCGCGAACGTAACGCCAGCAGATTCACCGGGAATCCCGGGAAGAATTATTTTCTATAGAAATCCCGGAGAAACTTTATAAATAATCGCGACCTCCCACACGTATGCACCTCCACCTCCCGAACAGCGCCTTCCTCGGCAACATCGACCCGTTCCTCAAGAGCCTCGACCTGGAAGGGCCAGACCTCACGATCACGGCGAACAGGCGATGGATCTCTATCCACCCCGTCGTGCTCGCCATGGCCGCCGCGCTGGGACGGGAAGCGAGGAACGTGATCTGCGAACCCCTCACGGCGAAATCAGCCCACTACCTCGAACGGATGGGCCTCTTCACCCACTGCAAGATCGGATCGGGCATCAGCATCACCGCCCACGAACCGGCCGGCAGGTTCATCCCGCTCACCATCATCAAGGAAGGGAAGGAGTTCCGAGGGTTCCTCACCGAGATGATTCCGCTCCTCCATCTCGAGGAACGACACGCGGAGCCGATCAAGTACGTGGTGAGCGAGCTGATCAGGAACGTCCTCGAACACGCCGAGACGGACGCCGGCGCGATCGTCTGCGCCCAATACTCCAAGAGCAGCAACACCATCAGGCTCGGCATCGCCGACAGGGGCATCGGGATCCGGCAGAGCATCCGACGAGCCCACCCGACAGAGGACGACGTGGCCGCCATCCGGCTCGCGCTCATGCCCGGCATCACGGGAACGACGCGCGCAGAAGGGGGCACCGCATACAACGCCGGAGCCGGCCTCTTCTTCATCAAGAGCCTCGCGGCCATCAACAAAGACCACCTGCTCATCTACAGTGGCGACGCGTGCTATAAGCTGCTCAAGAGCACCGCCAAGCGGCCACGGCTCCGCGGCGACCCCTTCGACGACCGTCACACCACGAGACGCGGCCTGCCCCGCTGGAGAGGCACCGTCGTCGGCATCGACCTCCAGCTCAACGAGACAGAAGAGTTCACGCACCTCCTCGATCTCATCAAGGAGGCCTACACGAAGAGCATCAGGGAACGGAAGCGGACGAAACGAGAGGCGAGGTTCATATGAGAATCGACATCGAGGAACAGGCCGGGAGGTTCGCGCAGGACAAGGACGTGGCGCAACGGCTCAGAGTGGAACGGCTCCAGCCAGCACTCGCGCGAGAAGAGGAGATCATCATCGATTTCACCGGCGTCGACGGCGCGACGCAATCATTTATCCACGCGCTCATCAGCCAGTGCATCAGGGAGCACGGCCCAGAAGCGCTCGACCGGATCGCGTTCAAGGGGTGCAACCCCACCGTGCGGAAGATCATCGAAGTCGTCGTCGCCTACATGCAGGAAGCATGAGCGGATCCCCATGGCGCCGGGGCGCCAAGGATTCGGAGAATCCGGGCGCCAGAACTGTGCGCCCGACGAGACGTTCTTCGCGGCCGACGGGGGGCCGTGTAGAACATTCTCGTTAAATTGTTAAACCCGCCCGTGTGGGCGGGGGAGAACCTTGTAGGGAGGTTCTCCGATGAGCGGGAAGCGACGACTGATTAATAAAATTAGGGCTCATCTCTGCGCAGCAGGCGTGCCGCGCTACATTCAACGACAGGGCGTGATGTGGTACACGACAGCCGAGCTCGTGCTCGGCTTGGCGATCCGCGAAGCGTACCGGCTCAGCTATCGGCGCGCCGCCGCGTTTCTCGATGAGCACT
>JBBIPM010000134.1:0-2082 GCA_037442865.1 Candidatus Woesearchaeota archaeon
CCCGGCCCGGGTGCATGGGTTGGCGGGAGGACCAGCCGGGGCTATGCAGGCGGGCCGCCTGCGGCAGTGCGCCTGCGAGCGCACTTCACTGGCGGGGTGGAAGTCCCCGTATGGCCCATGGTCGGGGCCATTAGCCGACCGTAACTGCGCCGTCGAGAGGCGGTGTGGAGAGCAACGCGAGGCGAAGCACCGATCCGTAGAAGACGAACTCGATTCGGCCTGATGTCCCCGGTGAACCTGCTGCCGAAAGGGGAAACCTGGAATCAAGCCGGCGCGCTGAAGACCATGTGAAAGCGACGCCGGCGGGGCATGGGGTGGTTGGAGGCGGAGCGGCGCGAAGGTGGAGTGTCGTGAAGCAGGGAGACCCTGCGGTGGTCTGGATGCCGCAGGGAGTCAGAGCGCCCATAGTAGCGGGGAAGCGGGGTAATGCCCGTGGAGCGAAGGGGCGCAGGAAGGTGAATGCGATGCGAAAGGATGGCTGCATGGAAACTCGCGACAGTGACCCCGAGGGGTCTATGCAAGTGGGAGACGTCCACGATGAACCGGGCAAGGCCTCCGGGCTCACTGCGCGGAATCGCTGGACGTGGACGGAAGCGGCGGTCTGGACACCTCGCATGCTGGACGCCCTCGAAAGAGGGGTGAAGGGCGGCAAGTGGTTTGCCCTGTGGGACAAGGTGTACGCTCCGGCGACGCTCACCTCTTCGTGGCTGCGGGTACGGGCCAACAAGGGGAGCGCCGGAGTGGACGGCATGACGATGGGGCGCTTCGAGCGCGACGCGCAACGAAACCTCGATGCGATCTCGGCGGCGCTGCGGGAGGGACGATACTACCCGCAGAAGATCCGCCGGGTGTGGATTCCAAAGGCGGGAAGCAAGGAACTGAGACCGCTGGGAATCCCGACGCTGAGGGACCGCGTGGTGCAGGGAGCGCTTCTCCTCGTGCTGGAGCCGATCTTCGAGCGCGACTTCGCCGAACAGAGCTACGGCTTCCGTCCGGGACGGTCGTGCAAGGACGCACTGCGACGCGTGAACGAGCTGCTGGACGCGGGAAAGACATGGGTCGTGGACGCCGACATCAAAGGCTACTTCGACTCGATCCCCCACGACCGGCTGATGGAGCTCGTGAAAAGAAAGGTCAGCGACGGCACGGTCCTCAACCTGATCGAAAAGTACCTCAAGGCGGAAATCCTCGACGGACTGAAGGAATGGACTCCCGAGGCGGGCTCTCCGCAGGGGGCCATCATCAGCCCGCTGCTGTCGAACATCTATCTGGACCCGCTGGATCACGCCATGGCGGCGGCGGGCAAGCAGATGGTGCGCTACGCGGACGACTTCGTGCTGCTATGCGACAGCGAGGAGGAAGCCATCGAGGTGCTGGAGCGGGTGAAGGAATGGATGAAGGGCGCGGGACTGACCCTCCACCCGGAGAAAACCCGGATCGTCAACGCCGCCGAGCGAGGCGGATTCGACTTCCTCGGCTATCACTTCGAACGCGGCATGAAGTGGCCGCGCAAGAAGAGCGAAGAGAAACTGAAGGAAACGATCCGCGCGAAAACGAGCCGGACCAACGGCGAGTCCATGGAGCGCATCATCGCCAACGTGAACAGAACGCTGCGAGGCTGGTTTGAATACTTCAAGCACAGCATCCCCAACGTACTGGAACGGCTGGACGGATGGGTGCGGATGCGGCTGAGAAGCATCCTGCGCAAGCGCCACAAGGGCCAGGGCCACGGTTACGGCCACTCACACAGGAAATGGCCCAACGCCTACTTCCACGAACTGGGGCTGTTCTCCATGACGACAGCCCGCAAGCTCGCAGTCCAGTCCGCAAGACGGTAACTCACCGACTGGAGAGCCGGATGCGGGAGACCCGCCAGTCCGGTTCGGAGGGAGGGGGAGGCGAAAGCCTCTCCCTACCCCTATCAGCCCTTCTCGCAATCTCCACCGACGCGTGTGAGTCAGCCGCCCTCGGCTGACCTATAGCCACCCGTTGTCGCGGTACCAGTCGATGGTGGACTGGAGGCCGCGCGGGAATTCCCAGCGGGGGCGCCAGCCGAGGTCGCCCCGGATCTGGGAGCTGTCG
>JBBIPM010000135.1:0-2050 GCA_037442865.1 Candidatus Woesearchaeota archaeon
CGTAAGCGTCAATTTCACCCCATCATGACGACGGCAAGATTTCAACGTACCTTCCCTGCGGAGGTATCAAAATGGAGTTGGCCGAAGGCAAGAAGGTGTTCATCAAGCTTGGGTTCACCGATATGCGTAAGCAGATCAACGGGCTATCCGCGCTCGTACAGGAGCTGCGAACGGCAGGACCGTTCGACGGTAGCTACTTTCTCTTCTGCGGCAAGACTCGCCACGTCGTGAAGATACTTTACTGGGATCGTAACGGCTTCTGCCTCTGGCAGAAACGGCTTGAACGAGACAACTTCCCCTGGCCAAAAGACGACCAAGAGCTCAGGGAGCTGGATCGAGAGAAGGTTCTTCTCCTCCTCCGGGGGATAGACGTCTGGAAAGAACACAGACCCATAGTCTATCGTTCGGCCGGCTAAGTTATACTTGCATAAGGAATTCTGCCATGATAGAATTTCCTCATGCAGAGCGCCGAACTACCGAACGACATCGAGGCCCTCAAGGCGCTCGTTACAGAATATTCCCAGAAGATCGCCACCCTGAACTCGGAACTACAGTGGGCTAACGAGAAGTATAGAGCGCTTGAAATGCGCTACTTCGGGCGGAAGAGCGAGCAATACACGGCGGAGGACGACAAGCAGAACCGCCTCTTCGACGAGGCCGAGGCTTTCCAGGATCCCGCCGCGCCGCCAGTCGTTGAGAAAGTCGCCGTCCCGGCCCACGAACGCGCTAAGCGCGGCCGCAAGACGAAGGACGACAATCTACCGGTCCACGAGATTATCCACGAACTATCCCGCGAAGAACGCGCCTGCCCCTCGTGCAACGACGAGCGGCCCGCCATCGGCGAAGAGCGCTCGAGCGAGTATCGACTGATCCCCGCGCACATCGAGAAGACCGTACACGTTAGGAAAGTCTACGGCCCCTGCCACTGCGACGGCTTCGCGGCCTCGGGCGCGCCGAGCGTCTTGAGCGCTCCAGGCCCTGCGAAGATCATACCGGGCAGCGATTTTTCAAACGGCTCCATCGCGTTCTTCATCACCGGAAAGTACGCCGACGCGGTGCCGTTCTACCGCATGGCCAAGATGCTCGAGCGCTCGGGCCTCTCGGTGTCGCGCCAAACGCTGTCGAATCTGGCCATCGGCGCGGCCAGGGCCATCGGCGACCTCACCGAGGCGATGAACGGCGACGTACTCGCTTCGCCGGTGATACTCATGGATGAGACGACTGTGCAGGTCTTGAAGCACGGCGAAGGCCCGCCGGGGAAGTCGTACATGTGGGCCATGCGCGGTTTTTCAGGCGATAAGCCGATCGTGCGCTTCGCCTGGAACGCCTCGCGCTCGGGCTCGTTCGCCGATACGCTGCTCAAGGGTTACCGCGGGTTCCTCCAGACCGACGGCTACGCCGGCTATGATCACCTGGACGGTCGTGACGGCATTGATCACGTCGGTTGCTTCGCCCATATCCGGCGCAAGTTCGTCGAAGCCTGGGAGACGGCGGGCAAGACCGGCCGGGCCAAGGACGTCATCGATACGATCGCCAAGTTGTACGCCGTCGAGTCGACGCTCCGCGAGCGGATGAACGCCGGGAAGCTCGCCGCCGCCGAGTTCGTCGGCACGAGAGAATACCGCGCCTTGCCGATCATCGCCGAGTTCCGCTCCTGGCTTGACGCGCGGCTCTTGGACACTGCGCCGCAGAGCGCGCTGGGCAAGGCCGCCTCGTATGCCGCGAAGGTGTTACCGCGGGCCGAGCGTTACCTCAAGCACGAGCTCATGACACCCGATACGAACGCGATCGAGAACGCCATCCGGCCCTTTGTGATCGGCAGGAAGAACTGGTTGTTCTCCGGTAGTCAGCTCGGCGCCCACTCGAGCGCGGCCTTGTACAGCTTAATCGAAACGGCGAAGGCAAACGGCCATGAGCCGTATGCCTATCTATCGCACTTGTTTGAAAACCTGCCGCGTTGCGGCTCTCTATCTGAGAAGCACGCCTTGTTACCCTACCGCTTGGATCCAAAGAGCTATGCGGCGGCTAACGGGGTGTAATTGACGCTTAC
>JBBIPM010000136.1:0-2019 GCA_037442865.1 Candidatus Woesearchaeota archaeon
ACCTTCGGTCATTCGCTCACCGAAGTCAGTGAGGGACCAAACGCCGCGTTCGCTATTCTCTAACGCTCCGGCTTTCCTTAAATATGTTCTTACCCAAGCGAGCTTATATTGAAATTCCGTTCGGTTTGTTTCTCCATGCGGAACTTCCAGCACTTCTGCTGAAAGCTTCATGAGATCAGCAACTCCGTCCTCGATCTCTTCAATTGTCGCGGATCCGCCCTTGTTTCGGATTACAGTGATGGTTGGAAAGACATATGCAGGATACGCAGGAAGCTTCAGTTGTGGCTTTAATTCGCCGGCAATTACTGCGCTCATGAAGAACCGCTCACTATTTAAAAAGCTGGCTAATTATCGAGGAACGACCGCAGCTTTCTCGACCTGCTCGGGTGCTTCAGCTTCCTGAGCGCCTTCGCTTCGATCTGGCGGATGCGCTCGCGGGTGACCGAGAACTGTTGACCCACTTCTTCCAAAGTGTGGTCGGTGTTCATGCCGATGCCGAAGCGCATGCGCAGCACGCGTTCCTCGCGCGGGGTCAATGACGCCAGCACGCGCGTCGTCGTTTCGCGGAGGTTCGACTGGATCGCCGCGTCGATCGGCAGGATCGTGTTCTTGTCCTCGATGAAATCGCCGAGGTGGCTGTCTTCCTCGTCGCCGATCGGCGTTTCGAGGGAGATCGGCTCCTTGGCGATCTTCATCACCTTCCTGACTTTTTCGAGCGGCATGGAGAGCTTCTCAGCAAGCTCTTCCGGCGTCGGCTCGCGGCCGATCTCGTGCAGCATCTGGCGCGAGGTGCGGACGATCTTGTTGATCGTCTCGATCATGTGGACGGGAATGCGGATCGTGCGCGCCTGATCGGCGATCGAGCGCGTGATCGCCTGCCGGATCCACCAGGTGGCGTAGGTCGAAAACTTGTAGCCGCGCCGGTATTCGAACTTGTCGACCGCCTTCATCAGGCCGATGTTCCCTTCCTGGATGAGGTCGAGGAACTGGAGGCCGCGATTCGTGTATTTCTTGGCGATCGAGATGACGAGGCGAAGGTTCGCCTCGACCATCTCCTTCTTGGCGATGCGCGCTTCGCGCTCGCCCTTTTGCACCGTCTGCACGATGCGGCGGAAATCCTTGACGGTGAGGCCCGTTTCGGTCGCGAGCTTGCCGATCTCCTCGCGCAGCTGGACGATCGACTTCTCGCCCTTCGTCGTGAAGTTTTTCCAGCCCTTGCCGGGCTTTTCGCGCAGGCGCTCGAGCCAGTCGGGATCAAGCTCGTGGCCGAGATATTCATTTAGGAAGTCGCGGCGGTTGACGCCGTAATTGTCCGCAAGGCGCACGAGCTTTCCTTCGAGCGCCATCAGCCGGCGGTTGATGTCGTAAAGCTGCTCGACGAGCGCTTCGATGCGCTGGTTGTTGAGACGGACCGAGCGCACGCGCTCGACGATCTCTTTTTGCAGCTTCTTGAAGCGCTTGCCCTGGCTTGACGAAAGCTCGGAGCCTTTCAGCTCCTCCTCGATCATGATGTCCTGCAGGCGGCGGAGTTTCTTGTAGTCCTCGGAAATTGCGTCGAAGGTCTCCATGACGCCGTCGCGGAGTTCCGCCTCCATCGCGGAGAGCGAGAGGGCGCCTTCGTCGAATTCGTCTTCGTCATCGCCCTCGGGGACGGCTTCCTCAAGGCGCTCGGCT
The DNA here is from genome assembly GCA_037442865.1 of Candidatus Woesearchaeota archaeon. Taxonomy (GTDB): domain Archaea; phylum Nanobdellota; class Nanobdellia; order Woesearchaeales; family UBA525; genus UBA153. The sequence continues at coordinate 1,675 of JBBIPM010000136.1, forward strand.
TCTTCCTTCTGGACGCGCGCGGCGATCTCGGGCTGCGTCATGTCGGGGCGCGCTTCCGGGCCGCCGCCATAGGTCGCGTCGAGGTCGATGATGTCGCGGAGAAGGACGCGGCCGTCCTTCAGTTCGTCGCGCCAGACGGTGATCGCTTCAAAGGTGAGCGAGCTTTCGCAGAGCGCGCGGATCATCGTCTCGCGGCCCGCCTCGATTCGCTTGGCGATGGCGATTTCGCCCTCGCGCGACAGCAGTTCGACCGCACCCATTTCGCGCAGATACATGCGCACGGGGTCATCGGCGCGATCGACCGTTTCCTTCTTTTTCTCTATCGCGGGGTTCGACACCGAACCC